>JBIOJT010000271.1:0-6424 GCA_044451055.1 Methylomirabilales bacterium (SeqCode)
AGCATGAAAGAGTACCAACCCGCGGAGACTCTGGATTCGTATCGCTCCAGCACCGTGTTCATGGAGCTGCGCTTCTAGTACCGCGAACTACGGTGACGCTTAACCCATCCGCGAAGGGGACGTCTTGCGGCTTGCCGCAAGCCGCCGCTTACATCGAACGTTAAGCCAGTTGGACTTTGACTATCCGGCCTTAATCCCCGTCGCCCTGGACGGCTGCGGAATTCTCGTGTGCTGCAGACGGGAAGAGGATTCCCAATCCTCTGCGCTTGCTAGAGGATCCAGGATTTCTAATCCTCGGCGTTCTGAAGGAGCCCAGGACCCCTAGTTCTCTGCGCTCGCTAGAGGGCCCAGGATTATCAATCCTGTGTTCTTCCTTACTAAGGCTCTAAATTGATTCAAGTTTTCTGACGATGTCTAGCCAAAGTGCCCAAATCTGTGCCCAGGAGCCCCCATAGAGTTCGTGGTCGGGGAGGAGAAAGTTTCCCCCCTTTACCGTGAGAAACATCAGCCAGCAGGCATTACCAGGGCCCGGCAAGCCGTGGGGGTCAGCCCAGGAGCCCACCTCTTCTGCCTAGGCTGGGGGCCATCCGAGGCAGGAGATCCTGCCTGACGACGCTCGCCGCACTAGTTGACTGGCTCGAGGGCAACCGCGCCCGGACCTGGCACTCGATGCTTGGATGAGGAGCCCGGCGGAGTACGAGTGGCCGCTAGCGTAAGCTTTCCTGCGTGAGCAGTGAAAGGGAGAGCGCTCCAGAGGCAGGTCACATCCAGCTACTCGTTGGTGAGCCGGTTGGACTAAGATAGCGACTCGTACAACAACCGAGGGCAGGTCAACCTAGAGGAGCCGCTATGAAGGTTCCGTACTACTACAAGTCGCTAGACTGGAAGGCGCTGGTCCGGGAGTATCCGCCATCCAAGGACTTCGCGGACACTGTCTTTCGCTATGACCGGAAGAAGATCGCCCAGATCCAGAGCCGCCGCTTCCTGGAGATCGTGGAGTACGGCTGGCGCAACCCCTTCTACCGCAGGCACTGGGAGACCCACGGCGTACGGAAGGGTGACATCAAGTCGGTGAAAGACATCGTGAAGCTTCCGACGGTGGCGGTGGAGGACTTCAAGGAGGGAATCAAGGCGAAGCCTCCCTTCGGTGAGCACCAGGGACTCGGGATAGCCGACGCGGTGCGGACCCCGATTAAGATTCAGTCGAGCGGTGGGACCACGGGGATGCCGCGCCCGACGCTCTTCACACCCTGGGAGTGGGAGATGCAGGGGATCCAGGGGTCGCGGGCGCTGTGGATCCAGGGCGCGCGCCCTGGCGACGTCATGCAGATTCCCTCCACGCTCTCCACGGCGAACCTCGGCTGGTTCTACTACCTCTCGTGCATGAACTGGTCGGGGATCGTACCCGTCACCACAGGGAGCGGCAACGTCACCGCGAGCCGGCGGCAGCTCGAGGTCGCCTTCGAGTGGGGGACCAACCTCTGGGCCGGATTCCCCGAGTATCTGATGCACCTGGCCTCGGTGGCCGGACAGGAGGGGCTCGACCTGAAGAAGCTCAAGACCAAGTTCATCGCCTCCTTTCTGGGTCCCGACCTGGACGGCAGCCTTCGCAAGCTCATGGAGGGGACGTGGCACTGCCGCGTGTACGACAACTACGGGACGCACGAGGTTGGCCTCCCCGCGTTCGAATGCCGCGAGCAGGACGGGCTCCATATCATGGAGGACATGTTCATCGTAGAAGTGGCCGACGTGGACACCGACCAGATTCTCCCGGCCGGCGACAAGGGGAACCTGGTCATCACGAGCTTCTACCGTCATCACCCGCCACTCATCCGCTATAACCTCCGGGACTATATCCGGCTGGTGAGCGACGGGGTCCGGCGCTGCGGCTGCGGTTCGCATCTCAGGAAGATGGACCACTTCCTCGGGCGGAGCGACGACATGGTGAAGCTTCGGGGGACGAACGTCTTCCCCATGGCCTGCGTGGGAGCCATGACCGGGGATGATCGGACCACGGGTGAGTGGCTCTGCGTGGTGGAGCGGAAGGAGTCGGGCCTGGACATGCGGGACGAGATGACGGTCAAGGCGGAGGTGAAGGAGGGCGCCACCGACCGCGAGGGCCTCAAGGCGAAGCTAGAGGAGCGACTGCGATCGGACCTCGGTGTCAAGGTGACGGTGGAGCTGATTCCCGCCGGGAGCCTGGCCAGCTACAGCTACGGCCGCGAGGGGAAGGCCAAGCGTCTCCTCGACAAGCGCTTCGAGAGGAAAGCATGATCAAGTTCGGGGTCATGGCGAACAGCCACCCCGCGTCAGCGGCGGACTTGTCGCGGCTGGTGGACGAGATGGTCGCGGAGGCACAGCAGGCGGAGAGATACGGCTTTGATTCTTTCTTCGTGACGGAGCATCATCAGGAGCCCTCGGGGTACCTGCCTTCGCCGCTGCCGCTGTTGGCAGCGCTGGCCGCGCGCACGTCGACCATCCGCCTGGGCACCGGCATCGCGGTCCTTCCGCTGTACCACCCCGTCAGAATCGCTGAGGACTGCGCTGTCATCGACATCATCTCCAAGGGGCGGCTCATCCTGGGGGTGGGGATGGGCTACCAGGAGGTGGACTTCGCCGCCTACGGCCTCCGGGTGAGCGACCGCGTGTCGCTCTTCGAAGAAGGGATCGAGATCATCAAGCGGGCCTGGACGGAGGAGAAGCTCTACTTCGTCGGCAAGCGCTATACGTTGACCAACATCAGCGTCACTCCCAAGCCGGTGCAGAAGCCGCGCCCGCCCATCTGGATCGCCGGGGTCGGAGACGAGGCGATGAAGCGCGCCGGGCGGGTGGGCGATGCTCTTTTGGCCGATTCGTTCCAGCTGCCGGCGCGACTCAAGCGGCGGACGGACCTGTACCGGCAGACGGCGGAGAGCCGAGGCAACCGCGCGCAGGTGGTGCTGTTCCGGGAGGGATTCGTGGCGAGGACGCAGGCGGAGGCGGTTCGCGAGTATGAGGCAGGACTGCTGAGCACCCACCGCTACTACTGGCGCCATGGGTCGTACTATCAGGACATTGGGAAGGAGGAGGACCTGGACTTGAAACGGATCGGGCTGGAACGGCTGATCCTGGGGGCACCCCAGGATTGCATCGAGCGAATCCGCACGTGGAATGAGGAGATCGGTGCGGACTACTTCTTGATTCGTTTCAAGCACCCAGCCGGTCCGCCCCACATAAAGGTCATGGAGGCGCTCAGACTCTTCGGCGAGGAGATCATCCCGAAGTTTCGATAACCCCGGGAAATAGGAGGATACGTGATGATGGGCCATCGGTGTCACGGATTAATGCTGATGCTGGTCGTGCTGCTGGCTCTCGGCACGGCTGCGCCGGCGCCGGCTGCCGAGAAGACCCTCGAGATCGGGGTTCTCGGGCCGCTCTCCGGCGGTGCGGCGTCGTACGGTGTGGAGCTGGTCCGAGGCGCCGAAATGCGGGCCGACGAGATCAACAAAGCCGGCGGGCTCAAGGTGGGCGGGGACGTCTACAAGATCAAGCTGGTCACCTACGATCACAAGGCCAGCGCGGCCGACGCTGCCACCGCCGCCAACAAGCTCATCTTCCAGGACAAGGTGAAGTACATCATCGGCAATGCGGTCGGCGCGACCTGCAATGCCGTGCAGACGGTGACGGAGCCGCAGAAAGTGCTGTTCGCCTTCGTCTGCTGGGGGACCAACAATCTCGGGCCCGACAAGCCGTACTCCTTCCGATCGATGCTGAGCCAGTGGGAGGCGGCCGAGCCGTTCTATCGCTGGGTCAAGGAGAAGCATCCGAACATCAAGAAGGTCGCGGTGCTCTCGCCCAACGACACGAGCGGGCTCGATACCAACACGGCCGTGGTCAAGGCGGTCAAGGGTCTCGGCCTCGAGATGGTGGCCGACGAGACCTACGAGCGCGGGACCAAGGACTTTTACCCGATCCTGAACAAGATCCTGGCCAAGAAGCCGGACATGCTCGATGTGGCGGCCTCCCCGCCCGGCGAGGCGGGCCTGATCCTGAAGCAGGCGCATGAGCTGGGATTCACGGGCGCCAAGGGATGGACCGCGGGCACGAACCCAGCCAGCCTGGTGAACATCGCCGGCCAGGAGGCCGCCGAGCGGGTCTGGAGCCCGATCAACATCAACGTCAAGAGCGACTTCGTGGACGCCAAGGTCCGGAAGTTCGGTGAGGAGTACGAGAAGCGCTACAAGGAAGTGCCCGGGGTCATCGCAGTGGCCAACTACGCTGCCTTCGACGTCTTCACGAAGGCGATGCAGGAGGCCGGCTCGGTCGAGACCGACAAGGTGCTGGCCGCGCTGACCTCGCGTCCGTACGACACGGTCTGGGGCCGCCTCGTGATCGGAGCGAAGGAGACGTACGGGATCGACCGGCAGTTCCTCTATCCGTTGGTGATCAGCGAGATTCGCAGCGGGAAGAGCGTGGACATCGAGCAGGTCCTGCCGGCCGCCCTGAAGGTGCCGAAGAAATAGGCTCCCCGCGGGGGTGGGAGACGTCTGCCACCCCCCGCGCTCCCGCCGACCATGCCGATCGACCTCCTGGCCCAGGCGCTGCTGAGCGGCTTCACCCTGGCGCTCGTGTACGTGCTGGTGGCCCTGGGCCTGACACTTATTTTCTCGATCTTCGAGATCATCAACTTCGCCCACGGCGAGTTCTACATGCTCGGGGGCTACGTCACCTACTTCGGCTTCGTGGTCTTCGGGCTCCCCTACTTCCTGACGCTTGTCCTGGCGATCGTCGTGGTGGGGATCGCGGGGCTGGTCGCTGAGCGGCTGATCTTCCGGCACCTTCGGGGCAAGACCCTGAACGCGTTTATCGTTTCCCTGGGACTCCTCTGGGTCCTTCAGTCCGGGGCGCAGCTTTCCTTCGGCGTCTTGGACAAGTCGGTGCCATCGACCTTCTCCGGCATCATGCGCGCCGGAGGGGTCATCATCTCGGTCGAGCGGTTCGTCGTGGTGCTTGCCGCGGTGGGACTCATTGCCGTTCTCTACGCGTTTCTCCAGTGGACGCGCCTGGGCCGGGCCATGCGGGCCGTCGCCCAGGATCCCGACGGGGCGGCGCTCCAGGGCGTCAACATCGAGGGCATCTCCATGGTGGGCTTTGCGATCGGCTGCGCCCTGGCCGGGTCCGCCGGCGGCCTGCTGGCGCCGGTCCTCTCCGTGAGCCCGACCATGGGAGCGCTCCCGGTGATCAAGGCATTTATCATGATCATCGTGGGCGGGATGGGTAGCCTCCCGGGCGCGGTCTTGGGTGGGCTCCTCCTGGGAATGGTGGAGGGGATCGGCTCGCTGTTCTTCGGCAGCGCCGCGGTCAACCTCCTCGGTTTCCTCATGGTGATCGCGGTCCTGCTGGTGCGCCCGCGGGGGTTCTTCGGTGCCGCCTAGACCCGCGCTTCGGCGCGCGCTGATCGGCTACGGGCTTCTCGCCGCGGCGAGCCTGGGCCTCCCACTCGTGACCCGGGACTCGTATTACATCGACGTCGCCACCACGATCCTGATGAACCTCGTCCTCACGATGAGCCTCCGTCTCGAGATGAGCACGGGGCAGCTCAACATGGCCCACATCTCGTTCATGGGGATCGGCGCCTATGTCTCGGCGCTCCTGGTGATGCGGGGCGGCTACTCTTTCTGGATCATGCTGTGGGTGGCAGGGCTGGTGGCTGCCGTCTGCGCCCTCCCCATCGGGAGTCTGGCCCTCCGCGTCAGCGGTCCGTACTACTTCCTGATCACGTTCGCGTTCTCCGAGGTGGTCCGCCTCATCTTCAACAACTTCTTCGTCGGGTGGTTCGGGGGGCCCTCGGGGCTCGTCCAGATCCCCAAGCCGGATCCCCTCCGCCTCGCGGGCCTCCAACTGAGCTTCGTGGGGAAAGTGGATCTGTATTATCTGATGTGCGTTCTCCTCCTCCTGGCCGCCGCGGTCCTCGTGCGCCTGGACTATTCGCGCTTCGGCCTCATCGCCAACGCCATCCGCCAGGGCGATGTCCTGGCGGAGACGCTTGGGGTCCGGGTCTTCCGCTACAAGCTCACGGCGTTCGTTCTCGGCAGCTTCATGGCGGGGCTCGCCGGGGCGTTCTTCGCCCACTCCCACCAGGTCCTCCACTCGAGCGACTTCGGTCTCGAGCCCATGGTGCTCCTCGTGATTTTCACGGTCATTGGGGGAACGAGGAGCGTCTGGGGGCCGGTGATGGGCACCGTGGCGCTGACCATCATCTCCGAGGCCATGCGCGAGTTCCACCACTACGAGACTCTCGTCTACGGAGCGGTACTGATCCTGACCATGCTGCTCGTGCCCGACGGGCTGATTTCGCTGCCGGAAAAGTTGGTTCGACTCGTCCGGCGCGGTCGCGGAGGGGAAGCGGGGGGCAATGGGGGTCGGCGTTGCTTCTTGAGCTCAG
>JBIOJT010000272.1:0-6332 GCA_044451055.1 Methylomirabilales bacterium (SeqCode)
ACCCGGACGCGCGGAGATCCTAGCGCACCTGCGGCAGTAGGCATTGCTTGCGTCGTTTCTCCCCCGAGCCTGCCGGCCCCTCCCGGCAGGCGCGGCTGTCTCTGGCGATCCGAGAGGAACCAGGGGACGGCGCACGCAATCAATCACTCCTGCAGATCATCGCCGTTCCCAGGTGACGCGGGCTCACGGCTTCCAGTAGCGGGCATGATGTCCAATGCGAGTGAGCGACCGGGGTCGGCCGGTGCGCCGCGGCGACTTCGCGCTTGCTTCGGGGGGCAGCCTTTGATATAAGGCCTCGTCGCCGTTCCTCGCGCGGAGCCCGCATGCGAGTACGTCCCGCAGCCCCAGCCACATTGCTGCTGATCCTCCTCCTTTCGACATTCAGCCACGCAGATGACGGCCTTCGGCAGGACCTCCAACGTTTGCAGCGCCTGCGTGACGCGATGGACGTGGAAGCCGACCGCGTGGAATATAACGAGGCCGAGCGAAAGGTGGTGGCCAAGGGAAACGTCCACATCGTCATGGCAGAGCGATCGCTGTTTGCCGACGAGGTGTCCGTGGACCTCGACGACCAGGAACTCACCGCCACGGGGCACGTGATCCTCATGGAGGGATTGAATCGGCTGGAGGGAGACCGGATCGAGTACAACTACCGCACCAACCTTGGGGTGGTCACCAACGGTCAAGCGCGGCTGGGCCCCGGGGTAAGCTTCAGCGGGGTGGAGATCCGGCGCGAGGGGGAACGGACGTACCGGATCATGGACGGCCGCTTCACTCCGTGTCGCGCGTGCCAGCCCGAGCCCCAGACCCCCGACCTGGAATTGCGGGCCAAGGAGGCCACCGCCTACCTGGACGACATGGTCGTCGCCCGCGACGCGTCCCTCTGGGTCAAGGGGATCCCGGCCCTGTTCTCCCCGATCATCGGCCTTCCCATCGGGCCGCGCCGGACGGGCTTCCTCATCCCGTACTTCGGCTACGGCAACGCGGACGGGTTCGTGTACAAGCAGCCATTCTTCTGGGCCATCTCCCCCTCCCAAGACGCGACGCTGACCCCCATTTACCGTACCAAGCGCGGATTCGACTTTCTGGCGGACTACCGGTATCTCCTGTCAGAGCACTCCCGTGGAGAAATGACCGGCCGGTACCTCTACGACATCACGCCCTCGGCCCCCCAGCCGAACCGGGAGCAGTTCACCTGGCAGCACGACCAGGTGCTGGCCCCTACCTGGACCGGCAAGGCGGACGTCCGGTGGCAGAGCGATGAGAGCCTGGGCCGGGATTTCGTGGATTCCACGGTGCTCGAGCGGACCCAGGCAACGCTGCCCTCCAACGTGTTCGTGACCCAGGCCACTCCACAGTACATGCTTCTGGGCCTGCTGAATTACACCGAAGACCTTACCGGCGCCACCACGAGTAAGGCCGCGCGATTGCCGGACGTGCGCTTCCAGTGGCTGCCCGGCCAAGTGCTGGGGACGCCCCTCATCGGGGAGGGAGATACGTCGGCGGTGTACCTCGTGCGAAGTCAGGGCCTGAATGCGGGACGCCTTGACTTCCATCCCGGGGTACAGCTTCCCGTGCCCCTGAGTCTTTGGCTCACGGCAACCAGTTCGGCGGCTTTCCGCGAGACGGCGTACACGGGGAACGAACGGTCCGGCGGCGGCGCCAACCGGACGCTGGTGGGGTTGGGGGAGCGCCTCACCTCGCAATTCGCCCGCCGGTTCGATGAGCCGGGCCTGGGTCTGCTGCGGCTGACCCACATCGTGGAGCCGACCCTCGCCTATCAGTACGTCCCCTGGACGGACCAGCAATCGCTCCCGCAGTTCGACTCGACGGACTTCATCAGTCCCCAGAACCGGGTGACCTACCAGCTCACGAACCGGCTGATCGCGCGCTGGCGCGACGGCAGCGGGGAGATTCGGAGCCACGAGGTGGCGACGCTGGACATTCTCCAGAGCTGGAACATGCAGCCGCGGACGCGGCAGTTCTCGAATGTCTATCTCACCGGGCTCACGCCGGAACGGGTGGATCAAGCGGTGAACGTCCTTCAAGACCTGGGCAACGGCTTCTCCCAGGTGCAGGAGCGGGTGTGGTCCAATCTCGTCTTCAACACCACCCTGAGCCCGATTCCTGGCGCGGCCTTTCGCGGGACGCTGGCCCTCAATCCCAAGGATTTGACGCCCGACGCCATCAACACTGGGGTGCAGTTGCGGCGGCCGGATCTCCTGACGCTGGAGATCGGGTCCACATATGCGCGGGATCAGCAAGCGAACGGGATGATAGGCCGGATCGAGTTGCACGTGACCAAGACGATCCTGCTGGATTTCCTCAGCCGATATGATGTGCATTCCCAAAGCTTTTTCGAGAACAGCGCTGGCCTGCGCTACAGCAGTTGCTGCTGGGAGGCTGGCCTCAAGTATACCCACCGGATTCGCGGGCCAAACCAGAAGCCGGAAGACAGTGTGCACGTGACATTCGACCTGAAGACAGCCGTGCAGCCGTCGGGACTTTGGGAGGGGTTTAAGACCAGAGAAACGGGGATTCTAGGAGAACGGTAAAAAAATCGGAGCTCTTCCTGATCCCTCGGTGTCACAACATCCCACCGGATGAATCGTCATGGTGATTGACGTGGTAGGCTTCCGTGTGTGATGCGCTGTCGCTTCCGGCTCCACGAGCCCGGACAAATCACAGATAAGAGTTGACCGACCGATCCAACCCTGTTAAGAATTGCCCGTTTTCCGTTCCTTGAAAGGAACCGGTTCATGCGATACGACCCGGTCCACGCACCGCGCCTGGTCGCCTGGGAGACCACCCGCGCCTGCGATCTCGCCTGCGTCCACTGCCGCGCCGTGGCCCAGCCGCAGCCCGACCCCCGGCAGTTGTCCACCGAGGAGGCGTTTCGCCTGGTGGATGACATCGCCGCCTTCCAGGAGCCGGCGATCCTGATCCTCACGGGCGGGGACCCGTTGAAGCGGGAAGACATCTTCGATGTGGCGGCCCGGGCATCCCGGGCCGGTCTCCGCGTGGTGATGTCGCCCAGTGGGACACAGGTCACCCCGGGCACCGTCCAGCGGTTGAAGGAGGTGGGGGTTCAGCGCATCTCCGTGAGCCTGGACGGGAGCACCGCAGAACTCCACGACTCATTCCGGCAGGTGTCCGGGGCCTTCGCCGAAGCCACCCAGTCCCTGGCCTACGCGCGCGAAGGAGGACTGCCGTTCCAGATCAACACCACGGTCACCCGCCACAACCGCCACGACTTGGTCAACTTGCTGCGCCTGGCGGTGGAGCTCCAAGCGGTGACCTGGGACGTGTTCATGCTGGTGCCCACCGGACGCGGCAAGGTCCAGATGGAGGTGACGCCGGAGGAGTACGAGGAGACCTTGCACTTTGTGTATGAGGTCTCGCAGAGGGCACCCATTCAGGTGAAGATGACCTGCGCGCCGCACTACAAGCGCGTCCAGATCCAGCAGCGAAAGCAACGGGCACCCCAGGCCGGAACGGGTGCAGCGCCGCGGGCGCATCCGGCCCATGGGTTCAGCCGGGGGTGCATGGCCGGATTCGGTTTCTGCTTCGTCTCGCACATCGGAGAGGTGGGTGGTTGCGGCTACCTCCCCTTGTTGGCAGGGAGCGTCCGACAGGCGTCTCTGGTGGAGGTGTACCGCCAGTCGCCCCTGTTCAAGAGTATCCGGGATCCCAACCTGCTCCAGGGGCGTTGCGGTATCTGCGAATACCGCGTCCTCTGCGGAGGCTGCCGGGCACGGGCACTCGGTGCCACGGGCAACTACCTGGAGGAGGAACCTTTCTGCACGTACCAGCCCAATCCCCGGACGGCGCGGGAGTTGGCGAACGTGGAAGGGCTGCTGGCCCAAGTGGCGCCCCACGAGGACCGGACTGAGACGGCGCCCCATCCCGGTCTCATTCCGCCGGTGTTTTGAAGAGCGTTCGGTACACCCACGCCATGGCGGGGGACATCCACCGCGATGTCGTGGGTCCCGGCGGTCCACCCGTTCGGGCGATCCGAACCGCCAAACGCTCGAACGTCCCAATGCATCGGCGTCACTCCGCGAGTAACGCCAGGGAGAACATCCGATGTACTACCCGATCTTTCGACCGCGGCGATTGCGGGAGACGGAGACGTTCCGACGGATGGTGCGCGAGACGCGCCTCGCGGTGGACGACTTCATCATGCCCTTCTTCGTGGTTCACGGACGGGGGGTCCGCCGCGAGATCAGTTCCATGCCGGGCAACTGCCAGCTCTCGGTGGACGAGCTGGTGAAAGAGGTCAAAGAGACGGCGGCCCTGGGCATCCCCGGGATCATCCTCTTCGGGCTGCCGGCCAGCAAGGATGCCGTGGGCTCTGAGGCCTACGCCAAGGACGGCATCGTCCAACAAGCCCTCCGCGCCATTAAGGATTCGGTGTCCGATCTGGTGGTCATCACCGACGTGTGCCTCTGCGAGTACACGAGCCACGGCCATTGCGGCGTGGTGGAGCGGGGCCGCGTCAAGAACGACCCCACGCTGGAACTGCTGGCCAAGACGGCCCTGTCTCATGCCGAGGCGGGCGCGGACATGGTGGCGCCCTCGGACATGATGGACGGGCGGGTCGGGGCCATCCGCGAGGCGCTGGACGAGGCCGGGTGCGAGGAGACACCGATTTTGGCCTACTCCGCCAAGTACGCCAGCGGCTTTTACGGTCCGTTCCGCGAGGCGGTGGAGTCGGCGCCCCAGTTCGGCGACCGTCGCGCCTACCAGATGGACCCGGCCAACGCCGAGGAGGCCCTGCGCGAGGTGGGCCTGGACCTGGAGGAGGGGGCGGACATGATCATGATCAAGCCGGCCCTTCCCTACCTGGATGTCCTCTGGCGCGTGAAGGCGGAGTTCGGCGTCCCGGTGGCGGCCTACAGCGTGAGCGGGGAGTTCTCCATGGTGAAAGCGGCGGCGCGCCTGGGTTGGCTGGACGAAGAGCGCGTCATGCTGGAGATGCTGACGGCGATCAAGCGCGCCGGTGCCGATCTGATCTTCACGTACTTCGCGCGCGATGCGGCCCGGCTCCTCCGTCAACAGGATCGGTGACGCCGGGGCCATCGCCGTTCTGATCCGGTCCCGCACCTTGCATGCCTCATCCCCGGCTGTCCGCATTTCCCGCGCCGTGTTGCCTCGGACGCGGGAGTGTCTTCCCTGTTGTTCGGTCTCTGAAACATTCTTTCCCCGGTCTTGACAGGCTCGGGAGTTCCGCGTTAAATAACCGCGCTCACCACCGACCTACCTGAGCCTCGGGGAGGGGATCTTCCATGGGCGCTCGCTCGAGACAGCTGTTCCTGGACGCGTGCCGCTACTTCCCGGGCGGTGTGAACAGCCCGGTGCGCGCGTTCCGCGCCGTGGGGGGTGAACCCTTCTTCGTGTCCCATGCCAGCGGGAGCCGGATCACCGACGTGGACGGCCGGAGCTACATTGACTACGTCGGCTCCTGGGGGCCCATGATCCTCGGCCACGCGCACCCGCGGGTCGTGGCCGCCATCCAGAAGGCGGCCGAGGCCGGCACCAGCTACGGGGCGCCCACGGAGCGGGAGACCCGCTTGGCCCATCTCGTCCAGGCGGCCTTCCCCAGCCTGGAGCGGATGCGCTTCGTGAGCTCGGGGACCGAGGCCTGCATGAGCGCCCTGCGGGTGGCGCGGGGATTCACGCGGCGCGATGCCATCGTGAAGTTCGAGGGGTGCTACCACGGTCACGCCGACAGCCTTCTGGTGAAGGCCGGTTCGGGGGCGCTGACCTTCGGCATACCGGACAGCCTGGGAGTGCCCGCGGACCTGGCGCGGCACACCCTGACCCTCCCCTACAATGACCTCGAGGCGGTCCGGTCGGTCTTCGCGCAGCGCGGACCCGAGATCGCGGCCGTCATCGTGGAACCGGTGGCGGGTAACATGGGGGTCATCCTGCCGCGGCCCGGATTCCTGGAAGGGTTGCGCGAGGTCACCCGGCAACACGGGGCCCTCCTGATCTTCGACGAGGTCATCACCGGATTCCGGATTGCCTGGGGCGGCGCGCAGCAGCTCTACGGCGTGCGTCCGGATCTCACGTGCCTGGGAAAGATCGTGGGCGGGGGCCTCCCAGTCGGGGTGTATGGCGGGCGCGCCGACGTGCTGGAGCAGGTGGCGCCCCTGGGGGGCATCTATCAGGCGGGGACCCTGTCGGGGAACCCGCTGGCCATGGCGGCTGGCATCGAGACCCTGACGCTCCTCCAGGCGCCGGGATTCTACGCCGATCTCGAGGCCAAGGGGCAGCGGCTGGCCGATGGATTGGCGCACGCGGCGACCGCGGCCCGGGTCTCCGTGCAG
>JBIOJT010000273.1:0-6316 GCA_044451055.1 Methylomirabilales bacterium (SeqCode)
CATTTCCAAAGTGTTTTCAAGGGAGGTGCAAATGTTGAGACGAAGCGGTGGATGCAGGAAGGCGGGCGACCTCCGGCAGAGCGGTCACACGACGTAGAATGCCCTGATCGGGAGACCGTTGGACAATGGTCTCTCCGAAGAATCTCCCGCGGGAAACGGCCGGCGCGCCGGCTCAGGCGGCGTGTAGGGCGAGTCGCCCTTCGAGCTGTCGCAGCGCGCGGGCGGCTCTGTCCCTTACCAGCACGCTCTTTTCCCCGAGCATCCGCCCCAGATTGGCAGCCGCCATGGGACCGCCGATCTGTCCGAGGGCTGTGCAGATGGCGCCCCGAACCGCGTCGCTCTTCCCTGCCGATCCGCCCCACCGGGCGAGGAACCCCTTGCCTCCGTCAAGGTCGAGGGCTTCGATGAGCGTGGATTCTATGCGGGGAAGGAGCGGCGCGGCAGTCCGACCCACCTCGGCCAGAGCCTGGCAGGCCTGGATTTGCCGTTGATCGTCCTCCTCGGGTTCGTCCTTGCGCCGCTTCCGAATCACCTCGCACAGGAAATCCACCACCCGGGGATTCGTGCTCCCCATGCTCCCCAGACAGACGAGCGCACGTCGCCGCACTGTGGCGATCGGATCCTTCAAAGCCGCCGTCAGCTCGGCCTCGGCGTGGCGGCCTGAAATCCGTGCCAGAGCAGCCACCGCCTCCTCGCGAACAGACGCGTCGGCATGGTGGAGAAAGTGGTGAACGGTGTTGCCGGCCTCAAGACCCCCGATCTGTGCCAGCGCCGCCAGGAGGTCGCGCACTGCCCGCGCGGGTAGGTCCGGCCGCTCGAGGGCCACCCGGATGACGCAGAGGGCGCTCGCGCCGATCTCTGCCAGGGCGGCCATCAGATGTCGGCGGAGATCCGCATCCTCGGCCCGCGCGAGCAGGTCGATGAGCGGCGCGACTCCCACTCGCCCGAGGGCGCCCAAGACCTCCACCACCTTCTGGCGGACGCCGGTCGAGCCTCCCCGGAAGCGTTCGACCAGGGCCTGGAGCAAGTCACTCTCCGCAACGGCAACCCGAACGCTCTCGAGGAGGGTCTGGAAATTCGCGGCCGAAGGCAAATTTGTGGCGGACCAGGATTCCACCGCCCGCAGGATGGTCAGGGCGGACTGGTACTTCTCTCGCCGCAGGAGCTCCGGGACGGCCCGGATGTAGGGCGCCGCTCCAACCGGGTCTTCAGTCATGCCGCGGAGCCGCTCCAAGTGCTGGGGCTCGTTGGCGAGATAGGTAACGGCGAACTGCTTGGCGGCAATTGCCTCCTGGAGGCGAGGAGGGAGGTCTTCCAGGCACAGAATCTTTTGATCGAAGAGATAGCTCAGGGCTCGATCCCCCTCAGGGTTCGACTGGTCGTGGAGGCGGGCCACTAGAGGCTTGAGGAGGTTTCTGGCTCGCTCCTGCTGAGGATCCCCATCGGTCGAGCCGGTTCCGCCCAAATCCTTCGCAAACTCGAGGGCGGTCGGCCAGACCATGCCAAGCGGCATGCGGTCGATGAGCTGGAGTTCGATGGCGTTCTCGCCCGCTGCGGCCAAGTCCTTGGCGATCAGGTCGCAGTTCAGGAGGATGGCCTTCAAGAGATCGGGACGGCGCACTGGGCGGATAATATCCTCGATGACCTGGGCTTTGGCCCGCCGGACTTCTGCGGCATCACTCTTCCGGTAGAGCGGAATCATTCGCAGGTCTTTCCGCAGCCGCGTGAGGGCCATCTCGACCCGCCACGGCAGCCGGCGATCCCGGCCGACTAACTCATCCATAAAGACCAGCGACACGTACGCGATCCCGCGTGCCGCCAGGGCCTTGGCAATCTCGGCCGAGACATCCGTTCCCCGATCGCCCGCTGGCGCGGCGAAAGCACTCAGGATCGCCACGAAGCCCTCGAACTGCTCGAGGGAGATGCTCGCCTTGATCGACCAGCTCAGCAGGTGGCGCCGATCGAAGTACTCGTGGAGCTTCGGCAGGAACAGATCGCCCGCGCCCTGCGGCATGAGTGCGGTCAGATGGGTCGCTTCCGCAAAGATCCCATCCAGGATCACATCCTTGGACTCTCCACCCATCCTGGTCAGGAACGTCAGCTCGGTCTTTCCGTGAAGGAGCACCAAGAACTGTTGGTATAGTGCGGCAACAGAGCGCTTCACCTCTGGGTGATCTGATGTGTACTGTCCTGAGAGCAGGAGGGCTTTGACGAAGGAAACGACGAATTCCGACACTAGCGGGCGGAGCTGGAGTTCCTCTGTAGACAACTTTGGCTGGGAGGCCTCGGTCACCATGGCGCCCCTCGCTTTCACGGCTGCCGCCGTGAGCATCCAAGTGCTTGGCAGGCTGGCGCAGGAGTCCGAATCCACTCCAAGATCTGAGACGCACTAACCCGTTGGTGCACTAAGAATGCCAGGAACTAGTCACGATTAGGATCACGGTATTTCCCGGGACTCACCCAATGGCTTAATCGACTCAAATAGGTCTAACTCCTTATGAGGAAGGGCTTTGATTGGACGGGACTGCTCCAGATTCACAGCCGAGAAATGCGAGGCGGCGATCGGGCGCAGGTCTCTGAGGGTACGCAGCAGAATTGGGCAGTCTGAATCCTGTAATTCTTACTTCATTGTATGAGGTCCGAGGAGGCATACCATGGTGCATGCGGACGGGCGGCATCCTTTCTGGCGTGGACTCACTCGGAGGCTTGTTCCAACGACGCTCATACCAATTTCCATTGCCTTCCCGTGCCGGATGGGGTAGCGTGCCATGCGAGCGATTCCCCTGTCGAGCTGCTTTGATTCAGGACGTGAAAACGAGGAGGGATTCACGGTGACAGATCCGCAGGGACCCCATGCACGGGCCAACACGTTCCTGAAACCCGCGTCTCAATGCGCCCAATGGTACCACGAGGCCGTCCGGTTCATCCCCGGTGGAACCTCCAAGGCAAACCTCCACATGCGGCCTCACCCGCTCTATGTTCGGGGCGGCACCGGCTGCTGGGCCACCGACCTCGAGGGCGTGCAGCGTCTCGATTGCATTAACAACTTCACCTCGCTCATCCACGGCCATGCGTTTCCCCCGGTGGTGCAAGCGGTGACGACGCAGCTTTCGCGGGGCACCAACTTCGCATTCTCCACACCGGAGGAATTGCTCCTGGCCAAGCTGTTGGTGGACCGGATACCCGGTCTGGACCGTGTCCGCTTCGGGAATTCGGGGACCGAGGCTGTGATGATGGCCATCAAGGCGGCCCGGGCCTTCACCGGTCGCGATCGAATCGCCAAGATCGAGGGCGCCTACCACGGCTACTACGACGACGTGCAGGTGAGCTTCCACTCAACGCCGCCGGATTGGGGCCTCGACGACGCCCCGGCGAGTTTGCCGAGCAGCGGGGGCATCCCGAAGCATCGGGTCCAGGAGACCCTGGTGCTGCCATGGAACGACCCGGATGCAACCGAACGTCTGATCACCCGTCACAAGAACGAACTGGCGGCCGTCATCGTGGATCCCCTCGCCAACCGCATGGGATTCATTCCGCCTGCGCCCGGCTACCTCAAGCACCTGCGGGAAGTGAGTCGGACGTATGGCATCCTCCTCATCTTCGACGAGGTGATCTCGCTCCGCGTCGGAGACACGGGCGCACAAGGGCGCTATGGCGGCGACCCTGACCTCACAGCCATGGGCAAGATTATCGGCGGCGGGTTCCCCGTGGGGGCCACCGGGGGCAGGGCAGAGGTCATGGCGGTCTTCGACCCGGGGACGAAGGGGCCGCGGATTCTCTCGGGCGGCACGTTCAGCGCGAACCCGGTCACGATGACGGCCGGCCTGGCCGCGTTGCAGGCAATGGATCGCGCCGCGTTTGCGCGACTCGAGGACATGGGGTCGCGCCTGCGGGCTCGCCTCAACGATGTTTTCAAGAGGAGCGGCCAGCCGGGCCAGGTCACGGGGGACGGCTCATTGTTCCGCTTGATGATGGTCAGCCGCCCGCTTCGAAACTATCGCGATACCGTGGAGGCCGGCGCCGACGAGCGGTCGTACCGCCTCTTCATGGCGCTCCTGGACGCAGGCATCATGGTCAATGACAACGGTCTTGGCTGCCTGAGCACGCCGATGGGCGAAGCGGAGATGGATCGGATCGAGGGCGCCCTGGAGCAAGCCCTCTCCACCCTAGCGAAAGTATAGCAGCGGCGCCCCGGTCAACCCATCTCTTGACTGACGGGTCTCGTTGGAGATCGACCCGCATCAGGGGTACTCGACGCTTTCCTCGGGCTTCCAACGCCCTACCCTCACGTGCCGCGACCGCGTCTGGACCTCTTCCAAGAGCCGGGTGAAGTTCAGGCGCTGATTGGGGAACGTGTCGATGTGAATGGGGAGGAAGAGCCGCGGATGGATGAGGGCGGTGGCATGACAATCGATGCTGAGAGTCGGGGGGCAGGGCGGTTGCTTCGTGGTTAGCCGCCCGCGATGGCGTACAGCAACGTGACCGTTGCCCCGTCAGGGATCGGGCTCCCCGGTTCGAGGAGCTGGTCTTGCAGTAGAGGGCGAAGGGGGCCGGGTGGTGGCCCGGCCTCGCGTGGGAGGTACCGGGCAATCCGCGGTTCGGCATCAGCCAGCGCGTCGAGGAGTTCCTCAAGCGTGCAGGTCTTGAGGGGAAGGACGAGGTCGACAGCCGACCGGCCGAGGACCACACGCGGGGGTCCCGTGAGAACTACTTGAATCCACATGGCGCAGAGCGCCCGTAGGGTCCGCTTCTGACCCGGCGCGGAGCGCCGGGTCCACTCCGTAAGCCCCTTTGCACAGTTGGCTAGGCCAGTCCGTACTGGCGCCGCACCAGGCCGCCCAGCCCAATAGTGTCCAGCCGATCCAGTGGGGCCAGCATGGTGAGTTGAACGGCCCCCGGCAGCCGCGCGATCTCGACCGCCCCGGTGATCGTGCACCGGTTCCGGATCTCGGCGTGCGACATCTGGAGCAGGCGCGCCGCCCGCCCGATGGCATTGTCCGTCGCCTCGTTGATGGTCGGGCCGGTACCGATCACCTGGATCGGCCCCGTCTTGCGTTGCAGGGTCACGCCGTACTGACGGGCCAGCCGCTGGCCGATCTCGATCTCCTTCTTCGTGTACGGTTTGGCGATGCAGGGCAAATCCTCCGGCACCGGGAGCAGGATCGGGCCCTCCAGGGTCAGATTCTTGAGCACCTTCACCTTCACCGTCACGTCGGCCGTGATGTCCGTGGTGTGCAGCGAGAGCTCCCCGTCTCCCTGATTCGCGTGCGAGTCGCCGATGTAGATGCCCGCCCCGTCCACCTTGACTGGACAGATCAGGATGGCCCCGGCACGCACGGCGTTGCAGTCCAGGTGGCAGTCCGTCCGGTGCTCCTCAAGCTCGGCTTGCGTCAGACCGAAGCGATGCTTCGCGCCCACCAGGAACGACCCGAAGTCGCCGGCATTGTGGGAGTCCGGCATGTCCTTGGAGGGGATCGTCCCGATGTTTCCGATGAAGGACTGCAGCCGCGACAGCGTTCCCGGGATCGTGTGGGGCTTGTACAGCAGGATCGGATGTTGCCGTGACTGCTTGGGGAGCGCGGCGACCTCGTAGGCGCGGCTGGCGAAGTCCGATGCCGCCTTCTCCCCCACCGTGATCCCCATCCGCCGCCGCTCATCGAAGGCGATGGTGTACCCCTCCTCGAAGGCAAAGGGGCTGGCCTCGGCCCCGCACGTGACGCAGCGGACGCAATCGGGCCCGGTCCCCTCGATCCGGCTTTGCGGCCACGGTGTCTTGCACTTCGGGCAGTGCTTGTCCACGAACGGGTCCGACCCGAAGGCCTCCGCCTTCGTGACCATCGTGCCCGAGCTTGTCGCCAGGGACCGGACCCACACCTTCTGGATGAAGATGGCCACGGCGTCCCCGACCCGCGCCCCCTGGACCGCCACCGGTCGCGAGACCTCGTGACCGCCCACGAACTCTGGCGTGATCATGGGACCCCAGCAACCCGGCGGCGAAATCGTGCTGATCGTCCCGCCGTCCTTCAGGGTGCCGATCATCTCCAGGCTCGGGCCGATCAGTCCGCCTGTGTATTCCTCGACCACGATCCGCCTTCGCAATCCCTTGTCCTCTATCTTTGCCATGACGCCTCCTCCCCCCGGGGCCCTGACCAACGCACAGGCCCGTACCGGCTATATACTACGCAGCGCGGAATAATGGCTACACCGTTCCCCGCGCTGCTTCGTTCGCGGGGAAGGCCCTCGCCCTTGCACAGGACCCGCGGCAAGGGCTCAGCCCTCCCCACGGACCCTCCTAAGAAACTGCCTGCTCGGGGGC
>JBIOJT010000274.1:0-6311 GCA_044451055.1 Methylomirabilales bacterium (SeqCode)
AGATGGGGCTCACCCTGATTACGGTGGACCAACCCAGCCTCCTCTCCAAGTGGCTGGGCGAATCCGAGAAGGGCCTCCGTGAAGTATTCAAGCGGGCCAAGCAGGCCTCTCCTTGCATCCTCTTCTTCGACGAGATCGAGTCGCTGGTCCCAGCCCGGTCCGCCCAGGAGGCCGGAAGCTTCTTCCCCCGTCTGGTCAGCCAACTCTTCCGCGAACTGGATGACCTGCACGGATCGCTGGGTGTGGTGGTGCTGGCGGCGACCAATCGACCGGATCTGATGGAGCCCGCGCTTCTCCGGGCGGGCCGCTTCGACTACGTGTTGGAGTTACCCCTCCCGAACCGGGACGAGCGGCGGGATATCCTCGACATTCACACCGAGGGACTCCCCATGGAAGACGATGTGCTCCTCGGCGAGTTCGCCGAGACCACGGGGGGCTGGACGGGTGCGGACCTCGAACTGGTGTGCAAGAAAGCGGCGATCCTGGCCCTGGAAGAGTATGGCGGAGGGCCGCGCGGCAAGTCGGCCGAAGCCTTCCGCGTCGCCTCACGACACCTGCGAGAGGCTCAGGCGCAGGTGCGAACCATGAAGTAAGCTGCGCAGCCCGCGCGGCATAGAGGGAGGTGAGGTACGACTCGCCGAGCAGCGCACGAGAATAGGACCGCGGGGCATAACCAAGTAGTCAAGGAGGGTATTATGGCCAGCATCAAACAGATCACGGTATGGGCACGAGGCGTCATCCAGGACAAGGAAGGGCGGGACATCGCCAATGGCCTTGCCCAGGCGGCGCAGAAGGAAGGGAAGTTCACCCAAGCATTCGACAATTACGTGGACCTGCCCGACCGGGTGAACGTTCCCCTGCGCAAGTACGCCCGCATCAGCGACGAGGAGATCGAGGAGCGGTACGAGTACGAGAACGAGAAGCCCGAGGTCGTAATCGTGAGCGACGCCACCATCGTGAAGGGGATCAACATCCTTCGCGGCATGCAGAAGGGTGGCGTGCTGGTGGTCAACACCGACCGCAAGCCGCAGGATATCCTCAAATTCATCCCCAACAAAGACCTGTTGAAGGCCATCGTGTGCGTGGACGCCAAGGGGATCTGCGGAGACGTGACCGTGGACTTCTCCGGCAGTGAAGGCGGCGTGGATGCGGTGGGCCTTGGCGCCGGCCTCGCGGCCCCCATCCTGGGCGCCGTCGTCCGGGGGACCAACCTGGTGAAGCTGGAGAACCTTGCGCTGGTGGTCAAGAACAAGGAAGCCCTGTACAAGGGTCATGAGCAGGCCGTGGTGAAGACCCTGTAGGGATTGGGTCCAAATTCTTAAGGGAGGTCATGCGATGTTCAATATCCCCAAGGACAAAGAGGTGCCCCTCGGTTGCATCACGCCGGCGCCGGTGACCGAGCAGCCCATGATGATCACGGGCAACTGGCGAGAATACCGGCCGGTGATCGACAACGAGAAATGCAATCTGTGCATGAGCTGCGTCGTCTACTGCCCGGATGCTTGCTGGCAGTTGAACGAGGCCGAGGATGAGGTCGTCTGGAACGCCAAGTATTGCAAGGGCTGCCTGATCTGCGTGAACGAGTGCACCTCCGGCTCACTCAGCAAGAGCTATGAGCTGGATTTTGAGGACGGCGTGGTCCGACTCGAGAAACCGTTCTAAGGAGGAAGATCAATGGCAAAGGAGATGGTACTGAGCGGACTCGCCGCTGCGGCTCAGGCGGCCAGGATGGCCAAGGTGGAGGTGGCCTGCTCCTACCCCATCCGGCCGTATACGGCCTTGATGATGGAGCTGTCCAAGATGGTGGCAAACGGTGAGCTGGATTGTGAATTTATCCACGGCGAGGGCGAGCATGCCCAGCTTTCCGTGGTCCTCGGCGCCGCTGCAGCAGGGGCCCGCGCCCTGACCGGCAGTTCCGGCGTGGGCGTGACCTACGCCTTCGAGACCTATTCCCCGATCGCCGGCGGGCGCATTCCGCTCCAGATGCTGATCGCCGATCGCGCCCTGGATCCCCCGGGTGACTTCGGATCCGAGCACACAGACGTCATGTCCGCCCGCGACCAGGGCTGGATCATGGGTTGGGCCGAGTACCCGCAGGAGGCCTTCGACAACTGCCTGATCAACTACCGAGTGGGCGAGGACCATCGGGTGCTCCTGCCCCAGTTCGTCTGCCAGGACGGCTACTTCGTCTCCCACATCCCCGGGAAGGTTGTTCTTCCGGAGCAGAGCCAGGTGGACGAGTTCCTGCCCCCCTACAAGCTGCCCCATCCGCTGGATCCGAAGCACCCCGTCTCCCACGGGCCGCAAATCCGCCCGGACCAGGGGACGATCATGGACCTGCAACGGGCGCAGGCCATGCTGGACACCCCTGCCGTGATCAAGGAAGCCATTGAGGATTTCAACCGGATCTTCGGCCGGAACTACTCTCCCTTCGTGGAAGAGTTCATGACGGACGGCGCCGAGATGGTGTTCTTCATCCAGGGCGCTCACACCATGACGGCCCGCCACGCGGTCCGACACCTGCGGGCCAAGGGCGTGAAGATCGGCGTGGTGAAGCTCCGCTTCGTCCGGCCGTGGCCGACTCAGGACGTGGCTGATATCCTGTCGAAGTTCAAGGCCGTGGGCGTGATCGAGACCAGCACCTCATACGGCGGCGCCATGCGGGGCGGCAACCTGCTTCACGAGGTCCGCGCATCTCTGTACGATGTCCCGCAGCGGCCCCTGACGACCTCCTTCATGGCCGGCTTGGGCGGCGAGATGGTTTCACTTAAGGAGTTCTACTGGATGGCCGAGGTCATGACCGATGCCCTGAAGGCAGGCAAGATGAAGAAGAACGTGTACTGGGTCGGCTTCGAGGACAAGTAGTAGCGCGTGTGACGCGCGAAACGTGACGCGCGATTCGCGATTGGCGACGAGCGAACGAAAGGAGCTAGAAATGGCAGTTGCCGTGAAAACTCAGAATCTTCCGATGATCAAGAAGATCCGGAACATTCCGAAGGACGAGTACTACGTTCCGGGACACCGGACCTGCGCAGGCTGCGGTCCGGCCTTGCAATACAAGCTGGTGGCCAAGGCAGCCGGCCCGAACACCATCTTCCTCGGACCCACCGGGTGCATGTACGTGGCCAACGCCAGCTACCTCTGCACCCCGTATCGCGTACCCTGGATGCACACCCAGATTACCAACGCTGGCGCTGTGGCCTCGGGCGTCGAGGCGGCCTACCAGGTGCTCATCCGCAAGGGCAAGTGGGAAGGCGAGCTGCCCAACATCATCGCGATGGCGGGTGACGGCGGCTCGGTGGACATCGGCCTCCAGGCCATGTCAGCTATGATGTACCGCGGGCACGACGCCCTGTTCATCTGCTACGACAACGAGTCGTACGCGAACACCGGGATCCAGACCTCCCCGACCACCCCGTACGGGGCCAACACCACCTTCACGCCTCCGGGCCCCCATGTCCCCGAGGGGAAGGTGCTCTTCCCGAAGGATCCGCCGCAGCTCGTCATCGGCGGTCATCCGGCGGTGAAGTACGTGGCCACGGCGTCTGTAGGGTACCCGGTGGACCTCATGAACAAGGTCCGCAAGGCATTGAACGTGGTGGGGCCAAGCTTTCTCCACATCCACGCCCCTTGCCCGAAGGGCTGGAAGTTCGACGAGTCCAAGACGGTCGAGATCGCCAAGCTGGCCGTTGCGACCGGCATGTGGAACCTCTATGAGTGGGAGAACGGCGAGTACAAGTACCAGCACCGGCCGAAGGAGTTCAAGCCGGTCCGCGACTACATGAAGCTGCAGAAGCGGTTCTCGCATCTTACCGAGGCCCACATCGCCAAGATGCAGGCCTTCATTGACGCCAAGGTGAAGGCGCCGGGCGTCCCGGTAGAGATTCCGTTGCCGGGGCCAAGGCAGCAGGCGTAACCCGTCTAGACCAGAAGTTAGCACCGCGACCTGAGTGTGGCGGCGCTCCCCGGAGCCGCCGCCACATCTTATCCCCCCGGGTCACCGGGGAGGAGGCATATAGCATGGCCCAGGAAGGCACACTGAAGGACGACCCGCAAATGAAGGCCCGCTGGGTGGTCCTCGGCGCTCTGGTCCTCTGCATGATGGCCGTCGCGAACGCCCAGTATGCGTGGACCTTGTTCACCGGCCCGCTGCAGAAGGAGTTCAAGACCACCCTGGCGATCGTGCAGGTGACCCTGACCGTGTTCATTGCCATCCAGACGTGGCTCGTCCCGGCCGAGAACTATCTGGTGGACAAGCTCGGGCCCCGCTGGATCATGACCATCGCCGGGCTCATCGTGGGGATCAGCTGGGTCTGGTCCTCCAAGGTGACCTCCATCTCCGAACTGTACCTTGCCTACGGCCTGGGCGGTGTCGGCGTCGGGGCCGTCTATGGCGCGTCCATCGGCACGGCGGCCAAGTGGTTCCCCGACCGCCGCGGTCTGACGGCCGGGCTCGTTGCGGGCTCCTACGGGTTCGGCACGCTCTTCACCGTGCTGCCGATTCAGGCGATTATCAGCTCCTCCGGCGGCTGGCGGCAGGCGTTCTTCACGTTCGGCATCATCCAGGCGGCAGTCGTAATGCTCGCCTCCCAATTCGTTCGGGCTCCGCAATCGGGCTGGATCCCCGTGGGTTGGGTACCCAAGACGACCGGCACCGGGCTGATCCAGTCCGCCCGCAGCTATACGCCTCGTGAAATGATGCGGACGCTGCCGTTCTACCTCCTCTACGTGATGATGACCATGGTGGCCTTCGGCGGCATGATGGTGACCGCCCAACTGAGTCCCATCGGCAGGTCCTACGGATACGACAAGATCACCATCCTGTTCACCTCGGCCGTCTCGCTGGCCCTAATGCTGGACCGGTTCCTGAACGGCTTCACGCGGCCCATGTGGGGCTGGATCTCGGACCACATCGGCCGTTACAACACCATGGCAATGGCCTTCAGCCTGGAGGCGGTCGCGATCACGATCTTCGCGGGGACGATCACGAATCCGGTGGCGTTCGTGATTATGTCCGGCATGACGTTCTTCGCCTGGGGCGAGATCTACTCCCTCTTCCCGTCCGCCATCACCGACATCTACGGGACGAAGTACGCGGCCACCAACTACGGCATCCAGTACACGTCCAAAGGCGTGGCCACGGTGCTGGCGGCCCCGGGCGCGGCGTGGCTCATGGAGCGAACGGGCAGCTGGCTGCCTGTCCTCTACACCGCCGTCGGCATGGACCTGTGTGCCGCCGGCCTGGCCTTCTTCTGGCTGAAGCCGCTCGTGGTGCGTCTGCTGAACGAGAAGAACCCGATGGGGCACTGAGCGCCGCGGCTCTGGCGAGGGGGCCTGGATCTGGGTCCCGATGCCGGCGGCCGCCGACTGACCGCGGTGAATGACTGAGAACGACAGCGATCTGTCTTCTGGGGGGCGGGACCCTATTTGTCGGCGAATTCCTGTAGCCGAGGAGGGGGATCGCCCCCCATTCTATCTGCGCATCGATGCGAATCCTTCACGGCAGGATCTCAGGAGAGCGCCTCCATGCGCTCCCCCGAGTGGATATCTAAACTTCCTGCGGTCCGCACGAACTCAATTCGCCCTTTCATTGTACTGCCGTTTTTCCACGCGGCATAGGTGATCAACAGCCGGAATGATTCCCGTACGAGCACAGAGAGCTCCGGATGACCGACTTGCCTTCCGTCTCGCAACCTGATATACGCGGCAAAGAAGTCGCAGTTCTCTGCCGCAGTTGGCCCATCCAGACCAACTCCAGCACTCCAGCGGAGGCGCCGTTTATTCCGTGAAGCATTCTCTCGGATGCCACCATGGGTAGTCTCAAGGCGCTCATCGGCCACTGGGGCTATCTCGCCATCTTCGCCTTTGTCGTGCTCGGCAATGTCGGGGTGCCCGTCCCGGAGAATTCGGTGCTCTGGGTCGCGGGGTACTTCGTCTGGAAGGGCCGACTCCAACTCCCGCTCGTCCTCCTGGTGGGAATCGTGGGAGCCGTGGCGGGGGATAATCTCGGCTATTGGATCGGACGTCGGTGCGGCCAGCCGGCCGTCGCGCGGTACGGTCATTGGGCCCGCCTGACGCCAAAGCGACTCGAGACGATGCGAGGCTTCGTCTCCCGCTATGGCTCCCTCGGCGTGTTCATTGCCCGGTTCGTCACCGGGCTGCGCTTCATGGCGGGGCCCTTGGCGGGGAGCATGGGCCTCCAGCCCGTCGCCTTCTTAATCGCCAACGTGCTCGGGGCGCTATGCTATGTGCCGATTATGGTCGGGGCGGGCTATGCCGTCGCCTACGGGTACGGCCGCTATGTGAAGCGA
>JBIOJT010000275.1:0-6298 GCA_044451055.1 Methylomirabilales bacterium (SeqCode)
GACCCGGACCGAACCCCGGGCCCGCCCCCGGCCCGAAGGCTGGAAGTTGGGCCCGCTGCTCAGGTGTGAGAACCTCAGCCACTGCGGTCCGTGCCGCTAGCGCCTTCTCCTGCATCTGGGCCTGGAGTGCCATGATCTCCTTCTGCTTCGCCGCGATCTTGGCCTGGTCGAGCGTCGGCTCGCGGAACAGCGCCTGGAGTTCTGCCCGCTTCGCAAACATCTCCGAGCGGACCTTGACCATCTCGGCGTACCGATCACTCTGGATCTTCTGGATCTTCGCGGTCTGATCGGCGCTGAGATTAGTGCCGGCCAGGCCAGGGCCATACCCGGGCCCATAGCCGAAGGGCCCAACGCCGCGCCCTGACCATGGCCCCCACGCGAAGGCCGCTGAAGCCGTCAGCGCCAGGGCCCCCACCAACCCGAGTGCTACCATCGTGCGTTTCATTTTGTTTACCTCCTTGCCGCAAGTGCGGCCTTGGGTGTCCGTTCGGACGAGGAGGGGTGCAGGAGGCGCGCCAGAGCGAGGCCGACAGCTCATCAGACTTCGGCCGTTCCTGCGAGGGCTGTGCTGGCAAGATGTTACACGGAGGGTCGGCCAGGAGACAGACTGGGGAAACTGGGAGGGAAGCAATTGGGAACTGCGGATCTCGCACTCGCTACTGCGGATTCCGCACGTCAGAAGCGGGACCCCTATCGACTTATTTATGCCTGTGAGGAGTCGGCGGCGGCCTCCGAGGAGCGGCGCTCCATCCGGTGCCACATCACAGCCCGTGCGTCGCCGGCTGCGGTGTCTGCTTGGCCATGCCGGCCTGGGTTCGCGGGGAGGAGGTGCGCCGCACCTTGCGGCCGGCCGCAGACGCCGTGACCACCTCACCATACCGGCGGCAGAGGGTGTCGCGGCTGATCCAGAATTGGTCGCGGCGGGACTCGGGGATGCGGCTTCCGCGCAGGCTGGCGGGGTTATAGGCCCAGATCAACCATGTCGCATACAGGTTCTCCCAGAAGTCGGCGGAGCGTCGCCACCACCCCGCGGCGCCGTCCCGGGGGAACAGATCGAAGGCCCAGCGCTTGGCCATCCTCGCCAGGCGGACGGGCGAGTATCGACTGCCGAACGCTCCTTCCCCCCGGAAGGCCTGGACCCGCTCGAAGCGCGGGTCAGTCTGGATGTAGGCGGCGAACTCCTGGAAGGATTGGGCCAGTTGCCGTCGGACGGTGATGGCCCAGGCCACGTCCGACCGTCGGTCCCCCAGAGGCGGGATGTGCTCGTTCCACAGGTGGAGCTCGCCCACCAGCTCCCCGCGGTGAACGATCGTGCCGTCGGACAGGATCACCTCCTCTGTGCTCGTGCCGAGGGCCAGCCGGAACAGGCAATCCCGGCTGTGGCTGAACTCGAAGATGTGGCAGGTCCGGCGGAGGTGGGCGTCCAGGCGCCGGACCAGTGGCCCGGTGGGCAGGAGCCCTCCCGCGGTACCCAGCTCCTCCACCGCGAGCCAGCTCGCGACGAGCAGCACCACCAGCATCCCCACCAGCATGGCCCTCACACCCCTTTCAGGAGTGGGTAGGCTGTCAGGCGGATGTGCCGCATCCCGATCGGCCGCCGAACGGCGGGGCTGAGCAAGAAGGCCGGTTCGTCCACCGCGACCAGATGCAGTCCGACGGCGAGCCTGGGGGTCTCGCCGGAACCCCGCGCCGGCGGAGGGCTACCCGCCCCTCACTTGCCACTTGATCCGCAGGCATTTACTGCCGTGTGTATCGCTTCCCCTGCTCCCGCCTCACCAGATGTGGACACCGAAGAAGCCGGTGATGAACTTGACCGCCACGTACAGGAAGTACAGGCCGAAGATCAGCTTCAGCGTCGCGGGCTTGAAGCGCTTGATGATGGCCGCGCCCACCTGTGCGCCGACGATGGTGCCCGCCCCCAGCACGAGGCCGGTTGCCAGGTCCACAAAGCCCTGGGCGAGCTTGATCCCCCCGCCCACGGCCGCCAGCGGGATCATCGTCGCCAGCGACGTGCCCATGGTGATGTAGACCGGCGCGCCGAAGAGGTAGATCAGGCCGGGCACCAGGGCGTAGCCGCCGCCGACGCCGGCGATGCCCGTCGCGATCCCCACGGCGAACCCGAACACGGCCATCCCCCAGGCCGCCCCGGGGATCGCCGCGCCCTCCCGCTTGGGCATGGCGCGCTGGAACACACCCTCGTAGATCATCCGGATGGCGGGCCAGAGAAAGATCACCCCGAGAATCAAGCCCAAGACTATCTCCTGACCCGCGAGCAAGAGGAAGATCCACGAGCCAAGGAGTACGCCCACGATCCCGCTGCCCCCCAGCCACCAGAAGGCCCGCACATCCAGGTTGCGCTGGATCAAGTGCCCATAGCCGCCGGAGGTCGCGGTGAAGAAGACCGCGAAGAGGGTGGTGCCGACGGCGATCATCGCGGGATACCCCATCCAGAAGTGGATGATGGGCAGCATCACGCTGCACCCCCCCGTGCCGAGCAACCCCCCGAGCAGGCCGGCGAGAAACCCGATGACGACGAGCGCGACGCCCTTCGCCCCGTCCATGGGCGCGACCCCGGGCGCCGCGCCGGTGCCCGTCGCCAGCGCCCAGGCGGCGAGGACGATCATGATGAGCAGGAGCACCGCGGTGGGGAGTTGCCGGCGCCACCACGTTGCCGGAGGGGCTACGGCTACGGCTGTCGCTGCATTGGTTGTCATGAGGCACCTCCTGTGAGATGGGTCTGAGACGCTTGCCCATACCGTTCAATCAAACTCTAACGCCCTCTATGCGGTGTTCGGCGCCCGGTCAAGCTGTCGCTCGCGGAGGCCCACTATCTCGGACAGGACTTCCTGTACGTCGCCCATGATGTTGGTGATCAAGCGAACCTTCCGCCGTTCGAACCACTCCTGGGTCGCCCTGTCCATTCCTCCGCAGACCAGGGTGTCTACCCCCAGGGCCAGCAGTCGCGTCCTTCTCTCGGTCAAAGAGGCCCGCGAGATTGAGACTCGCACCCTTGAGCAGATGGCGTGCCCGTCGCTCTGAACGACGAGCAGCTCAGGGGCCGTCGAGAAATTGGGAGAGACTCGCTTCCTGAACACCGGAATGGCTATAGTCATCTGCCGCCCCTCCATTCGTCTGGCCATGACCCCCAATGCCGCTGATGGAGAGCAATTCCCCTACCAGTCGAACCGGGCCGGCAATTGAGGAGGATGTCCAGAAAAATCAGGGGACTACGGCCGGGGCACCGGAGAAGGAGATGGCGGGGATGCGGCAGGAATGAAACTGTCTCACGGGCGGCGTTTCACCTGTGAGACAACGGGAGGGGGTCCGCCGACGGCGTCACGCCAAGTGGAATTTCCGGATCTTGCGCCAGAGCGTGGATCGGCTCACGCCCAGCTCGCGCGCAGCAGCGACTCGGGAGCCGTTGTGGCGTCGCAGCACGTCTTGAATGGTTCGCGCCTCGGCCGACTCCACCAACGTCGCCGGGGACGCGGCGGAGGAGCCCCGTTCCGCCTTTTTCAAGAAATCCAGCGGCAGATTCTTCTTCTCGATGATGGGGCCTTTGCACAGAACGTACGCGTGCTCCAGAATGTTCTCCAGTTCCCGCACGTTTCCTGGAAACCGGTAGTTCAGGAGGAGATCCATGACCTCGGCCGACACGCCCGAGACGCTCTTCTCCTTGATGGAGCGCAGCCTGGAGAGTAAGTGCTCGACCAGGAGCGGAATATCCTCCCTCCGTTCCCAAAGCGGGGGGAGTTCGATCTTGATAATGTTCAGCCGGTAGTAGAGGTCATCGCGAAAGCTCCCTGCCTCCACCAGCTGTTCGATGTCCTTGTGACTGGCGGCAATGATCCGCACGTTGACGTGCACCGGGGCGGTGCCCCCGAGCGGCACGAACTGTCTCTCTTCGAGCACCCGGAGCAGCTTCACCTGGAGCGCCGGGGACATATCGCCGATCTCGTCCAGGAATAACGTCCCGTGGTTGGCTGCCACGAACCTCCCCGGCTTGTCCCGTCTGGCATCGGTGAAGGCCCCCTTGACGTAGCCGAATAACTCGGATTCGAGGAGCGTGTCTGGAATGGCGCCGCAATTGATCTTGACGAACGGCTGGTCCTTTCTATGGCTCAAGTCATGAATGGCGGCGGCCACGACTTCCTTGCCGGATCCGCTCGGCCCCTGAATCAGGACAGTGGAGTCGCTCTCCGCGACCTCAGGCAGGATCTCGAAGACGTCCTGCATGCGCGGGCTCTTGCTGAGCAGGCCCCCCAGACGGTACCGCCCAGAGACGCCCTCGCGAAGCGTCTCGATCACCGACAGATCCCGGAAGATCTCGACCGCCCCGACCACCGCGCCCCGCTCATCCCGGATGGGGGCGGCGGCGATGCTGACTGGGACCTCGACCCCAGCCTTGGTGATGATCACCGAGGGGAAATCCACGACCGACTCGCCGTCGGTCATGGTCCGCTCCACGGGGCACCGGGTCTGGCAATCCCGGGAGCGGAACACCTCGAAGCAATGCCGGCCCAGCGCCTCCTCGGCGCTGAACCCGGTGATCCGTTCCGCCGCCCGGTTGAAGAAGGAGACGACCCGCTGCTCCCGGTCCACGGCGAAGACCCCGTCGGTGATGCTGTCCAGCACCACACAGCAGGCGGAGGCCGCTTGACGGCCGGCACAGGCCGGGGCAAATAGCGGGGGGGCGCAGACGGGGGCGTGTGGCGTCTCTGGCATGCTGGTCCCTCCTCTTACAGATGGTCCGGGGGGACCACCTTCCCTGGTATCCCCCCGTCCGTCTCTTCATCCGACTCGGTCGAGATCCCGTATTCCTTCAGGCGGGCGTAGAGGGTCCGGAGGCCGATGCCGAGCTGCTCGGCCGCTTTGCGCCGGTTGCCGCCGTGCGCCGACAGTGCGGCCAAGATCGCTTCGCGCTCCAAGTCCTTGAGAGTCTTCGGCCCCACCACAGCTTGTGTGGATGGGTGAGGGGCGAGGTTAAGATGGGTCGGGGCGATGCGGTCCTCGCGACACAGGATCGCAGCCCGTTCGACGACGTTCTGGAGTTCGCGGATGTTGCCGGGCCAGACGTACTCCTGCAGGAGCCGCTTCGCCTCTTCGGCGAACCTCGTGATGCGCTTGCCGAGACGGCAGCTCGCCAGCCGCAGGATATGCTCGGCCAGTGGCAGGATGTCGGAGGGTCGTTCGCGGAGTGGTGGCAGAACAATGGGAAACACGCTAAGGCGATAGTACAGGTCGTCGCGGAAGATCTTCGCGGCCACCATCTGCTGCAGGTCGCGGTTGGTCGCTGCAATCACCCGGACGTCCACGGTCACGGTCTTCGTCCCGCCCACTCGCTCGAGCGTTCGCTCCTGCAGGACGCGGAGGAGCTTGGCCTGGAGGGCCGGGCTCATCTCGCCGACCTCGTCCAGGAACAGGGTCCCCCCGTGGGCCAGCTCGAAGCGACCGCGCCGTTGAGCGACGGCACCGGTGAAGGCGCCCTTCTCGTGACCGAACAGCTCGCTCTCCAGCAGGGTCTCGGCCAAGGCGGCGCAGTTGACCGCCACGAAGGCCTGGTCCCCTCGGGGACTCCAGTGATGGATGGCGCGGGCGACCAGTTCCTTTCCGGTCCCGGTCTCGCCCGTGACAAGGACGGTGGAATCCGTGGGCGCCACGGAGCGGGCCAAGTCGAGGGCCGCCTGCATCTTCGGGTCGCCAGCGATAATCTCTCCGAAGGGGAACACCGCCTCGGTCGCTTGTCGGAGCGTTGTCGCTTCGTCTGCCAAGCGCCGTTCTTCGAGCACGCGCCGGACGGCTAGGCGTAGCTCATCGGGGTTGGCCAGCGGCTTCAGCAGGTAATGGGCTGCCCCCTTGCGCATCGCCTCGACGGCACCTTCCACGGTCCCGAACGCGGTCAGGAGGATCACCGCCGTCTCCGGATCGTCTCGGCGCACCGCCTCCAGGACCTCCAGGCCGGAGATCCCGGGCATCTTCAGGTCGGTGACGATCAGATGGTAGTGACGCCTGGCGACGAGCTGGAGCGCCTCCTCGCCGCTGGCGGCTGCCGTCACATCGTGCCCCTCGTCCTTCAGGACCGACGTGACCAGGAGGCGCATGGCGGGCTCGTCGTCCACGACCAGGATGCTTGCTTTCCCTTTAGCCATGAGCGGAAGCCTCCAGCGGGAGCGTCACCTTGAACACTGTTCCCTCTGGGCCGGTCTGAGTCACCCGGATCGCCCCACCATGCGCCTCCACGATCTGCTTGCAAATCGCCAGGCCGAGCCCCGTCCCCTTCGTCCGGGTCGTGTAGAAC
>JBIOJT010000276.1:0-6260 GCA_044451055.1 Methylomirabilales bacterium (SeqCode)
AACCTGGACCACCCTGCCGGGAACTGCAATCTCTCGATCGCGCCGAATCAGTCGAACCTTCAGTTTCTGCCCCGCGGTGAGTCGCTCCTCGAAGGCCGCTACCATCCCCACTTCGTTGACCGCGGAGACGCGACCTCGCAGCCGCTGGAGGGTCTCCCCACCCGAGCTCTCGACTGTGCACTCAACCACCATGTCCGCAAAGCGGCCTTCGAGGAGCGACTCACCGCGGGGCAGAAACTGAAGGTTCGACTGATTCGGCGCGATCGAGAGATTGCAGTTCCCGGCAGGGTGGTCCAGGTTCAACCACCCACGGCGGCTCCTGGCGCTCCCCCCACCTTTGACCATCTGGTTCGATTCAATCATCCGGACCCGAATTCCGTCCGGCGGATCAAAGCGTTCTTATTCTCCTGATCTCTCGCGCGCGTCCTGCGATGCCCAGCTCCGTAAGGGAAGAGCAAGAACCAGTTTCGCTTCGCCCAGCGGGGAGTACGGCCGGGGGAATCTCCACCAGCCCCCCTGGACGCGCTCAATGCCGGGCGACCTGGTCGCCTGGTACAAGTGACAATTGCCCGGTACCGGCTCAGAACTGATTCCCTGGTGGCCTTCCCCCGGGACAAGTGAGATTCGGAACCGTGGGACCATTGCGAGACGGACTTCCAGGTAGGTGGGTGCACGACAAGAAAGTGATTTGAGGCCATCCGACGCCACGGGCCAGGGATCGGCGCTCCCAGAAGTCCTCGAAGTTTCCGCCTTGACACCCAGGACCGGGTTCAGTAGCATCTCGGACAAGCGTTCCTCCACCACTCGGTATCTCCATAGAACGGTCACCAACTAGCGACCCCATCCGAGGAGCCACGTCGGCTCCCGGGTCTCTTTCCGATTTGACGGCATAGGGGTCCCGAACACTTATCAGCCCCTGGTTCTCACCTGTTCATATCTGCGACGCCCCGGGTACGGATCGTCAACTGGGCCCCCAGGGCCATGGTGCTTCCCTCGTGGAATCGCCCGAGCCAGGGAGGCAGGAAGCATATGGATCTGCGGGAACGTCCATGCCTGACCGGGTGACCGAGCGCCGGTTTACTCGCTATCCCGTCCAGCTCCCCATTCTGTACCGGATAGAAGGCTCCCCGTCTCCGCGGGTGGGGGCCGGCTGGATCCACAACCTCAGCGAGGACGGCGCATGCGTGGAGCTCGCGGACCGCCTGAGCCCGGAGACTCTCCTCATCGTGCGCCTCCAGACCGAGGGCGGTCCCATCGAGCTAGCGGCCCAGGTGGACTGGGCGGGAAAGGAAGCCAGTGCGGGGGGTGGGGTGCTGCATGGGCTGGCGTTCGCCCAGACTTCCCCACCCCAACTGCAGGCCCTGCGGGACTTCCTGCTGCCCCTGAGCATGGCGCCCCACGCCGGCCTCCGCCTCTCGATCGACATTCCGGTCACCTGTCAGGCCAAGCAGCCGCCGGGTCCTCCCCTCCAGGGGCGCACGGGGAACATGAGCCGGCACGGACTGCTCGTCCGCCTCTCCGATGCGGTGCCGCCGGGTACCCTGCTCGGCCTCACCTTGCACACCGCGAAAGGGCCGGTCATAGTGGAAGGCGTTGCCGTATGGGTGGATCCCCCGGAGCGACGGACGCCGGGAGCACCGATCTGCCATGGCGTGCGGCTCACGTCGCTTACGTGGACTACCAGCCTAGCCCTCGGGCTTCTCTTGGCGGAGGCGTCCTGAAAAGCCACGCGACCCCAAGGGCGCGGCGGGACCGTGCGGAAGCGGCTTCGGTCATTGAGGACAAGGCGAGCGACAGGGACACAGTGCCCAGACCCAGATGAAGGGTACCGCCTGATCCGATACTTTCCGATTGAAGAACACCCGGTCGATGATCCTATCCGATTGACATTTTGTCTTTATGAATTCCCGCCAACTTAGCCATTGGTGGGCGGTCGCCAAGCGCAGCCTAGGTAGCCAGGGAATCTCATTCCAACCCAAAACTCGTTCTGAAGGTTCTGTTTATTATACAGTTCGGGGAGCCAACTGGGACTCGAACGTCCAGCCGGTTTGCTACGGCAGCACGTGAACGACGGGACGGTCTCTGCAGGCGACCTTCTCCTCCAACCCTCCGACCACGCTGTCACTTCCGGTACTCTCTCGCCGCTGCGGAGCAAGTCAGGGATGGAACAATGATCGTCGCTGTTACTGACGACCAAACCTTACTCCGCGTTCGCCTCCTGGGCATGAACGCGCCCGGGACCCTCCATCGCTAGCAGGCGGATTATCCGGCGATGGTAACTCGCAACAGAACAGCAGAAGTGGTGCGGGTTCGCCCCGACGACGGCAGCCAATTCACGAGAACCGGTCACAAATTGTTGCGGGTTCCTGACTCAAGTCTCCTTGGGCACTTCACTGACCCGGAAAGAAGAATCGCCTCGGAACGCAACCCGCGCGCAACGGAAAACGGCGAGGGCCACCAGAGGCGTGGGGCTATGAGTCCTGGCCTGCTGCGCGCCCAGGGGTTCGGTACTCGGGAGAGGGTGACTGGGGTGTAGTAAGTGCGGGGACGCCTCAGCTGAAATTAAGGACCATGGTCTGCGGCCCGTTGGTGATCGATGTAGGCAGAGATCCGCTTCGCGGTATCCTCCGTGACGTCCGTGAATTCCATCCCCGTGCGAAACACGATCTGCTGCTCGCCCCTGGGGACCGGGACGAAGTGGCTGACAAAGGAGCGGACCGCCCGGGCTGCCACCTTGAGGTGCAGGCCATCGACCTGAAAGGCAAGCCGGTACAGCTCCCCCACCTGCACCCGCTGGGAGTGTTCCAGGAGGACGCCGGAGCGACTGATGTTACGGAGAGTCACATCCCAGAACTGGAGCTTGGCTGCGGCCCCCGTTCGGACTCGGACTCGCGCCCCCCGCCGCTGGATGGTGTACTCCTGACGAGGTGGCGGCACCTCGGTTACCGGGGTCTCGGGCACTGGGCGCGTGCCGTGCGGGAATGGCTCAGTCATGATCGATCACCGATGCCCACCATTTCCGGTTGTCTCGCCGGACAATTCATATCATAGCCGATGAGCGTTGCAGCTAGAGCCCTCGAGTCTTGGCAACGTGACGGGGGCAGGCGTGGATCATCTGTCTGCCCCCGAGTGAGGTCGAAGGTGCCGGGCCGTTCTGCTGGAGATTGAGTGCAGCGCCTATGCCAAAGGGGTCCCACACGTGCCAGAGCCAAGGCCGCCGGAGTATCGGCGACTGCGTCAAGTCATTTCACGGGTTACACCTTCGACGGTCAGCCACAACGGACCAGGTTCTTCAGCAAGAGGAACGCCCAAAGCCAGCCCAGCCCTGGAAATGTCGTCATGGCCTGCCAGAATTTGTCACCTGCAGCATCGCCCGAGAGCTCTTCTGGATGGGCGGCCGTCTCTTGTGATGCCGCACTCCAACGGAGTGCGCCGGGCCTCGCCTTCCGAGCGGGAGGCTCTCTTGACACTGCCGACGGAGGGCTCCGCCTAAACCGCCTAGCTCCATTCGCCTAGCACGTCCCGCGCTGGCAAGTATCCTGCACCGACCCACCAGAGAGGGAATACGACCTGGATGAGATCGCCCACCACGAAAAGGGCACACACATGAGCTATAGAATGGGATACCAGACAGATGGGCTCCCCGGGGCGCGCCGCTTTGCGCGCTTCCCGATCGCCCTGCCGGTGATCGGGCGAGTCGGGCAATCTCCCGAGCAAGGCGTCGCGGGCGTGGTGCGGACCGTTGGGGCCGGGGGGCTCATGGCGGAGTTTCCCGTGCGGATGCTGCCCGGCAGCGCTGTGGGCCTCGTCCTCCAGAGGCGGCATGGCCCCCTGACTATGGAAGGCCGGGTCGTCTGGACTTCCGGGACGGGGGGCAAGATTCGCCACGGCTTCGCTTTCCGAACCCCCCAATGGTCCGGCTTCGCCATGGATCTCTTCCTCGATGAACATCGCTGACCGAGCTTGCGGACGGGTCGAGGAGGCAGGGTGGCCTTGTGGGGCACGCGGGGGAGGATCCGCCTGAAGGGAGAGACACGAGTTCTTCCGGAGCGCGACCCCCGCTGCCTCCCGCGTGGTGCCCCGTCGCTACCACTGAGCGTGTCAGCGATGGAGGCGGCTCATTCCCGCGTCCGCACCACTCCGGGCCGTGGACGCGTCGCCGCGGCGTTGATCCTCCCGAGATTCCCCCTGCCCGGCGAACACAGGCGGCCCGCCGTGGGTCGCCGAGCCGCTGGGCGCGCCGCAGCCCGCGGAGCGGAAAGCTCCTTGACGCCGAGAATCCTGTCCTCTAGGGTGAATGTACCGCACTGCCTCTAGGGATCCCACCAATCTTGGCGCCGGGGGAACCAGGCGTCAGGTGGGCGCCGGTGGCGGTCACCGTCTTGTCCGAGGGGGTTCGTGGTGCCGGCCGACCCAAAGGCGCCCTTCCGATACTGCCCGAGCTGCGGCGAGCAGGTCTACACCTATACTGTCGTGAAGTCCGGGGCCCTCGAGGTCCGCTGCAGCGCCTGCGGTTTTGCTTTGGGGACCGAGGAAAGCCATCCCCTCCACGGCGTGGACTGCATCCTCATCGCGGACGACGACCGCTTCTTCCGGTCGCTCGTGGCCGACCTCTTGCGGGACCGGGGCTTGACGGCCAACGTCATCGCCTGTGAGAGCGGCGCGACATTCCTGACCCTGGCCACCGAACGCTTGCTCCAGGGCCTGCCCAACAAGGTGGCCATCCTCGACATCCTCATGGAGCCGCTCGACGGCCTCGCCACGGCCGTCGCCTACCGGGCCCTCGAGAAGGCGCTGAAGGTGGTTCGCCCCACGCCGCTCCTCTTCCTGTCAGCCGTCCGGTATGACGAGACCCTCAAGAAGGCCATCGGTCACTGCTCCCCCGCGCTCTACCTGAACAAGGGAGCGGACGCGACCCCCGGCAAGCTCGGCCCGAGGCTGGAGCGGGTGCTCGGGCACCTGTTGCAACAGGGGGAGCGGATCCCGTGAAATCGAACACCGTCCTCGTCGTCGACGACGATCGGTTCGTCCGGGAGGCTGTCGGGGAATTCCTGCACGAGCAGGGATACCAGGTGCGCTTGGCGCCGGACGGTCTGGAAGCCCTGCAGGCGGTCCGAGCGGACCCGCCGGATTTCCTCGTGCTCGATCTCATCATGCCCAAGGTGGATGGCGGGCGGCTGTGCCGGTACCTCCGGGAAGATTCCCGCTGGCGGCACATCCCCATCGTCGTCTTCTCGGCACTGGCGGCCAGGGATATCGTGAGCATGCAGGAGCTGTCGGCCGATGCCTATGTGGCCAAGGGGCCGCTGCCCATTGTGACCAAGAACCTCCTGGCCGCGCTCCAACATCTGGAACTCGCCGGCCGATCGGCCCCCCTTGAGGACGCGGTCTTCGGGTATGAGGGGTTTCGCCCGCGGCGGCTAGTGAGCGAGCTGCTCAGCCTGAGACGCCACGTCGACGTGCTGCTGCGGAGTATGAGCGAGGGGGTCCTCGAGACGGATAGGGAAGATCGGATCGTCTACGTGAACCCATCGGCCCTGCGGATGGTGGAGGCCGGCGAGCAGACGCTGATCGGGGCGAAGCTCTGGGACGTCTTCGGACCGACGTATCGGGAAACCGTGGAGAGGACGACGGAGAAGCTCCGGACCGACCCCGAGGCCGAGAGCCACACGCTGACCCTTGACCTAACGGGACGACTCCTCGCGGCGAGCTTCACCCCTGTCTGGGAGCACGACGACTACACGGGGCTGCTGGTTCTTCTCCAAAACCTCGGGCCTCGCAAGGGCCCTCAGGCAACCTACGTCCCACAGCCGGGACTGCAGAAGGACACCCCTTAAAATTCAAGAAAGTGCACCCCCGCGCCCTCTGGACTCGACGGGCGGTGGGGATGACTTGATGATCATACTCCTGAGTATGACACGTGCCGTCCTCTACCGCCTGACGGAGACCACGGTCCAGGGGGTCCCTTCAGGACCGCCCGGAGGTGGGGGTATCCGCCCTGCGAGCAGGGCCAGCGCCATGGGCTTTATCCCTACCTGACCTTTCAGCGGGCACACGCACTCGACTTGTGGGTTGGGCAAAAACTCCTCGCCGACCTGTCCCCGAGTGTGCCACTATCTGTGTCCTTTCGGCAAGCCTGCATGACTTCCGCTGAGCCGCTTGCTATCGTCAGCTGCCACCTCAACAATGGAAGGAGGACAGCTGATGAGCACCGCAACAGGTCCTGCCCATCCGAGCCCCCTCGACCGAGTGCACCGGCG
>JBIOJT010000277.1:0-6232 GCA_044451055.1 Methylomirabilales bacterium (SeqCode)
CCGCAGCGTGGTCGACCCCACGTGCACAGTCACGGTGAGCTCGCTGCCGGCCTCCTCCTTCACGATCTCCAGGACCCGGCACCGCTCCTCCAGACTCATGAGCGGCCCCCCGCCGTACGTCCCGCAGACAAACAGCCCGTGGACATGCGGCCTGAGGAAGCGGACGATGGCCCGCAGGCTCGGCTCGTCCAGCGTGTCGTCTTTTTTCGTGAACGGGGTGACCAGGGGGGGGATCACGCCCTGTAGTCTCTCGATCATCGCATGACCTCCGTTGTCCTCATCCAGGGGGTTGCGCCGTCCCTTCGGGCGATACCGCTCAGGCCGCCCGGACCGGGTTGCGTAGCACCCCAATTCCATCGATGGACACCTCGACCACATCCCCGGGCTTCATGGCCGCCACGCCCCGGGGCGTCCCCGCGCTGATGAGATCCCCTGGGAACAGGGTCATACACTGGGAGAGATAATGCACGAGGTACGGCACGGAGAAGATCATATCGGCGAGGCAGGCCTCCTGCTTCACCGTCCCGTTCAGGGATGTCCGAAGGGTCGCCGCAGACAGATCGAGAGCAGTCGCAATGCACGGGCCGACGGGCGCGAAGGTGTCAAAGCCCTTGGAGCGCGTGAGCTGTCCCTGGGCCGCGCTGAGCGGCCGCTCCGTGATGTCATTGAAGCACGTGTACCCCAAGATGTACCGCGACGCCTCCTCGAGCGGCACTTCCTTGATCTGGTCCTTGATGACGACGGCCAGTTCCCCCTCGTAATCCACCCGCTCGGCCACCCGGGGGATCACGATAGGATCGTCGGGACCAGCCAGGGTCGTCAGGGGCTTCAGGAAATGGGCAGGGTATTTGGGCGTGTCAAAGCCAATCTCCTCGATGTGGTCGCGAAAATTCAGCCCCACGCAGAGGATCTTGGTGGGCTCGACGGGAGCGAGGAGGCGAACGTTGGCGATCCGGTGCGTCACCTGACCGAGCGTGAAATCGCCAAAGATGGACCCGCGGATCTCGTGGACGACCTCACCTTCCCAGATTCCATACCCAGTGTGTTGGCCTTGCTGGAAGCGAACGATCTTCATCGACACCTCCTCATGACGGATGCCCCTCATACCGTTTCCGAGTTACGCCTGCCGCGCCGAATTCGCGGCTGGCTCACGCCCCTACCGCTGAAGCTGCCCCCAGGTCGCCGCGATGGCCTCTCGCAGGGGCGGCCGCAAGACGGAGGGGCTTCCAGCCTTCTCTTTCAGGGATCGGGCGCCTTCGTGCCGAGGAGGATCTTGCTCTTCCCGGGCGGTGGCACCTCCCTGCCGACCCGCGAGAACACCCGACCGAACTCGCCCAGCTCGCCACCCAGGAACGCCCGGGCACCCTCCGCGCCGATGACCGCCAGCCGAAGCCAGAACAGGAGCCGAGGGAGGCCCCGTGTCGGCACCTCGTGCTCCATGGCCAGGAATCCCCCACCCGGCGCGAGGACCCGCGCGACCTCCCGCAGCATCGCCTGCCGCGCCGAGCCCTTCAGCTCGTACAGGGCATAGGCGCACGTCGCGGCGTCGAACACCCCATTCTTGAACGGCAGGGCCGCGGCATCGGCCTGCACCCAGTGGATAGCGGAGAGGCTCACTTGCCGCACCGCAGTCCGCCCGCGGCAGAGCATCCCCCACGAGAAGTCGAGTCCCACGACCAGGGAGTCTGCCCGCACCCGCTCGGCCAGCGCCCGCGTCACCGCTCCCGTCCCACAGCACAGGTCCAGCACTCGTCGAACAGGCGCGCACGCGGCACGCTCCGCCAGGGCTCGGCGCATCGGCCCGGTCGGCTCTCCCGAGTGCCACGCGACGAAGCGGTCGTACACCACGGAAAACAGGTCGTAGTACCGCCGCCGAATGGCGCGGCTGCCCACGGCCGTCGTCAGATCCGCGCCAGGATTCCGCGCAAACGCCGGAAGAGGACGGCCCCCTCGATCACGAGCCAGGCGAGCTCGATCAGAAGCGGCTCGGACTCCCGTCCGGCAGCGCGCCGCACGGGGGGCGAATCCGGGGGAGCAATGTCTGTTTTCTCTCTTCCGCCTGCGGGGGCATCCACCACCCTTGCTTCATCCTGCATGCTGACCCTCCCTTCCGCTGTGCTCCGGCCTCGGCCCGTTCAGTGGGCGAGATCGGGACGCTCGGCGAGCCGCCCGTCCACGAAGGCCTGCACCGCCTCCTGGATGTCCTGGGCGTCAGTCAAGACCGGGCGGATGCCCACCTCCTCGAGGTTCCGCTGCATCCCCAGCCCCATGCCCCCGGCCAGGAGGACCTGACAGTCTTGGATGGTTGCCAACATCTGGGCGTGGCGGTTCCGGCTGGCGGGGTCGAAGCCATGGGGACTCGATACAGGATGCTCCATCGCCTCCTGCGGGGCAAACGTGTGGTGCCCCGCCTTGTCGCGGCGTTCCTGGGTGAGCACCTTGCCGTCCTCCACGGTCACCACCAGGTAGTAGCGCGCCCGGCCGAAGTGCTGGCTGATCGTCTTTCCGTCGTCGGTGATGGCTGCAATTTTCACTGGTCTACTCCTGTGCCGTGTCCGGTGGTTGCCCGAGTTGAAAGAGTTGCCGTTTCGTCTGCATTTCCACTGCTGCTTTCCAGGATCCGCTCCACGACCCGGGCGAAGGCCCGCGCCGCGTCGCTCTCCGGCTGCCGCAGCACGTACGGGGTCCCCGCGTCCGAGTCCAGGACGATCTGCGGGTCCAGGGGGATCCTGCCCAGGAAGGGCACGTCCATCTCACGGGCCATGGTCTCCCCGCCTCCCGTCTTGAACGGCGCCATCACACGCCCGCAGTGCGGGCAGGCGAGCCCGCTCATATTTTCGATCACCCCGATCACGGGAAGCCGGACCTGACGGCAGAACTGGACGCACTTCCGCACGTCCGCCAACGCCAGTTCCTGCGGCGTGGTGACCACCACGGCGCCGTCCACCCCGGGCAGGAGCTGGGCGATGCTCAGGGGCTCGTCCCCGGTCCCCGGAGGGGCGTCGATGACCAGGTAGTCCAGATCCCCCCAGAGGACATCGGCGAGGAACTGCTCGATCACCTTGTGCTTCATGGGCCCGCGCCAGATGATGGGATGGTCCTGCTCCTCGCCCAGGAGGAACCCGACAGACATCACTTTCAGCTTCTCGTGCAGGGTGACGGGCAGCAGTCCCTCCGGAGAGGGGCCAAGGAGATGCCCCTCCAGGCCGAGGAGCTTGGGGATGCTGGGGCCATGCAGATCGATGTCGAGCAGGCCCGTCCGCCGGCCGACGGCCGAGAGGAACACGGCCAGATTTGCCGCCACGGTACTCTTCCCCACACCCCCCTTGCCCGACAGGACCAGGATCTTGTGTCGGATGCGCGCCATTCGCTGGCGCAGTCGTTCGCCGGCTTCGTCCATTTCGCTGTGGCCCTCAGGTGAAGCGTGGCAGGTTGGTTCTCGTGTCATAGTGTGTCTTTTCCCTCTGTGGCCGGTTGGCCCAAGGAATCTCGCGCCCCGGCCTCCCGGACGGTGCGGCCGGTGTGGTCTGGGAAGCCGCCCCAAGAATGAAGGATGTCATCTCCGCTCGTCCTGGGAAGGCGCAGGTTGACCTTCTGCACGTAGGGAGCGAACTCTCGCGTGCCGCCGCCCTCGCTGACCACCCGAAGCACTTCCGCCGGACGCTCGATCCGGATCCCCGAGAGGCAGGTAACCGGCGTGTGGGCGAACACCTCGGGGAGCAGCGGGGTGGAGGGTCCCAGGAGCGCCACCTCGCGGCATCCGGCTGCCGCATCTAGGAGGGTCTCCAGGCTCTCCGTGATCAGGGTGGTGGAGGTGATGAGGGCCACGCTGCAGGTCGGCAGCAGGTCGCGTGCGCTCTCTGCCGGCTTTACCATGGCCGTCCAGCCGCCGGAGCGCTCGAAGATCGTCAGGGAGGCCACCTGGGCTTGCAACGGGGCGATGAGGGGCTCAAAGCAGCCGACCATCCCCACCCGATCCCCCGGGTTCAACGCGAGCGCCCGCAGGATGTCTCCCCTGAGGTCGGCGTTGGATTTCCGAGCTGCGACGAGGGCATTGGCAGTGGCGAGGCCGATCGCCCGCTCCAGCGGCCGGGGGGATTCCAGCAAGGAGAGGAGATCCGTCGCCGGCCTGCCGGCCAGTGCGCCTCCGGCATGAAGGACCGAGCAGCCGGGCGACAGGTCCTCGCGTGGGGTGTACGCAACGCCGGCAGTTGCGGAATCACTCACGACCGCCGTGTACCCCAAGCCGACCCGCACGTCCACCATCTGTGCCTGTGCCGCCTCGGTTTGCAGCGCCTCGCGGATGCGAGTGGCGATCACCGGAGTCCCTCCAGTGTTGTCTGCGTGGCCTGCCAGACCGCACGCAGCGCCCGCGCGGCGGGTCCGTCGGTGCACTCCACGACGCTCTGCTGCCGGGCCTGGGCCTCGCTGAACACGCAGTCGTAGGGGATCCGCCCGACGATCCCGATCCCCCGCGCCTGGCACCATCCTTCGATGGCCGAGGCGACCTCCGGGTTCAGGTCGGCCTTGTTGATGCAGACCACCATGGGGATCTGAAAGTGCGCCGTCAGGGCGGCGAGCCTCTCGAGGTCGTGCTGGCCCGGCAGGGTCGGCTCCGCGACGCCCAGGACCAGATCCGTCCCCGCGACGGAGGCGATGACAGGGCACCCGATGCCGGGCGAGCCGTCCACGAGGAGCAGATCGAGGTCTCGCTCGACCGCCAGGGCCCTGGCTCGATCTCGGATGAGGCTGACCAGCTTCCCGGAGTTCTCCCCGCCCGGGTCCAGCCGCGCGTGCACCATGGGACCGCAGCGCGTCTCGGAGATGTACCACTCCCCGTCGCGGCCGAGACTGAATTCCACAGCCTCGGCCGGACACACGAGCCCGCACACGGCGCAGCCCTCGCAGGCGAGGGGATCCACGCGGTAGGTCTTCGCGATGGCCCCGTTCCCTGGGCCTTCCAGCGCAATGGCCCCGAACCGACAGTGCGCGGCACATTCGCCGCAGCCGGTGCAGCGATCCATCAGGATACGGGCCCGGCGTCTGCTCCGGAACTCCTCGACCCGGATCGTCCGCGGCGTGAGGACCAGGTGGAGATCGGCGGCGTCCACGTCGCAGTCGGCCAACACTTTCCGATCCGCCAGGGCGGCAAACGCGGCGACGAGGCTCGTCTTGCCTGTCCCTCCTTTGCCGCTGAGGACGACCAGCTCCTTCACCTGCGCACCGCCCCGCGCAGCCGATCAAAGAGTTTGGTCATCCAGCGAGCAAATCCCGGGAAGCTCCGAACGGCCAGATCGCCGCGGGAATAGATTTCGGCAATGCGCCGGTCCTCGGGAATCTGGATGAGGACCGGGAGGTTGGATCGGGCACAGTACCGCTGGACGCCGTCTCCACCCGGGCCGGCGCGGTTGATCGCGACCCCATGGGGGACGCCCATCTTGCGAACAGCTTCGACGGCCAGCGTGAGATCGTGGAGCCCAAAGACGGTCGGTTCCGCCACCAAGAGAACGAAGTCAGCCTCCCGGATGGCTTCAAGCATGGGGCAGGACGTCCCCGGGGGGGCGTCCAGGATGGCGATCCCCGTGCGGGGCAGGTACCGCTTCACGGCCCGGATGACCGGGGTTGACTTCGCCTGGCCGATGCGGAGCCGCCCTTCTACGAAGGCTACGGACCCGGCTGTCCCTCGCGCGATTTCGCCAATTTCCCGCGGGATCTCCCGGATGGCCTTCTCGGGGCAGACCAGGGTGCAGCCGCCGCACCCGTGGCACAGCTCCCGAAACGTCAAGACGGCGTTTCCCAGGCAGACGATGGCGTGGGCTTGGCAGACCTCGCCGCAGCGTCCGCAGTGCGTGCAGCGCGCCTCGTCCACTTCTGGGACGGGGATGGTGACCGCCTCCCGGCTCGTGATGTGGGGCTTCAGGAATATATGGCCGTTCGGTGCCTCCACGTCACAGTCCAGGTAGGTCACCTCGTCATCCCGATCCGCCAGGAACACGGCGAGGTTTGTGGCCAGGATGGTCTTTCCGGTGCCACCCTTCCCGCTGGCAAAGGCGATCCGCACGGTGATCTCTTCGGGGGCGGCGATGCCCCGTGGTGGCTTGACCGAGGAAATCCGCAGGTCTCCTCCGGTCACGGCTGCCGGGTCATGGCTGTCCCGCAGTCCGGACACATCACCTGGAGACAGGGGACCCCGCGCTGGTGCGGCACCGTCTTCCCGCACTTGGGGCACACG
>JBIOJT010000278.1:0-6227 GCA_044451055.1 Methylomirabilales bacterium (SeqCode)
GGCAAGCAGCTGGCCGAGCCCGAGATGCTCCGGGAATTGGTCCGCCTCGTCACGGAGCGGGATCCGGACGCCATCGAGGGGCACAACCTGTTCCGCTTCGATCTGGAGTACATCGCGGCCCGGGCGGCGCGTCACAAGGTCAAGCTCCACCTGGGACGGGGTGGGGCGGTCCTGCGGGGGCATCCCTCCCGTATGCAGATCGCCGAGCGGGCGATCAGCTACAAGAAGTTCGAGATCTTCGGCCGCCACATCATCGACACCTGGATCCTGGCCCAGCACTACGACGTGACGGCGCGCGAGCTGGAGGGGTACGGTCTGAAGGAGATCGCCAAGCACTTCGGCCTGGCTACGGATGCGCGGACGTACATCCTGCCCGAGAAGGTCTCGTGGTATTTCGACCATGAGCCCGATACGCTCTTCCGCTACGCCCTGGACGACGTCCGAGAGACCCGCGGGGTAAGCGAGATCCTGAGCCAGAGCTACTTCGCCCAGGCGCAGATCTTCCCGTTCTCCTATCAGAACGTGGCGCTGCGGGGAAACGCCACGAAGATCGACGCCCTGCTCATCCGCGAATACCTGCGCCAGCGCCGGGCTATCCCCGGGCCGGAGCCCCCCCACGAGGTCCTGGGCGGCCACACCGAGATCGCCCACCAGGGGGTGGCCAGACGGGTGCTGCACTGCGACGTGACATCCCTCTATCCGTCGGTGATGCTGGCCTTCGGCGCTTTTCCTCGCCGCGACAGCCTGGGCATCTTCCCAATGCTTCTCACCGACCTGCGGACATTCCGGGTCGAGGCCAAACAGCTGGCGCGGACAGCCGAGACGGCAGAGGCCCGGGCGTACTACGAGGCCTTGCAGACGACCTTCAAGATCCTGATCAATTCCTTCTACGGGTATCTGGGCTTCTCCATGGGCCACTTCAACGATTACGCGGCGGCCAACCAGGTCACGGCCAAGGGGCGGGAGCTGATCCAGGCGGTGATGGCCTGGCTGCAGGAGGGCGGGGCGCGCCTCATCGAGATCGACACCGACGGTCTCTACTTCGTCGCCCCCGCGGATGTACAGACGCCCGAGGACGAGGAGCGGCTCCTCGCCGAGCTGGCCAAGATCCTGCCGGCGGGGATCAGCCTGGAGATGGACGGGCGATACCAGGCCATGTTCAGCTACAAGATGAAGAATTACGCGCTGCTGGATTACGACGGGCACCTCAGCATCAAGGGCTCGGGTCTCCGCTCGCGCGGTCTGGAGCTGTTCCAGCGGGAGTGGATGGAGGAGATGTTCGTGCTCCTGCTCCGGGGCGAGCCCCAGAAGATCCGGGATCTCACCCGACGGTACGCCGAGGCCTTCGAGCAGCACACCTTCGACGTCCGCATGTTCATGAAGACCGAGACCCTCCAGGACTCCCTGGAGACCTACCGCGAGAAGCTTCGGGGGAGCCGGCGGAATCCGGCCGCCGCCTACGAGCTGGCCCTGCGCTCCGAGCGCCCCTACCAGCCCGGCGACCAGGTGTCCTACTACGTCGCCGGGACCTCCAAGAAGGTCAAGGTCCACGAGGCCGCCAAGCTGGCCGGCGAGTGGGACCCGAAGAACCCGGACGAGAACGTGGAGTACTACAAGGCGAAGCTGGTGGAGTTGTACGAGAAATTCAAGCCCTTCATCGAAGTCTGAGACAGCTCCGGAATCCCCAATCCGTTCTTGGCCGTCAAGCAGCCAGGCCCCTGTCGTCTTCCTGAAACCGGAGGCGGCACTCGTGGGGAACGCATGACCCTCCCTGTTTTCCGGGACGCGTCCTCTCTCGGACTTGACGTATCGGCTCCTCGGCGCCGGCACGGGATCTCCTGGGTGGTCCGCTGATGGCCATGGACCGGAAGAAGTGGCTGGTCGTCATCGCCGTGGACATGGCCATGGCGCTGGCGGCCCTGGACAATACGATCATCGGCACCGCCATGCCGACAGTGGTCGCCAGCCTGGGCGGCCTCAGTCTCTTCAGCTGGGTCTTCTCCATATATCTGCTCACCTCCACGGTGGCCCTGCCCATCTTCGGGAGGCTCTCGGACCTCTTCGGGCGCCGGAACATGTTCGTGGTGGCGATCTGGATCTTCACGGGCGCCTCGGCCCTGTGCGGCTTCGCCACCAGCATGGAGTTTCTCATCGCTGCCCGAGGTCTCCAGGGCATCGGTGCCGGCGGAAGCTTCGCCCTGGCTCAGGCAGTATTCGGAGAGGTCTTCCCGCCGCACGAGCGGGGCCGCATGCAGGGGTATCTGGCGGCCGTCTGGGGCATCTCGGCCCTGATCGGTCCCCTGATCGGGGGCCTCATCGTGATGTCCCTGGGCTGGCGCTGGACCTTCTTCGTCAACATCCCCGTGGGCGTGGCGGCCAACTACCTGTTGGTGATCGGACTCACAGGCCTGGCCAGCGAGGGGACGCGCAGACGCGTGGACTACGCCGGGACCGCCTGCCTGCTGGTCAGCATCATCGCCCTGATGCTGTCACTCTTGGAGGTCGGCCAGGCCGGTCGGCTCTTCGGCGCCGGCACACTGGCGGGCCTCCTGATCTTCCTGATCTTCACCGTCCTCTTCCTGTGGATCGAGGGCCGGGTGCCCGAGCCCATCCTGCCCCTGGGCCTCTTCGCTCACCGGACCTTCACGACCACCACGGCCTGCCTGTTCCTCTCGGGCGTCGCCATGTTCGGGGCCGTCTCCTTTATCCCGCTCTTCGTCCAGGGGGTGCTGGGCGGCACGGCGATTCAAGCCGGGACTGTCCTCACGCCCACCACATTAAGCTGGACCGTGGGCAGCGCCCTCGGCGGGCGGCTGCTGAACCGCCTGGGCTATCGGACCCTGGCGGTGGCCGGGATGGTGAGCCTTACGACCGGCTATTTCCTGTTCACGCGCCTGGGCGCCGGATCGTCGCTTTCCCACGCGGCGGAGAGCGGCGCGATCCTGGGTCTGGGGATGGGGCTCATCACGGTGACCACCGTCGTGGCGGTCCAGACCGCGGCGCCGCCCGGCCAGATCGGGGTGGTCTCGACCATGCCCTTCTTTTTCCGGAACATCGGCGCCACGATCGGGGTGGCCATCATGGGGACGATCCTGAACGCCCATATCACCGGTGCCGGGGGCGGTCCAGTCTCCCTGGGGGGCGCCGAGGCATCCTTTCAGGCGCTCCCCATAGAGCTTCGCGGCCATCTTGCGGATGGCATCCGGGCGGCCTTCCTGTTCGGCCTCACCGCGGTGACCCTGGGGGTCCCGGTGAGCCTGCTGGTCCCCGACCTCTCTCCGGCCCGTCCCGTAGAAAAAGATGGCGTGGCCGTTCCCTCCTCCAGCAATCTGATCGAGTAGCAGCCGTGGCGGAACAGGAATGGCTCGGGCGATGGGCCCCGAGGCGCGCCACCCCCGATCTCCCCTCTCCGGCCAAGGTCTGCCAGGTCGAACGAATTGCCCACCCCGCCAACACGCGGCTTGACCCCTGGAAGGGTTGCAGCTAGGCTTCCCCCTGCTTTCCGGAAACCACGGCGGCTTTTGACGAGGGGGATGCGATGGGCGAATTGCGGCTCCAGACCCGGGTGGAAAAGCTGACCGCGCTCCTGGACGTCGGCAAGGCCATGGCCTCGGAGCGGAACCTGGACCGCCTGCTGCAACTGATCCTAGGGGAAGTGACCAAGGTCATGGAGGCGGAGCGGAGCTCCCTGTTTCTCGTGGATCGGGAGCGCAACGAGCTCTGGTCCAAGATCGCCCAGGGGCTGGAGGTGCGCGAGATCCGCATCAAGATCGGCATGGGCATCTCGGGGTACGTGGCCCAGACGGGGGAGATCCTCAACATCCAGGATGCCTACGCCGATTCCCGGTTCAACCAGGAGACGGATCGGCGCACAGGCTACCGGACGCGAAGCATGCTGTGCGCACCGATGCTGAACAAGCTGAACGAGGTCATCGGCGTCCTCCAGGTCCTGAACAAGCGGGACGGGGTCTTCACCGCGGAGGACGAGGACCTCTTGCTGGCGCTCTCCAGCCAGGCGGCCGTGGCCGTGGAGAACGCGATCCTGTACGAGGATATCCAGAAGCTGTTCGAGGGCTTCATCAAGGCGTCGGTGTACGCCATCGAGTCGCGAGATCCCTCCACCTCAGGTCATTCGGAGCGGGTGGCCATTCTCACCGTGGGGCTGGCGGAGCAGGTGGACCGGTACCATTCCGGCCCCTACGGCGACGTCCGCTTCTCTCCCGAGGATATCCGCGAGCTGCGCTTCGCCTCGCTCCTGCACGACTTTGGCAAGGTCGGCGTGCGCGAGCCGGTCCTGGTCAAGGCCAACAAATTGTATGACGAGGAGCTCGATCTGGTCGTGAGTCGATTCAAGCTCATCAAGCGGGGGGTGGAGAACGATGCCCTCCAGAAGAAGTTGGGTCTGGCCATAACCCTGGGGCCGGGCTCCGATGCGGCCCAGGCCGACGTGGACACGGATCTCCGACAGCGGCTGGCCGAGGTGGACGATCAGCTGCAGTTCATCCTCGAAGCCAATAAGCCCACCGTCCTGCCCAAGGGAGGATTCGAGCGCATCCTGGAGATCGCCACCCACACCTTCATGGATGTGGACGGCAAGCGGACCCCCTACCTGACCACCCATGAGGCGGAGAGTCTTTCCATCGCGAAGGGGAGTCTGACCGTCGAGGAGCGGCAGCAGATCGAGTCCCACGTGACCCACAGCTTCCGCTTCCTCCGCCAGATCCCCTGGACCAAGGACCTGCGGCGCATCCCCCCTGTGGCCTACGCGCATCACGAGAAGCTGAACGGGACTGGGTACCCGAGCGGTCTCCGGGGCGATGACATCCCGTTCCAGGCCAAGATGATGGCGATCTGCGACATCTACGACGCCCTGACCGCCTCCGACCGGCCGTACAAGCGGGCCATGCCGCCCGAGCGGGCCCTGGAGATCCTCGGATTTGAGGTGAGGAATGGGTTCGTGGACGCAGAGCTTGTGCGCCTCTTCACCGAGGGCAAGGTCTGGGCACTCACCTCCACCCTGCGCTCTGGGACCGCCTAGCCTCGCCCGACCGCCAGTCGCCGACACCCCGCCACCTTCCAGTCAAGACCGCCTTGGTCCCAAAGACCCATCTCCGCCCAGGCTGCTCAAAAAGGTCCAGATGCAAGGCGGCGCCCGCAGGGCCGAGTGAGGCGTACTTCCGGTACGCCGCAACGAGCGCCCGAGCGCGGGGGCACCCACCGCAGGTGGGTCCCAGCAGATGGGCCTTTTTCAGCAGACTGCCGGAATCAGTCGCGCCAGCCGGAAACCTGGATGATCTCGCGCTCCGGGAGCTTCAGGCAGGTGAGCTTTCCGCCGTAGACGCAGCCGGTGTCGATCCCGATGCGATCCTCCGCCAACAGGACATGGCGCATGGGCGTGTGACCGAAGATCACCGGCTTGGGGAAGCGCCCGACGAACTGGTAGAACTCCTGGCGGATCCACACCAGGTCCTTCAGCTCCTGCCTGTCCAGGGGGACCAGGGGCCGAATCCCGGCGTGGACGAAGAGGTGGTCGGGGGTCTCGTACATGGGCCGCAGGCCGTGGAAGAAGCCCAGATGGTCCTGGGGGATATTGCCGGGATCTCCGCCGTAACTATCGATCGTGGCCAGGCCGCCGTTGAGGAGGTACAGGGACGTATCGCCGCCGGCCAGGTAGTCCAGCAGCATCTTCTCATGATTGCCCATCAGGAAGATGGAAGGGTAGGGGAGCTGCAGCAGCAGATCCACGACCTCGCGGGAGTGAGGTCCGCGGTCGATGTAATCTCCGATGAAGATCACCCGGTCTTCAGGCCGAGGCTTGATCTTGTGCAGCAGTCGCTCGAGCGACTGCAGACATCCGTGGATATCCCCGATGACGTAGGTCGCCGGACCTTCCGAAACCGGCGGTGATCCCCTGAGCCATTTCCGCATCCGCACTCATCCCGAAGAACGCCGCGCACGCCGGGAGGGACGCACGCCATTAGCGTCTCCCGAAAACCTCAGACCCGCGGGCTTCTCGGCTGCGCCATCGCCCAGAATATGGCGAGCTTGGTGAGCCCGCAGATGATACGATCGTCCTGTGCCATCGCAATGGCCTCAGCCCATGGGAAGGCCCGTGCCTCCAGATGCTCGTCCTGATCCGCCGGGAGCGGATCCCTCGTCAGCCCCTCCGCCACATAGATGTGGATGACCTCGTCCAGATAGGCAGTATTCGGCCAAAAGCCGCCCAA
>JBIOJT010000279.1:0-6193 GCA_044451055.1 Methylomirabilales bacterium (SeqCode)
CCAAATGTGGAGGTCGTTATTCGGTCGTACAGCCTCCAAACCCAATTCTCCGACAGGCTCCTAGACTCTGGACCCGTCTGGCCTCACACTTTTGCGCCGAACACGGTCAGGCATTCTACTTGCCCCTCTGTCCGCTTCTTGGTACAAGCCGCCAGCGCGCCACCGCGTCAATCTATGCTCTCACCCGAAGGCGAGAGAAGTGCCCCAGGTTCCGATGAGCCGCCTCGCCAGGGTCTTTGCCTGGATCGGCCTGACGAGCATCGGCGGCGGCCGGGCCGCCTACATCTACGAGGCCTTCGTCGAGCGCCGCGCCTGGCTCACCCAAGAGGAGTTCCTCCCGGGCCTCGCCTTGTGTCAACTCCTCCCGGGGCCCACGATTTCGAATCTGGCCGTCTTCCTGGGCCCCGGCCTGGCGGCGGTCCTCCATGACCTTTTTTCGTCTCAGCTTCCTCTGTGTCGGGGGCGGGCTGAGCGCCATCCCGGAGATGCAACGCCAAGTGGTCTCCACCTACGGATGGCTCAGCGCCCGCGAGTTCGTGGACGGCTATGCCCTTTCACAGGTCACCCCGGGCCCCGCCATGCTGGTCGTGACCTTCATCGGCTACCGCGTCAGCGGCATCCTGGGGGCCTTCCTGGCCAGGGCCGCCATGTTCCTACCCACCTCTGTCTTGACCTGGCTCTTCGCTCATCATTGGGGCTGCCTGCGCGCCCGACCGTGGGCCATGGCCGCCGAGCATGCCCTACCCCGGTGGCTATCGGGCTCATGGCCGCCGGCGCCGTAAGCTGGCTGGTAACACCGTGAGGACGGGCCGGTGGAGGGGCGGGGTGAGCCGATGGGAGCCGTGCGACGGCCCCTACCTGGCGGCCCTTGACGCGCGTGGTTTGGATGGGCATGATAGAAGGGAGGGGGGAATCGCGCGATGCCACGCCCACCTGCCGAACTTCGAAAGTTGGAGGATGAGGAGCGCCGCCGGGCGCGCGCCCATAACCGGCTGCGTTGGGTGTGGCGCCTGCGTGTGGCCCTGTGGATCCTCGGGGGCGTGACGCTGCTCGTCGTCCTCGTTCTCCTCGCTCGTCTCGCTGGATTTTCCCCGGGTTGAAAGCCTTCCTTGCCGGCTACTTTCTCTTCCGGTCATGAGCCTCCACCGGCCTGACGTTCTCGTTGTCCGATGGCCGGGCACCGAAACAATCTCGGCGCTGCAGGCGCATTCTAGCCACTCTCCTAATCTCCTAGCGGAGCCTTGGGCAAATCAGTGGGCCTCTGCCAGCCTGGGCGCAGCACCGGGTGCTTCACGACGGCGATCTCTGTCAAGCCTGTGACTGCGGCCGCGGCGCCTCTCCCATCCGTGCGAATGCGATCACGGTGACCGAGGTCCTGGCGAGGGTGCGGGCGACCACCCAGTTGGTCCCGGCAGCGCTGAGGAGTGATGCGGAACCTGGCGGACCGGTCCGGCATCCCCTGATATGCTTGCGAGTGACACATCCCGGTAGTATCATGCCGTCTCCGTGCTGATACTCATTCCTCGTCCTCCTCTGGAGCTTTTACGAGAGGGATTTCATCCACTTGCGGCGGTCGGATGCTGAAACAGTGGTGGGGCCGCATGCGTACTGTAGAAGTGAGTCCATGACCAAACTGGGCGCGTGGCACGAGGGCACCGAGGATCTCGATGAAAATGTCTTGGTGGAACGGGCCCTGGGCGGGGATCACGAGGCCTTCGGGCTCCTCATCCGCCGGCACGAGCGGCTGGTGTTCCGGATCGTGGGCGGCTTCCTCAGGAATCCCGAGGATGTAAAGGATGTGGCGCAAGAGACATTTATCCGGGCTTTCGAAGGTTTGCACGGTTTCCGGCCAGGAGCGCCCTTCGGCCCATGGATCGCCCGCATCGCCACGCGGGCAAGCTATGACCGGTTGCGGCAGAGAAAGCGTACGAGCGAGGTGGCCTGGGAGGACCTCTCGCCCGCGGAGCAGGCCGGAGCACAAGACCTGGTCGCGGGCGTGGGTGCGGCGGATCGGGCCGCAGTTCGGGATCTCCTGGAACGGGCCATGGCCCCTCTGCCTCCGAAGGATCGGATGGTGCTGATCTTGTCCGATGCCCTCGGATTCTCAGGGGCTGAGGTGGCGCAAGCCATGGGGTGTTCTGCCCTGGCAGGCAGAATCCGGCTCCATCGCGCCCGGCGGGCGATGCGGACGGTTATTGAGAGGCTGATTCCGGGAATGGGGAACAAGAGGGGTAGGGAGCAAGCATGAGAGTGTGTGAAGAGGCTGTGAAGCGAATTGCCGAGCTCGGCGCCGTCCCTGCGACAGAGATGCCTGCGGGGATCCGGGAACATCTGGAGGGGTGCCCGGCGTGCGCCCGAGCGCTGGTGGCCGCCCGCCTTGTCCGAGGCCTGCTTGCTGCGGCGGCGGATGCGCCCGAGCCCCCGGCTGGATTCGCAGACCGGGTCCTGGCGGCGCTGCCCCCCTGGAGGCCGTTGCGTCCCGAGGCAGAGATGTGGCGCCTGGGGTGGGGCCTAGTGCCGGCCTTCGCCGCCACGGTCGCCCTGCTCGTGGTTCTCTACCAGTACCAGGCCGGTGCCGCTCCCGGCCCCGTTGGGCTGGTCCCTCTCGAAGGGCTCTCGAACGGCGAGCAGCTGGTCCTTGAGGCCGCGCCGCCGGAACCGGACATGGTCCTCACGGCCGTGATGGAAGGAGGCCGGACATGAGGCCGCGCGTGAAGGGGGCTCTGCTCCTGCTGCTCGCCTTCCTGCTGGGTACGGCCGCGGGTGGGCTGGGGTTTGGCTTGTACCAGGTGCGGGCAGGCTGGAGGCACCCACCGCGAGATTCGGAGCGCGCCCGGCAATTCGTGCTCAAGCGCCTCACGCGGGACCTGGACCTGCGACCGGAGCAACAGCAGCAGGTGGAAGCCATCCTGCTCGAGACCGGTCAGGAGTTCGCCCGTCTCCGGGAAGAGGTTGGTCCCCGCGTCCGCGACATCCGCGGGCGCAGCAGGGAAAAGATCCGCGCGATCCTGAACCCGGAACAGCAAGCGAAGTTCGAGGCGCTGGCAAAGGAGTGGGAGCGCCGAGAAGAGCGCCGGCATGGAGAGGCCCCCCTCCCGGAGGAAAAGGAATCCAAGGGCCCGTGATCCAGGGAACAGATCTCGCGTTCGCGCTAGGGAGGATGGAGTGAAGAACGCCGGTGGTCGTCGCGGAGCAATGGAAGTTGCCATGAGGACGACGTGACCGAGATTGCAGCGGTGGGTGATTGTGTTCATGTTGATCGGGGCAATCGGGGGAAGTGGTGTCGTTCTGGCGCGTGCCCAGCAAGCGCCGGCTCCCGCCAGCATGTGTACAAGGGCGGAGCGACTCCTGACCAATGATGATCGCGAGGCCATTGCGAAAGTCTTTCGGAATCGGATCAAGGAGAAGCTGGGCCTGACCGACCAGCAGGCCGAGCAGATTCGGAGCGTGCTGCAGTCCCGGCGAGACGAGGCCCGGGCGGATGCCCAGGCGCTATGCGAGGCCCGGGTCGAACTGCGGCGGCTCCTGGAACAACAGAACTCCGCTTCAGCCGATCTCAAGGCTGCCGCCTACCGGGTGAAGTCACTCCAGGGCAAGTTCCTGGACCAGCGACTCGACACCGTGGTTGCTCTCCGGTCCCAGCTCACGCCCGACCAGTGGGCGAAGTGGAACGAGTTGCACAAGACGATGGGTCACGGGTGGATGGGCCGAGGCAGGGGATTTGCTTTGTAAGCCCCTCGCCCACGGCTGGCGGGCTGCCGTTGCGGCGTCACGTGTAGACAAAGAGCCAAAGCACGAGCCAAGGCAGATAGCTTTTGACAGGTCCTTATGCACCGATTACACTCGGAGGGTTAGATCTGCTCATGTCAAGGAGTGATCCTCCCATGACCCGACGCAAACTGACGCTCGTGTCCATCCTGGCCGTGCTGGTCCTCGGTGGAGCCGCTGGATTTTACTGGTTCAACAGCGGGACGGGGAAGGCCTCGTACCGCACCGCGCCGGTGGAGCGGGGGGACATCCAGTCCAGCATCTCGGCCACCGGGACGCTGAACGCGGTGATCACTGTCCAGGTCGGGACCCAAGTATCCGGGACGATCAAGGAACTCATGGTGGATTATAACTCCCGGGTGAAGAAGGGAATGTTGATCGCCCGGATTGACCCGGCCACCTTCGAGGCCAAGGTAAACCAAGCGAAGGCGGACCTAGAGAGCGCCCGGGCGGCTGTTCTAAACCAGCGAGCCGCCGTGGCCAAGGCCGAGGCGGACGTTGCCACGGCGAGGGCCAACGTCGTCAAGGAGGACGTGGCCGTACGGGATGCCAAGATCAAGTACGATTCTCGAGTGCGCCTCTTCAAGCGAGGCGGCGTTTCCCAGGAGGAACTGGACACGGCCCAAGCCACCCAAGACTCCGCGCGGGCCCAAGTGGAGGCGGCGCAGGCGAGTCTGCAAGCATCCCAGGCGGCGCTGGAAGTCTCCCGGGCCATGCTCACCGCCGCCGAGGCGACCGTGCAGCAGAAGCAGGCCGTCCTCGCCCAGGCCCAGGTGGATTTGGACAACAGCGAGATCCGGGCCCCCGTGGATGGGGTTGTCGTGGCCCGCAACGTGGATGTGGGCCAGACTGTGGCTGCCTCCCTGCAGGCCCCGACGCTGTTCCTCATCGCCCAGGACCTCACCAAGATGCAGGTGGACACCAACGTGGACGAGGCGGATGTCGGCCGCGTGGTTCTGGATCAGGAGGCCACGTTCAGCGTGGACTCATTCCCAGGTCAAGCCTTCCGGGGTCGGGTGGTCCAGATCCGGCAAGCCGCCCAGGTGATCCAGAACGTGGTGACCTATGACTGCGTGGTGGCCGTCGGGAACCCTGAGCTAAAATTGATGCCTGGGATGACGGCCAACGTGAAGATTCTGGTGGCACGGCGGGAGAATGCGCTTCTGGTGCCCAACGCGGTCTTCCGGGTCCGCCTCGATGCGGCTTCGTCGGCGGGGTCGTCTGGTTCGCCGGGTGGCAGCCCGGCAGGCCAGCGCGGACCCCAGACACCGGCCGGCGGGCGACCGGCAAGTTCCCCCGGGATGAGTCCCGGGCGGGGGCCGGACGCAGGCGCGCCGGGCGCCACGGATGGAAAGCAGCGGGTCTGGGTTCTTCAGGACGGGAAAGCGGTCGAGCGGATGGTTCGCACCGGGCTCAGCGACGGCCAGAAGACGGAGGTCCTGGAGGGCCTGAAGGATGGCGAGGCCGTGATCGTCGGGCTGGGCACAGGACCTCGTGGGGGATCCGGACCGTCCGGCGGTCCACCACGCCTTCGCCTCTAACGACAGGGTATGCTTTCAGAGAATCCGAAATTCAAAATCCGGCATGAAATGGCACTCATCGAAGTTGACGGCCTGACCAAGATCTACCAGATGGGCGAAGTGGCCGTGGAGGCCCTCCGCGGCGTGAACCTCACCATCGAAGCTGGAGAATTCGTGGCCATCATGGGCCCCTCCGGCTCGGGCAAGTCCACTTTCATGAACATCCTCGGGTGTCTGGACAAGCTGACCTCCGGCATCTACCGTCTGGACGGGCAGAACGTGAGCGAGATGAACCGGGACCAGCTCGCCCGGATCCGCAACCAGAAGATCGGCTTCGTGTTCCAGACGTTCAACCTGCTCCCACGGACGACCGCGCTGGAGAACGTCGAGCTGCCCCTCCTGTACAACGGTGCCACCGCCAAGGAACGGCACTCGCGGGCCATGGCGCGCCTGCAACAAGTGGGGCTGCAGGCGCGCGAGCATCATCATCCGAATCAACTCTCAGGCGGCCAGCAGCAGCGGGTGGCCATCGCCCGCGCCCTAATCAACAATCCCGCAATCCTGCTGGCGGACGAGCCGACGGGGAATCTGGACTCGAAGACCAGCGTAGAGATCCTGGCCATCTTCCAGCGGCTCAACCGGGAAAACGGCATCACTGTAATCCTCGTCACCCATGAATCGGACATTGCCGCCTACACCTCCCGGACCATCCTGTTCCGGGATGGTCATATCTTGAAGGACGAACGGATCCAGACGCCGCGGGACGCCACAGCCGAGCCTGCGGCCCTCACGTGAGCCCTCCGGGCCTCGCTGGCCGCCTGCCGTGAGGCCGGGCGTGCGCGGAGGTCCGGGGGCAGTGTAGCGCGGAGAACTGCCATGTACGTGCTCGCGAGTGTGAGGATCGC
>JBIOJT010000280.1:0-6168 GCA_044451055.1 Methylomirabilales bacterium (SeqCode)
CCCACCTTGGCGAATGGAGGGGAAGCGGGTGAGGCGGGTGATGGGGGAATGGGAAAGGCCGTATCCATCCGACTCCCAGATGGCTGTGTGATGGCCCGGTTGCGAGAGACGGCGTAGTGTGGCGGTGGCATTGAAGTGGGTAGCAGGCGTGGAGCCGCGTGGAATATCACGGTTATGCAGGGGCAGATACGGAGCGTAGGGGCGGTGGGATGAGCGGCAATCCGGGGAGCCATTATGGCTGCTGTTCACAGGCGAGGAGCCGGGGAAACAGCCACGTGATGGCGGCCTGAACCCGGGCGGCACCAGTGGGGAAGCGCCGATAGAAGGCCGTGGTGGGATTGACGCACTTGGCCGGGATGCGGTGGGCCCGGCAGGTGCCGATGACCTCGGAAAGCATGAGGAAGGCGAGACGGGGATCCCGCAGGTCGTTGGCGAGGAGGAGCCCGCCGGGTGCCGTGGCGGAGAGGGTGGGGCGGTCGTAGCCCAGGAGGTCGAGGGGAGATTGGAGGTCGGAGCTGGGCTGGCCGTGTCGGGCGATGAGACGGGTGAGGCGTTCGGCCCGTCGGACGCGCAGTTGCTCATAGCGATCGGGAACCACGGTGGCCCATGAAGAGAGCGTGCGGTACCGGAGCAGGCGGGGACGGCGATGGGACACGCCCCAGCTCGATACACTGCGAACAGAGCGGGCGCCGGAGGGGTGGGTCCACCAGGCGACGGCGATGGCGGCATCCCGCTTGGCGGAGCCGTCTGGGTCGGCCCCGCTGCCGACGTGTCGCTGTAGGTGTCCGGCAGGGCCGAAAAGGTCTTCCGGAACGAACGGGTGCATGCCGCGGTCGGGCCAGTGACGGTTGACGAGGTCGGCGTCGCGTTGGAGGACGGTAGCGAGTCGGACGCGGGTGGGATTCTTCAGTACGCGGACGGGGAGGGTGTGCGGGTGCATGGGAGCCTGCACTGCAGGGGTGAGGGGGTTACTTGTCGGTGAGTGCCTGGGCCAGAACCCAGGTGAGGGCCGCTTGAATGCGAGCGGGGCCTGCCCCGAGCTTTTGGTAGAACTTGCGGGCAGAGTGGACGTAGCGGAGGGGAAGGGTCCGGAGGCGGAAGGTGCCGAGGGCATCGGCGAAGATCAGCGCACCATGCTTGGGATCCCGAGGGGTATCGACGATCAGGAGGCCGTCGGGGGAGGCGGCGACGAGGGAGCCGGAGGCGAATTCTTCGGGGAGATGTTGCGTCATGTGCGGGGGGCGGCGCGGAAACATGAGGGTGGGGCTGGCGGCTGTCTGCAAGCGACGGGTGAGAAGTCGCTGCAGGCGTGCCTTGCGGCGATCCCGCAGCTGGCGTGCGCGAAGGGGAAAGACGGCCGACCAGGGAGTGAAGGGGTAATCCTGCCAGGAGGAGATGCTGTGGTAGAGGAAGGTGGCGTAGTTGGTGATGCGAACGTATCGGGTGCCGTCGCCGCTGGTCCACCAGGCAACCGTCAGGGCCCGGGTGAGGGTTTTTGACGTTCTAACGAGCCGGAGCGCACTCCACTCACGATACCCTTCGGGCCCGGCGAGCTCATCGAGCGAGGGCGAGGCAAGGGTCAGGCCGGGGTGGCGGGGAGTGTCCCAGTGAGTGATGGCGGCATGGATGGCCAGGCGGAGTTGGTCGGGGGTGGGATTGACGAGGATGTCCTTCGGCACCTCGGAGGATCGCATGCAAGGGAGGCTCCAGGGAAAGAGGGTTCGTGCTGGACCGGGGGGAATTTCATGTCATGGATCGGCGGGGGCGGTCAGGGTTGCATCTGGGTGAAGCGGGTGAGGTAGTGCGGATCCAGGGTGGCCGCACAACGCCAGATGATGTAGTCCACGACCGGGATCGGATCACCGGTGGCCGTGGCGAGGTTCTCGCAGAGGGCCTGGACGTCCGTGCCGTAACCGGCTGCCGTTGCGATCCGGAGGAGGTGTCGGTCGGGCTTGGCGACCTGCAGTCCGATGTTCTTGGCCAGATGATAGCAAATGATCGGTCCGATATACGGAAACCGGCGGAGTGCCGTGATACCCTCGCGTTCGATTTCGGTGCGGATGGCGGGCCATGACGACGCCGTGACGCGCTCGACGGCGCGAAAGATGGCGTCGATTTTGCCGGGGTGGCTGAGGATCGCCAGGGCGGCGGGGCGGATTTCGATGCGGCGCTCGAGGATTGCTGGCAAGTCGGCGAATTCCAGGAAGACCGCCCTCAACTGTGGCCAGAGGCTTCGGCATACTATATTGCGCATCCCGCTATTGACAATGACCCATCCTAGTTCACAGAGGAACTCGCTCTCGCTGATGGCGGCGAGATTCCTCGTGGAATAGTACTCCACCTCCTCGCCGAAGCCGGCCTGGAAGACTGCCTCACGGCAGTGGATGTAGAGGTCGACGAGGGCGCCTCTGGCGGTGCGGATTGGAGGAGAGACGGGAGCGGTGGTGATCATCCGTTCTTCCAAGGCGGAGAGGGATTGAAGGGCTATGGTCGGGTCGGTGTGAGTTTTCATGCTCTTGTTCCACCCATTATTCCAAGGCGGACAGAGATTATTGAAGGTCCTCTCCTGGGTCGGAATCCTGCGGGCCTGCACTTCCCGCTGTTCCACCCGTTACTCCTGGCGGACAGGGATTGAAGGGTTCGCACGGTCAAGCTCGAACTCCCCCTACGAAACTCAGCCAGCACAATCGGCTCCGCTTCATCAAGGACCACCTCGACGAACACCTCATTGCCAAGCGGCGGGCCCTGTACGAGTATGCGGCTCTCCAGCTCTGCAAGACGTACCGGGTCATCGTGTGGGAGGATCTCGACCTCAAGAACCTCAGCGAGAAGAAGTCCAAGAAATGATACGCCGCGTATGCCGTGTCGCCGATCTTGACCAGCTGGTTCCACAGCTCCTGCATGGCCTTCGCTTCAGCCCAGAGCTCGTCGGGCAGTTTCTCCGGATACGCCCGGTACCTGTGGACGCGCATGGGCCAGTCGGGGCGGGAGCGCTTGTGCATGAAGGATCTCCTTGAGCGTTACAAGGGAGGTCGCTCTCGTTACGGCCATAGTTCACGAGTGGGCGAGAATCGGTCGGCGCATGCGGGCGGGCACGGGAGATATGCAGGTCGTGGTCCAAGGTCGAGGCGATCGTCCGTGAGACGGGCCGAAATCATAGAGTTCAGAACCGACTCTAACCGGATGCGAGGTAGACCCTCGGTGGGGGTAAGCCTGGGCATGTCCTTATCGCTCAGGCAAGTTCCAGCCGGAGCACCGTGACTGAATGGGCAGGGAAGGTGTAGTCGAAGCCTGACCCTCCGAGGTTCATCCGATGCTCCCGCACGCCCACTGCATCAGGATGATCGAAGGAATTCATGGCCTCCGGCCCCGCCCCGTTCACCTCGGCCACATCCACACCGGAACGTGCGCTTCCGCCCGTGAATTGAATCGTCACCTTGTGGTCCCGGTCCCGATCCCGGTTCACGACTCCCAACGTAATCTGGCGACCGGTCGGGTCACACGTCGCCACGGCATCCAACAGTTTGAAGGGACCCAGATCGGCGACGTGAAATTTCCGGCCGACACCCCCTTCCTCTCTCGTGGGCGGCAGGTCGTACGTCTCACAGTCCACGTGCACGTCGAGGGCGATCTCGCGCGTATGTTCGGCGTACAAGTGGAGGGGGTGATAGATCGTCTGAAGGAAGAGACCCTGCCGGTTGGTGAAGATGGGGGCGATGGCGTTGACGAGTTGCGCGAAGTTGGCGATCCGGACGATTCGGCAGTAGCGGATGAAAATGTTCAGGTAGGTGGCCACGGCCAGGGCGTCGGCGAGATCGTAGCGTTCCTCAATGCCGGCCACCCGGTCCTCATGAGTCCGCGTTCTGTACCAGACGTTCCACTCGTCGAAGGCAATGTATACGGGGTGTGGGATTCGCTGGTTGTAGCGCACGCGTTCAATCGTTCGCTCGCAGATCCGCACGGCCCGCTCGGCCTGATGGGGCTGGAACACGTTCACGTAGTAGTCCGAATGGCCCGTGTACAGGTGAATGCTGTGGAAATCCACCAGGGAGGCAAGACCCTCCAGGACGACTTCATCCCACGGATTCCATCCATTCTGGCCACAGCCTATCAGGACGATGTTTGGATCCATCCGCCTCATCACCATGGCGAAGGACCGCGCCCTCTTGACATAATCCTGGGCTTCGAGCGATCCGATCTGCCAGCCCCCGTACATCTCGTTTCCCAAGCCCCAATACTTGACCCCATGGGGCTCTGAGTATCCGTGCTTTCGCCGGAGGTTGGCCCAGTGCGTGTTCCCCGTGCTGTTCGCGTATTCGACCCACGCCTGCGCCTCGTCCATCGATCCCGAACCCATGTTCACGCAGATGTACGGCTCGGCGTTGATCGCACGGCAATACTGGATGAACTCGTTTGTCCCAAACCGGTTCGATTCCTCGGCGAACCATGCCAGGTCCACCCGGCGGGGACGATCTGCTCGAAGCCCCACCCCATCCAGCCAGTGGTAGCCGCTGACAAAATTCCCTCCTGGCCACCGAAGGATCGGGATTCGGAGCCGGCGAACGGCCTCCAGGACGTCCCGCCGAAAACCGCGGTCATCGCTCTGCGGCGAGCCCTCCTCGAACAGCCCTCCATAGATGCAGCGGCCAAGGTGTTCGACGAAATTCCCGAAGATCCGTCGGTCGACGATGCCAATCTTCCGGTCCAGATCGATGCCGATCTTTGCCATGCCACTCCTCCCGCTTTTCCGACAATCGAGGAATCCTTGCGCTCCCATGTCGGAGAAAAGCGAACAACCAACCACGCCTGTTCCCGATGTAGCGGCGTGAATATAGGTCAACCCTTCAGAGCCAGTCAAGCGTTCCAGGGCCTGGAGCGTGGCCCTGGACCCTAATCTCCGGCTAAGCCGGGGCGAGCCGGGTGATCTTGCCCCGCACCCGGACCAGTAAGGCATGCTGGAGGGCGCCCGAGAGCCGGAGGAGCGTCCGCCGGGCATGCGCCACGACCTTCCCGACGGTGTTGAAGAGCAAGAAGCGCAGCCGCTTCGGCCGGGCGGTCCGGAGATCTCCGGGTAAGGTCAACCGCTTGAGCGCCGAGAGCAGGTTGTACGTCAGCGTGTTGAGCCGGAACCAGGCGGCGTTCGCCCCGAACTTCCCGCTGGGGAGGGCGGCGGCCGCCAACTCGGTCTTGAGGACGTGGTGCGTGTGCTCCACCGTGCCGGCCTTCGCGCGGTGCCACCGGAGGAGGGCCAACCCGTCCCCCGCCCGGTTCGTGACCACGGCGAAGGAGTGGATGCTGCTCCCATCGGCGAAGAGGCTGCCTGGGCGCTTCTGGACCCGCACGGCGAGGGAGCGGCGGACGCAGGGCCGATCCTTCCGGTGGTCCCCGTCGTCGGGGACGTACGGGACCTCGGCCCAGGACCGGATGGCGTCCGGCTCCTCCCGCTCCACCTGCCAGGCGGTCGCGGGGAGGCGGAGGATCTCGGCCTTGAGCTGGTCGGAGAGATCGGCGCTGATGGCGTAGGCAATCTGCTTGGTCTCGCACCAGCGGAGGATGGCGGTCTCGTACAGCGCGCTGTCGGCGCGCAGGGAGATCTGGGTGATCCCCTGGGGCAGGTTGGCCACGGCCTGTTCGAGCACGCGCACGTTGCCGCAGCCGGCCGGCACATGGCCATCGCGGAACTGATCGTGGAGGATCAGGTCCTGCTCGGCCCAGAGCACGACCACGGGCTGGTAGCCCCGGGTGCCGTCATAGGCCACGGTGGCGGCGTCCTTGTGGCTCTCCACGAGCGTCGCGTCCACAGCGAGGGTCGCGGTGTCCGTCGGCGCCCCAAGCTGGACGCCCGCGACCAGCGTGCGGGTCGCCTGACCGAGGCCCGCCAGGGGCGCAGACTCCTCCGGGATCGCCGCGTGGGGCCCAGCCTGCCACAGGGGGCCGTTCTCGACGTGGAAGGCCTCCAGGAAGTCCCGGACCGTGGTCGCGGCGGGCAGGGGGGACCCGAGCAGGGTGGCCAGCGCCTGATCCGCGCGGAGCGTCGTGAGATCCTGGCAGCGGTCCCCGCCGCTCGTCCACAACGCGATCAGGCTCTCGACGAGCTGCGAGGGCGGCAAGCCCCGCTGCCGCTGCTTGACCGGAACGTGGGTATCGATCACCGGGGCGACACCCAAC
>JBIOJT010000281.1:0-6145 GCA_044451055.1 Methylomirabilales bacterium (SeqCode)
CGCCGGCACCCAGCCGCCGCGCCCGCGCGTTCCGCTCCGCGCCCCCGTCTACGCCCAGCGATCCAGGCCAAAGCCGTAGGAGGCGGGCCATCTCCACACCATTCCCCCGAGGAGGCACCAGGACCAGGACGACCGCGATTGCCAGGCGATCATATTGCTGCAGCGCATCGCTCCTCCGCGAAGCGCGAAGGACCGCGACGCGCCGCTTTCCCTACACCTCTTCGCCAGTGACAAAGGAACAAAGGGACAGAGTACGACGACAACCGAAGGCACCCGCCGACCTCGCCAACCGCCCGATCTGCCGGATCGCCCAACGCCTTCCCCATGCCCCCCTTGCTTCCCTCGTCCCTCTGTGCCTTTGTCCCCCCGTCACTCTGTCCCTTTGGTACTGCGAGATATCCCTGGGTCCGTTTCTTACGCTGTCATTGCAAGCAGCTGGTGCACCCGAAGGATTTGACAGCCCTCACGCCTCCGCTTATCATCCACCCATTGATACGGTCGCGGTTTAGGGGCCGTAGGGCCACCTCCGGAGGCGGGGTTGATTGACCTCCGTCAATCAGGCCCGGGGACTCCTGCCTTGGCCATTGCAGATGGGATTGCAACTGAGTGACGTTATGGCCCGTCTCGTTAATGCAACGCTCGTCGAACAACTCCGGAGGGATCAGGTGCACTCCCGCGACATCGCCGCCGCGCTCGAATCACTCCGCCGCCGTCTGTCGGAACTGGGCATCCCGTTTGCGGTGATCGGGGCGCTGGCCCTCCGGCATCATGGATACGTGCGGCACACCGAGGATATTGACATTCTTCTGACACCGGCTGGCCTCGAGATGGCCCACGCCGCCCTGGTGGGGCGGGGCCTGGCCTTCCGAGCACCTGGACTCAGGAAGAGCCTGCGCGACACAGAGTACGACGTGAACATTGATGTGGTGACCTCTGGCGAGCACGCCGGCTCACCGGAAAGCCCAGTAGTGTATCCTCTCCCGGACTCCAGCGCCTTCATGGACGTCGGCGGGCTCACGCTTCCCACTCTGGAATCCCTCATCGAGTTCAAGATTGCCAGCGGAATCTGGGGTCACCGCACCCAGGACCTGGCCGATGTGCAGAGACTAATCCGAGTCCATGATCTCCAAGAGAGCTTCTCCGAGCGACTGACCTCGGCCCTCCGCCAGAGGTTCCTGGATCTCCTCCGCGAGTCGCGCCTCGAAAGAGAGCTGGAATAGGACGCCCCTCCACCACTTGCTCCGACGCTCTCCTCATCCCTATCCGAACTGCTGAACCGCTCAGCGAAGGCCGAACCCTTTTCCCGTATCCGTGGATCCCTCATTCCCCTGTGCCTCTGTTACTCCGTCGCTCTCGCACTCCTTTAGCCCTGGTGGGGACGCCGTCCCTCCGCTCCCTCAACCTCCCCGACAGCGCCGTGGTTGACCTCGTCCACGACCGGACGTCCCAGTACTAGCCGAAGGATATGAGATACGACCCAACAAGACGGTGCCGGGCGTGTGGTCAGATTACCGGTCACATCCCCCACCGCCGGTGTGCGAGTGTTGACCTGAAGGGTCCGCGTCGGTGCAGGGAGTGTAGAAAGCCGCTGAGCAACCGTGGATACGAGCGGTGGAAAAGCCGGTGCGGCCCGTGCGAGAAGCGGTATTGGCGAGCCAAAGAGCGGCAACTGCGGAGACGCCTGCGCTTATAGTTTGGCGGCAGGTGCCAACGGTGCGGATACCGACGCTGCCAAGACGCGCTTCATTTTCATCACCGTGATCGGCGGACGGACCTCGATCTATACGGGCAGGCAAAGCGTGGGAAGGTCAACCTGGCAGAGGTCCGGGACCACCCGGAGCGGTTCCAGCTGCTCTGCGCAAACTGCCACATTGAGATCCACGCACGGAGGAGGAACAATGTGGTTCAGGGGAAGAAGAAACTCGAACGGAGAGGCATTGGTGGAGATCAGGAAGCAGGATCGGAGGGAACCGTTTCCGCGAATCCCCATCCCACGTGACCGCGCCCGTTTTTCACCAACTGGATACGAGTTTGGTTACGGCGGGAGCGGCCCAGCCGAGCTTGCGCGGGCGATGCTGGTGACGGCGCTGCCGGGGGTGCCTCTGGCCTGGGAGCCGCGCTTCTACTAGCGGTTCAAGTGTGAGGTTGTGGCGAAGCTAGAAGCCGAGTGGGAGATGACGCAGGACTAGATCCGCCAGTGGTCTTGGGAGGAGGAAGGAAAGGTGTACGGGTGACCACAATTCGCTGGGCGGACGTGTTCGCAAAGCCCCTGGGGCGAACCGTCTGCTACCTCTACAAAGATGTTTGGGGGCATCGCTATTACTCCTTCGACGACGGCAAGACTTGGCGCCCCTCGAAGGCGCAGGCCTTTCGCGAGGCATACCGCGCTGAGATGGCGAGACACGGAGGTGGCTCAACATGACGAAGATCGACCTGGGACGGCTGACGCACGAGGAAACCCGCGAGCTGGTGGTCGAGGCCCTGGCCTCCTAACGGCGGCAGCGAGCCGGCCCAGCTCTCCCTCGCCCTCCTCGCAGACCACCTGGGTAACCGCGAGCAGGCCCTCGCGCTCTACCAGGCCTTCAAGTCCCACAGCGTGAGCCTCCTCCCGCAGCATGGCTGGGTTCTCACGTCCGCCATGATCGACAGGGCGCTCCGCGACATCCAGGAGCAAGATCGAGGGCAACAGTGAGCACCGAACTCCTCCTCCACATCCACGCCCAACCCGCGCAACACGAGGAGGCCTACATCGTCGGCAATCGCGCGGGGCTTCAAGCCCTCCGCGATGCCATCAATCAGGCGCTGCTCACCGGGGAGGCGACTACCCCCAGCTCTCCCGACGGCCACGAGGTCATGACCACAGACGGCGAGGGATACACAGTCACCGTCACGTGCGACAACAGCGCCTGGAATTCGCCGACGGTGCAGACCGCCCTCCTCCCGTACACCCGCGACCGGGCCCAGGATCGCCGAGAGCACGCGGTCAGGCCCTGGGACCGATAAACGCCATGCCACCAACCTTCTCCCCTGCGGCCCTCACCCCCCGGAGGTAACATACATGGGAACCAACCAGCAGGACACTAGCCTTGAGGCTTATGAGGACATTCAACCGGATCTCCCCGCTTCCCAGGCCAATGTCTCCGATCTCCTCGTTCTCCGGGGTCTGCTGACCAACAACGAGATTGCCACGGCCCCTGGCTGGGAGATCAACCGGGGCACGGGGCGCGTGTACGAACTCTACGTCCCATGGGCGACTCCGCCACTCGACCCAGCCATAGAAAGGATCCAGCATGGCCCTGGAGAGGTTCCTCCGCTTCAAAGCCCTCCTCACCTCCGATAGCCACTTACCCGAACTCCACCCTCCCACATGCTCGTAACAACAGCTCGTCTCCACGCCGGCCTCCGCGTCCCGTTTTCCCAGGAGCCACCCATGCTCACGAATCCTGATGGCACCCCTTTCCGCGAGGAATGGGGCTGGACCTCGTACCGACGGACCGGCTGGGTCAACACGGATGGCATCCGCCAGTACGAAGCCCACTTCCGATCCCCCGGCTCCCCCCGAGGGTTTAGCACCTGCACCATCCTCTTCTGGGCCCGGCACCCCCGCCTCGCCTTGCGGCACATCGTCACCGGCAAGAAATCTCTCGACGAGATCTGCGCCTTCCACAACACCATCATCAATTGAGGTTCCACCATGGGCGACTCCGCTACCCGACTCATCAAGGGAACGATCCAGCAGGTCTGTTAGCTCGGCACCCTGGGCGACTGGCCCTACGTCCCCCGCAGCGAGGCGGAGCAACTCGTCCTGACGGACGCGGGCGCGAACATCTGAGCCGCGTTGGCCGTACCCTCCCTCCTCTACCGCTTCTCCTGGCCCGCCGAAGACAAAGAGACTGTTGGGCACATCGCCAGACGGACCATGCGTCGCACCCTCACCATTACGTCCTGCCCACATTCCTCACGGACATCGACCACAGGGAGGTCGTTCCCCACCTCCAAGACCTTGGTGGAAGCGGCGTCAACATATTTCTCCCCTGTTCCCTCGAGCCCGCTGGCGTTTGGGTTGGCAAGCGGAAGAATGGGGGATATGGCTTTCGATCAAGACGGTGAGGCGATCTCTGCAAGAAACTGGCGGGGAGTCAAGATGGTGGTGTGCCGATAGGGATGGAGGATGAGGAGATCTTGATCGCCGGTGACGAGGTGGGTGGCCTGTCCACTCACGGCGAGCTCGAGGAACTTGTTGCCCTTGGGGTCCCGGCAGGTGGTGATGGTGACATCGACTTCCACGAGATCGGCGTTGTGGATGACGACAGCCACAAGGGTCATGCGTCGGTGTTCGGCCAAGTAGCGGTCAAATCTCGGCTGGCGCAAGAGTTCGGTCAGTTCTGCGGCGGTGGCGGTCGAGAGCAGGAGCCGCCCGGCGGCCGTGGCGGTGTCCAGAGCCTGACGGGGGATCGACTTGGGAATCAGGAAGGCGCTGATCAGGGTGTTCGTATCGAAGACAACGCGCAGGTCACTCCGCATTGAGGAGGGTGTCGAGGATCTCGGGGGTCAAGCCCTTTTCCTGGGCCTCGCGACCGACCTCGTCCAGGATCGTTTGGAGTGGGGGCAAGGGTGTGATGGTGAGTTCGCGAAGGCGGAGGCTCAGGAGTAAACGAAGCTTGCGCTGTTCCTCGGCTGAGGCCTGCTCGAAGGCGCGGGCGGTGTCCGGATCGACGGGGATTGTGATGGCACTCATGGCGAAACCTCTCAGTGCGGGGGAAAATCCCCACTGAAATTATTTTACTGAATCGCCGGGGAGAATGGAAGGGAAATGATGGAAGCCTATTGGTCGAGGAGGCTGAGGAGCTCGGCTTCCGAGATGGCCTTCTGGAGCTTGCTCGATCCCGAGGACGGGTTTGCAACGACCAGGGGGCTGACCGTCTAACTGAAGGTGTCCGTATAGCCGTGGCCCGCCTCCTCGATGAGCTCCTCGAAGTAGCGCTTGGGCTTCGCCAGGCTCTCCTCGTGATGCAGATGGTGTAGGCTGCGGGCTTGGCCGAGGTCTTGGCAGGCGCGACACGGTAGGCGTGTCACCCAACCAACTCGGTCCCCAGTAACGGCACAAGCCCCGGGAGCCCCCGGGGCTTGTCTGCTGCCCGTTGGAAGGAAATCCGCTGGGGGAAGAGGTGCTACTTCTTCTTCGGGGGGACGATGGCGTCCTTGAAGGCTTTGGCCAGGCGGAACCGGACCACCGTCTTCGCCGGGATCTTGATGGCCTCGCCCGTCTGCGGATTGCGCCCCACCCGCGCCTTGCGGGCGGCCTTCACGGCCTTCCCCAACCCGGGGACCACAAACTGCCCGGTCGCCTTCGCCTCCTTCGTGGCGAGGGCCACGAGCTCCTCGAGGACGGTCGCGACCGTCTTCTTGGGAAGATCGACCTTCTCCGCCAAATGGGCGACCACCTGCGTCTTGGTCATCAGTTTTGCCATGGGTCCTCCATCGTTGGGGTGTGTGGGATTCCCGCATCCACAGCGGGGTTGCGAGGCACTGTACGAAATCGGGCCGCATCTGTCAACGGTTTCGGGCGAATCCGTGGGAACATTTCCAGAAATGCTGGGTCGCAGGGGCGGGCTCCGACGATCCCGACCGACAGTGCGACTTTGAGTCCCTATCCGTCGACTCAACCAGACCCGGGCTCGACTTTTCTCAGGCCACGTATCTCAGCACCCTTCGCACCGCCAGCCTCATCCAGGGACGCAACAGCGAACGCATGCAAGCCGTCGATTCCCTCTTTGCCCCCGGGGTCCAGTCACCAGAGATCCCCACGGTCTCCGCCCGGCCCTCCCCCACTCGAACACCCGGCGGCACGTCTCGACCCCTCCGGCTGCTCATATCTGCATTTTCCTGCGCTTGTCCGATCCCCAACCCCGTGCCACACTCCGCCCTGATGACGGGCAGCATCGCTGCCCACCTCGATTGTCAACCGGAGCGTGTCGTGCAGACTTCTCTCCAGCCCGCTGCGCCGTGTGCCAGGATCAAGATCCACCGAACCACTCCGGGAATCCTGGCACTGCGGCTTCTGCGCTGTCTCACGGCCACGCCCCTCGCTGCCACAGGGGCCTGGACCTCCCTGGTGATGCACTGCCGATATACCATCCACCAC
>JBIOJT010000282.1:0-6100 GCA_044451055.1 Methylomirabilales bacterium (SeqCode)
CGCCTGGGGGAGGTAGCGGTCTCCCGCCCGCAGGATCTCCTCGATGTCCTGGGGCTCCTCGTATCCGACGAAATCCTTCCACGAAGAGAGCGCGCAGCGCCACTTCGTCGGCGCCCTGGATGTGATCGCGGAGCCTGGCGCCCAGCATGGTAAGGGAAAAGCGCCTCCCCTCGCGGCGCAGGGTGAGCTCCTGGTCGTTGTTACAGTACCAGACCCATTCGGCGATGCCGGAGAGCCAGGCCTCGCCGCCACAGGCCTCCAGCCGCCGGATGAGATCGTCGTTGCTGAACTCGTTCATGCGGCAGAAGATTTCCCCCTGGATGCCAATGAGGAGGCGCCCTGGGTCGTATCGCGCGGGGATGGCGCGGAACCGGTCGCGGACCCGCACCAGCGCGGCCGCCAGGGCCGCGAGGCGTTCGCGGGATCGGAGCCCCGGCGCCTCCAGCACCGCGCAGATCTCCTGCAGGGAGACGGCGTAGGCGGCGTCGGTCGCACCGGGATTCACCTCGTAGGGTCGCGTCTTGAGCAGGAGCGTGTGGAGGATGTCCGCGGCGACGAAGCCGCGCCAGGTCGTCCGGGTGAGCTCCGGCCCCAGGCTGCCCACCTGCTGGTAGCCGTCGCCGCTCGTGGGGGAGACGACCAGAACCCCCGGGTACCCCATGTCCCGAAAGAGCTTGCGAATGTACGGCGCGTACTGGCCGAAGCGGCACGGCCCCTCCGTCGTGGGCATCATGAAGGCGGTCTTCCCGGGGTCGAATCCCGGCGCCTCGGCCACCTTCAGGTAATCGCCCAGAGTCACCTTGGCCGGCAGGCATTCCTCCCCCGCCAGATGGCGCGCGCCCAGCTCCAGCGTCCGGGCGTCCGGGGGTGGCAGGACCACGGCGTCAATTCCCACGGACCGAAGGGCAGCCGCCATGCACTCCGTGCCGCCGTCCGTCATGCGGTGGATGTATAACCGTCGGGCCATCAGGCCCGCGCCGGCGTGTGCCACCATCGGAGCATCCCCTTGCTGTCCAGGTACGCCTCGCACCGGGTCAGGACGCCGGCATCGTTGCTGTGGCCGTCGAACTGGAGGCTGAGGAACGGCCTGCCGCAGGCGTCTCCCAGGAAGTGTTTGATGTAGGAATCCGGCCCGCACTTGAAGTTCGTGACATAGATGATGTGCAGGCTTGGATGGCGGGACGCCAGCTTCCCCGCCGCCAGGATGCGCCGCCCCGAGTGCCAGTACATGTTATCGTTGACATCCCGAATGTCCTCCCCATCCAGCGGCACGCAGTCCATGGGCAGGACGTTGATTCCGTAGTAGTCCCGGAGCTTCCCGGGGACGTCGAGGTTGATGGCCCGATCGTGCACGTTGTAGGGACGCCCCACGAGGACGATCCCGGGCTCCCCTGTGGCCTGGAGGGTGGCCAGGGCCTCCCGGCCCGCTGCTTCCACGGCCGACCGGAAGGCCTGCTGCACGGCAAATGCACGGGCCACCGCCCGGAGCGTCCGAACGAGACCGGCCCCCAGCACCCGCCCCAGCGGCAGAAGCTCCTGTGCGACACGCCGTTCGCCCAGCCGGAAGCGCACCGTGGGGGCCAGGATCCGGCCCCGCACCTCGGTGAGGCGCGGCACGCTCCGCATCACGTAGGGAAGGGTCTGGGCCCACGGGCACAGGTGCGAGTCGACGGCGTCGGGCGTCGCCTCGGCATTGATCGTGTTGGGGAGGAGGATCCACTCCACGCCTTTGTCCAACAGGTCCTTCACATGGCCATGGGCCACCCGGATCGGGTAGCAGGGCTCCGCCACGGTGAGGTCGACGCCGTCGTGGGCGATCTTTTGGTTCGTCTCGTCGGAGAGGACCACGGCGCACCCCAGCTCTTCCAGGAAGGCACGCCAGAACGGGAACCGGTCGTGGAAGAACATCGCCTGGGGGATCCCGATCCGCGGCCCCGACCCCTTCGGACCGTCATACCCGTCCAGCAAGCGCCGGCGCCGCAGGGCCATGAGATCGGGAATCACCGGCTGACGTTCCGTCCGCGACCGCTTGCGAAACTTGTCGCTGCACTTGTCGCCCCAGTAGGTCTTCACACCCTCGACCGTGAACTCCTGCATGTCGCAGACGTTGGAGCAGGCCCGGCACACGAACTCGCGCAGGGAGTAGCCTACGGCCGACAGGTCGAAGCCCCGGAACGTGGTGGGGCGCCCCGTGCCCTGCACCTTGTCCCGGGCGAGGAGGGCCATGCCGATGGCCCCGATCACCCCGTTGTGGGGGGGCACGATGATGCGCGTGCGCAGGAGGCCGGCGAAGGCTGCAGCCACGGCATCATTGTAGGCCGTCCCGCCCTGGAAGTAGATCACCTGCCCGATCCGGCGCCCGCGCACCACGCGGTTCAAGTAGTTGAGGGCCACGGAATAGGCCAGGCCGGCCACCAGGTCCTCCCGTGCGGCGCCCCGCTGCTGCCAGGCGTTGACGTCCTGCTCCATGAAGACCGTGCAGCGCTCGCCCAAGCGGATGGGTTTCCGGGACTGGAAGGCCAGCCGGGCGAACTCCCCCTGGATGGAGATCCCCAGACGCTCGGCCTGCTCCTCCAGGAAAGAGCCCGTGCCGGCGGCGCAGGCCTCGTTCATGGCGAAGTCCACGACGATACCGTTTTCGATGGCGATGAACTTGGAGTCCTGGCCGCCGATCTCGAAGATCGTGTCCACCGGCTCGCCGAGGAGCGTCTGGCTCACGTACATGGCGCCGGTCTTGTGGGCCGTGATCTCGTCGTTGATCGTGTCGGCGCCCACCAGTTCGCCGATCAGCTCCCGGCCCGAGCCCGTCGTGCCCGCCCCGCGGATCCGGATGCGATCCCCTAACGTCTCGGCCATCGTGCGGAGGCCGGCGCTCACCACCTCGATGGGGCGGCCCTCGGTCCGCACGTAGATCTCGTGCAACACCTCAGCCCCATCGTTCAGGACGACCAGGTTCGTGCTGACCGAGCCGACATCGATGCCCAGGTAGGCCTCCTGCGCCTCCCCGGTCCCGGGCAGACGGGAGGGCCGAACACGATCCCGCAGGAGGAGCACGTTCTCCAGGCTCAGCGGCTTTGCCGTGGCTCCATTGCCAGCCTTCGCCAAGACAGATCCGACCGCGCGGATCGCCGTGCCCCCCGCCCGCCGAATCGCCCCGTCGCTGCACAGGACCGCCGCCCCGATGGCGCCGAACCAGGCGTACGCGTCTGGGACAAAGAACTGCGTGTCGTCGAACTTGAAGAGCTCTCGGAGGGCCTGAACCACTCCCGCATTCTTGGCCAGGCCGCCGATGAAGGCGACGGGCGGCACCGCTGGCTTGCCCTTGGTGATGCTTCCCTTGAAGTTCCGGGCCACGGCGTCGCAGAGCCCGCGCAGGATCTGGGGAGGCAAGAAGCCCTTCTGCTGGGCATGAATCATGTCGGACTTGGCGAAGACCGAACAGCGGCCGGCGACCCGGGCGGCTGAGCGGGCGGAGCAGGCGATGGCCCCCACATCCTCGACGTCGTAGCGTAGGCGGGTCGCTTGTTGATCAATGAACGACCCAGTTCCGGCGGCGCAATCCCCGTTGGTCTCGTAGTCCAGAATGCCGATTCGCCCCGAGGCGGGATCGGGTGCCAGCCGCAGGAATTTCGACGACTCCCCGCCCATCTCGAAGACGGTGGCCACCTCCGGGTGCAGGAAGCCTGCGGCCGCGGCCATGGCCTTGAACTCGTTCACCCGATCGAGCGACCAGCGCTCTTGTAGCAAGGCCGCGCCCCGCCCCGTGACGAGCATCCGGTTCCAGCGGACGTCACGGACGTGCTTCTGGATGGCGGCCGCCATCGCCTCGGCCGTCCCCAAGGGATCGCCCAGGGACCGGCGATAGCGCGAGACCAGGAGCGGCCTGGGGGCGGATAGCCAGGTGAAATCCCCGTCCCTGGCCAGGCGATCCAGCTCGCGCCGATCCTCCGGATCCCCAAGGATCGCCGCCTTCACGCTGACGGCGCCGACATCAATGCCTACGCTCACAGCCATGGAGAATTCGCGACGGGGTGCCGGCCTGACCAGGGGTGGGCCGCAACCCTGTTTAGGAGGGAAGAATCATGCCACCAGCGGCGCGGCGGATGCTCGTCAGTTGCGCCGGTGCGTGAGTCCCATCAGAGAATATAGCCCAACCCGCCCTGAAGGCAACCCGACGCACAACCATGCCTCCTCCGCCGGTCCTGTTTGCCCAGATGTTCGGACGATCTCGGGACCGGGCCCAACGGAATAACGCCATTCAATCCAGGTCAATATCCCGGGTCGGCTTGGTGATCGGCTCGTCCTTTGCCTTCTTCAGCGCCTCCTGAAACTTCTTGTCCAGGAGATTCTTCTTGGACTTTTCGGCCTTGAGGGATTCCTCGAACCTCGCCTGGCGCTGAACCGCCTCGCTCCTCAAGCCCTTCACGCCCTCGGTGAGGTCCTTGATCCTCCGCTCTTCCGGGGGCGGCTCGAATGACAGCACGGCCCGGAGTTCCGGATCCACCCGCAGCTTCGCCTGGCAGCACGGGCAGGCGACATTGAATGGCTCAAGAGGTTTTGTGCTCATGGCCACCTCCGTGGTGTCTTCATACCCCCTTTTTACCAGGAGCCACCCTTGCGATCAAGTCCGAATCCCAATCAGAACAGTTCGACCGCCAAGTGGTCATGACCATGTACGGTGGCCACAACGCATGAAAATCCGCGAGTTACGCGCGCATTTTCTTCGCAGGCGCCAAGTACGCCAAGGCCAGAATAGGCCTTTGGGGGAGAGGAGCGGAGAATCTGATGAACAACATATTCTTGGCGACCTTGGCGCACCAATCCGCCGGAGGCGGATTGGTGCCGGCGCTTCGCGCTTCTTTCCCGTCGCCACACGGGGTATAGTGGCCGCCGTTTGCTCAGGAGGAGCATGCGTGAGCCCTTCCAAGAAGAGCCTGGATGCTCGAGCCATTGCCATCGTCGTGAGCCTGTGCCTTCTCTGGGGGATGGGGCAGGTCTCCATCAAGGTGGCGAACCACGGCCTGAGCCCCATCTTTCAGGCGGCCATGCGATCCATCGTGGCGGGCCTGCTCGTCACCCTCTGGGCTCGGATTCGGGCCCTCCCCCTCGTGCACCGAGATCGGACCTTCCTCCACGGCCTGGTGATCGGCCTCCTTTTCGGGACGGAGTTCGCGTTTATCTATCTCGGCCTGAGCTACACGACCGCCTCTCACGCCGTGATTTTCCTCTACACGGCCCCGTTCTTCGTGGCGCTGGGGGCTCACTGGCTCTTGCCGAACGAGCCGCTCAGCGGGCGCAAATTCGCCGGACTCCTCCTAGCCTTCGCCGGCATCATCGCGACGCTCTGGGATAGTCTCGGACACCCCACCCGCTTCCAGATCGCAGGCGATCTCATGAGCATGACGGGTGGCCTTCTCTGGGCGGCAACCTCGCTCTATCTCAAGCGAGTCGTTCGGTCCAGCATGACGCCATCCCAGATGCTCTTCTATCAGCTCGCCGTCTCGGCGGTGCAGCTCTCGGCGATGACCCTCTTCCTCGAGCCGCGGTGGATCCTGGACCTCGGCCCCCTGGTGGTCTCCGCTATCGCCTACCAGGGAATCGTCGTGGCCTTTGCCAGCTACCTGGTCTGGTTCTGGCTGATCCAGGTCTATCCGGTCAGCAACCTCTCCGGGTTCACGTTCTTCACCCCCATCTTCGGCGTCCTGCTGGGCGGCCTGCTGCTCCACGAACCCCTCACGGTGAAGCTCCTGAGTGGCGCCGGGCTAGTGACTGGCGGGATGATCCTGGTGAACTGGCCGGAGACCAGAAGTGGCTAGGCTCGGACTCGAAGCCGAACGGCCCGGACGGCCGGACCGCAGCGCGCGGGTCGGCTCAAGAACGGAAGGCCCGGCGTGACCGCCGGGCCTTGGCATTCCTACACTCTGCCGCAAAAGCTATTGCCCGGAATACCGATATTCGAAGTCCGTCAGGACACCCTTCGTGTCGAAGCGAACTGTGAGCATCTCAACCCGCTCGGTCGTCCGGGAGATCCAGCCGGAGGACTTGTTGCGGTAATAGATGAACTTCTCGACCCCAGGAGAGAACACGATCTCCTGCGGGA
>JBIOJT010000283.1:0-6040 GCA_044451055.1 Methylomirabilales bacterium (SeqCode)
GCACGTCTCGTTAGCGCTGGCTGGCCGACCAGAGCGCCACGTTGGTCCGGAGCTCCTCCCCGCTCGTCATCCCCACGCAGAGGGCGTGGGCGTAGGGGAAGCGGAAGGCCCAGCGAAGGGCCGGGGCGACCTGCGCGCCCGTGACTTGCCCGGATCCCAGCGCCTTCATGCCGTAGACCCCGCGGCCGCTCCGGTACAGCCCCCGGATCGCGGCCCGCATGTCCCGCGGGCTGGCGTCCGTCATCCAGGTGCCGGTCCGGTTCACCACCACGAGTGCCACGTCCACCTCGGGGAGGGTCCGCAGGTGGCTCAGGACCTCCCGGCTGTGCGAGGACACCCCCACGGCCCGGACCAGGCCGGCCTCTCGGGCCTGGACGAGGGCTCCCAGCGCGGCTCGCTTGCTCTCCAGTTGCGCGACCGAGTCCACGGCATGCAGCAAGAAAACGTCCACCGCCTCCACCCCGAGCTCCCGGAGGGCCTTGGTGACCGCCCGGCGCGCTCCCAGCGCGGTGGCCGCATAGGTCTTGGTGGCGATCACCACATCCTCCCGACCGACCTCTCGCAGGGCCCGGGCGACGTGGGGGTGCGTGCCGTAGTTGTCGGAGGTGTCCCAGAAGGTGACGCCGAGCTCGTAGGCCGCCACCAGGAGCCGGGCCCCAGCTGCCACCGGGCCGTCCAGGTACCCCGTGCCAAAGGCCAGGCGCGAGACCCGTAGTCCTGTGCGCCCGAGCTCGACCCGCTTCACCACGTCTTTTCTCCTTCTGCCCTCTTGCTGCGCAGCCAGCGCTGCCGGTTGCATGCCCTGTGTGGAGTCGACAAGTGTGGCATTCGCCATCAGGCGAGGTAGACATGGTAGCCACTTACAGACAACAGTTTTCGGGCGATCAGGTCGTCGATTACCGTCCCGACCAATTCCGCCATACCGGCCGGTGTCCGTTCCCAGCCAAAGAGCTCCCCGATTTGCCGCGGGAGCGCATCACGTTGAAATCCGAATTGATCTTCCACGACATGGAGCACCGCGCGCTCGATCTCTTCGGGCGGTACTGTCGCAACCGATCGCTGCACGCCATCTCCCGGGCGTCGAAAGGTATGCCGGGTCGCTCCCCGACTCTTGAGAAAGTCCCCGGGGATCCGCTGGATTTTTCCGGCGCGAATGGCGATCTCGGTCGCCCGGTTCACATTATCTTGGATATTATGCCCGACGCGGGCGACGCTATTGATCTCCTTCAACCGCTCCGCGAGCAGCTCCGTGTGGATCGGTCCCTCGAAATTCACAATCTCAACCACCTGCTGAGCGAGCTCCCGCACCCGATTGTGATTGAGCAGGATCCCCCGATGCCCGACCCCCCGATACTTCTGATAGGGTTCACTCCCGGGGAAGCGGCTCAGCACGTGCTCCGGGGGCGGATCAGTCCCCTTGGAGGACTCGTGATCGGGTGGCTGGGATTCCTTGCTCGGTCCTGAAGACTCCGGCGGGGCCTGTACAGATGCATCGAGCGGTGTCTCTAGGGCCCTCTCCAACGCCCTCAAGACCCCCGCGATTGCCCTCTCTCGATCCCGGAACCAATCCGTGGACCAGATCCGATAGAGACGCCACCCTTGCCCACGGAGGACCTCCTCCCGGAGGAGGTCGCGATCGCGGGCGGTCTTTGCGCTGTGGTACGTGGCTCCGTCGCACTCGATCCCCAGGACGTAGCGGGTCCGGTCCCGAGGATCGCGAATCGCCAGATCGATCCGGTACTCGCTGGCCCCGACCTGTTGGTCCACGTCCAGGCCTCTGGCCCGGAGCATTTCGGCGACGGTATCCTCGAAATCGTTCGTCTCTTGATCGGTGATCACCGCTGGGCCAGCGGGCAGTTCCCCACCCCGCTCCGCGTACGCGAGGAAGTCCCGCAGGACCACGGCGCCCCGGTTGTTCGGGTTGACACCTGCCAATTCCGGGCTCCGGAGGCTGCTCACGAGGATCGTCTGCCACCGAGCCCGGGTCACCAGCACGTTCAGCCGACGCCACCCGCCCTCCTGGTTTAGAGGGCCGAAATTAAACGAGAGCGCTCCCGTCGAGCTCTTGCCATAGCCGACGCTGATAATCATCGTGTCCCGTTCATCACCCTGCACGTTTTCCAGCGCTTTGATAAAAAAGGGTTCCGACCGGCTCGGTTCCAGGAGTGGGGCCAGTTCGGGCCGGTGGAGGACCAGTTCGTCGAGCGCCTCTTCAATCGCCTCCCGCTGCGTCACATTCATGCCGACCACGCCCAGCGAGCGCTCCGGGTGCCCTTCCAATTGCTCGACCACGACCTCCGCGACCCGTTGCGCCTCGCGCCGGTTCGTCCGGCTCCCGCCCCGATCCCAGATCCCTTCGGGCACGTACACGTATCGCACCCCGCAATCTTTGGCGCTGGTTGACACCGAGGGGAACGTGATGAGCGGCTTGTCCCGGTAGAAGGCGTGGTTCGAGAACTGGATGAGGCGTTCGTCCTTGCTCCGGTAGTGCCAGCGGAGGTGTGCCTGGTCAAACACGGGGAATACCGCCACGCAGTCATTCAGCACCGACTCCAACGGCTCAAATTCCTCGGTGTCCGCGGCCTCCCCGTCCTCGTCGAAGATGACGGACGCCGTGAAAAATGACGTCGGGGGCAACTGGTTGGCGTCGCCCGCCACCACGACCTGCTTCGCGCGGAGGATCGCGGGAATGGCTTCCTGGGTCGGGAGTTGCGACGCTTCGTCAAAGACCACAAGGTCGAAGGCGAGGCTCCCAGGTTTCAAGAACGTCGAGACCGACAGTGGGCTCATCAGCATACATGGCTTCAGGGCCTGCAGGACATTCGGGATTTCGGCGAAGAGCTTGCGGAGGGGTTTGATGCGCCGCCGTTTCTCCAGCTCCCGCCGCAGGACTCCAACTTCGCTCGCCGTTCCCCCACCGCTGTGGGCTGCCGCGATCCGGCGCGCTGGCTCTGCGGCGACCGCTCGAGTTGCCGCGAGCGCCACACTGCGGACTCTGGCATCCAGGGCGCGGAACCGCGCGATCAGGTCCTCCCGGCGCACGCCCGCGAACACGGCGAGGATCGGGGATGCGTCCAGCGCCGCATTGGTCCAGGCGGTGTAAAACCGGCGTTCGAAAGCCCCGCGAGCCGTAGAGGCGCTTCGAGAGCCAAGTGCGTCGAGGAATCGCGTCAGGTTCAGCCCATGACATTTCTGGAGGGTGTGCTGCAGCACTACCCATTCCTGGATCCTGGGCAGCGCGGCCAAAGCCTCTTCACAGCGAGCGAGGGCCGTGGCCATGGGCGTCGCAGCCACCGGAACACCCTCAAGGAAGCCACCGGGCCAAGCAGCGTCGACCGTCGCGACGGTGTCCTGCAGCGCCGCATCGGCTATGAGCGAGGCAAGCGAGCAGCTCTCTCGTCGGAGGGCGTCGGCCAGCGGCGGCGCCCCCTCCGCGATCGAGAGGCCGACGGCGGCAACCACCTTGCGGAACGCGGCAGCCGCCCGCAGGCCCTTGGCCGCCGCCTCGAGCGCTTCGACCGCCACGATTCGCTCCGGCCCGACTTCGGCACTCAGGCTGCCGCGATGGCTCGCGAACCACGCCTCGAGCTCGCGCAGGCGGCGCACCATCGCGAAGTAGGATCGGAGCGCGGCCACATCCACGCGAGCCTGCTGCGTGAGATGGGACCGGACTGTCCCTCTCCACCGCCAGTAGCTCGGCCGACACACCCGAGTCCAGCCTCGGAATTCCACTGTCACCGGCGCGAGGAGCCGATGGGCATCCTCCAGGGCAACCTTCAGTATCTTGCGATACTCCGACAGCTTTGCTCGCTGCTCGGTCGCGTTGGCGACGGCCGTGTCCAGCAGCGCGCCCGTGGCGAGCAACTCCTCGACCTCCCGTGTCGTCCACGCGGGCGGAAGCCGTTTCACCGCGCCAAGCTCCGACAGGGCCGGGGCCAGCGCGCGGAGGCTCTCCAGGGTGAGGGACTGAGCGGTCGAGCCGACGAGGACGGCAAGCTCGGTCACGTGCCCCAGGAACCTTCGAAGGGCATCTCGGAGCGTCGCCAGGTGCGCCTCAAGGACCTCACGATGCAGGGGCGTTCCCCGCTCCACCGTCAAGCCTCGCCATGGATGGGAGGCGCGCCCGTCAAAGACCCGAGCCTGGGTTCCGAGATCCGCCAGGGCGTCGACGGCCGCCTGCAGCTCCGCGCGCGTGACCTGCGACGGGTCGTCCCATGGTAGTGACGCCCGGAGGTCGGCCTCGCCCCGCAGCGTCTCCACCTTGCCGATGGCCTGGTAGACCGATAAGTTGAGGGCCATACGTCGCTCATGCAACTCGCGAACATACGCGTTGAGTTCATCCCGCGTGCGCACGAGATCCGCCAGGGGCTCGCTGAGCTGCCCATTCCCGTCGTGGTCCGCCGCCGCCAGTGTGCGCTTCAGCTCCTCGACGATTTTCACTTTGCCGGCCTTCGTACTGTGCGCCTCCAAACAGAACCGGTCAAGGCCGAGCTGCGCCAGGCGGTCGTGCACGACGTTTAACGCGGCCATCTTCGCGCTCACGAAGAGCACGGTCTTTTTCCGCCCGAGTGCGTCCGCGATGAGATTGGCGATCGTCTGGCTCTTGCCGGTCCCCGGCGGACCATGGATGACGAGATGTCCACCCGTCCGAGCGCCAGTGAGCGCCTTGAGCTGGCTCGAATCGGTCGGCAGCACGGGAATCGGAACCCGGTCGGGTACGGGCAGCGCGTCGAGACGCTCTTCGCCCAGCCCCTCCGATCCCTCGGGCGGCTGCGCGGCCCGGGCCAGGGCCACCACGATGTCGCTTCCGAGCGCCGTCTCGGCCATCGTCCGAAGGTCCTGGTAGATCACCAACGACTCAAAGCTGTATGTGGAGAGCCAGACCTCCGGCTCGACCGTCCACCCGTGCCCCCGCACTGCCTTGGCGATTTCCCCCAGGAACCCTTCCAGCGCGTCCGGAGTGGGCTCCTCCGGCAGCACCGACAGTGTGATCCGATGGCGTTCCCGTAGATACAACTCGAGGGCTGGATTGAGCTGCATCTCCTCATCCGCCCTCGAGAGGCGCATCGGGGCGCTCGGTCCGAAGCTCTCCAGCTGACAGGGAACGAACCACAGCGGACTGATCGAGTCACCGAGCGCCGGATCCTGCCATCTCAAAATGCCGAAGGTGAGGTGGAGCGTCGTGACCCCCCGCTCCTCCACCGTCGTGCGTGCGTTGTCATAGATGCGGCGGAGCCGCCGGTGGAGATCAGGCAACGTCGCCTCGAATCCCAGATCGCCGGGCTCGAGCCGGTACTCCGGCTCAGTCGCCCCCTCCTGTTCGCTTGCCGCTCGGCGTTGGGCCACACGTTCCACCCGGGGCATTTTGAGCGTTCGCTCCTCAACGACAAAATCACCGAAAAGGGTTTGGGCTCCCGGTTCGAGCACTCGCAGCTTGCTCACCCGGCTTCGATTGATCCCGAGGAGGGGGTTTCCTTTCGTCAAGTCCAGGAGACGCTCCTGCCATTTCTTTAGCTGCGCCCGAATCCGCTCGGTATCCACCCCCCGGGGCAACAGGAGTCCACACTTCGGGCAGGAGGTTGTCTGTGGCGGGAAGTCCGTCTCACACCGTGAACACTTCATTTGCTTCCATTCTTCGATGGCTGAAGGAGCACCGGCAAGAATTTTTGCCCGGCCAAACTGGCAAGAAGCAGACCTTGAGCCGCGGAGATTGTCAGTTGCACCGCAGATCATTCCCTGCGTCGCGTCGACACCTGCGATCCAAGTTGCTCCCTACGCTGGGCCTAGTGAATCAAAAGAGAAAAGTAACGCCGATCCTGGTCCGAAAATCGGCGTCCTGTTGTCCGAAGGCTCCCTCCGAGAGAACGAGGGGCGGGGATCGAGAGATTCGGCATCAAGATTCGATAGCAGTAGAGTGAAGATGTGTCCGAAGGACTGGGATCGGGAGTGGGGAGTTGGGGAACAAGAACGCCCGCCGAGCCCGGAGCCATTCTACCCTCGCGAGAAACGACCGCGCAAAGGAAAATGGGGGTCAGGGGCC
>JBIOJT010000284.1:0-5975 GCA_044451055.1 Methylomirabilales bacterium (SeqCode)
CTCACGGGGTGCATCCAACGCTCCCTGCTTCCGGGGATCAATCAGGCGACCGTGCGCGTGCTGGCAGCGGCAGGATACGAGATCGCCGCGCCGCGGGAGCAGGGGTGCTGTGGCGCGCTCCACCTGCACGCCGGGGACGTGAAGGCTGCTCGTGGGCTGGCCAGGACCATGATCGAGGCCTTCGAGCGGGCGCAGGTGTCCTTGGTGATCGTGAACGCCGCCGGGTGTGGGGCCGCCATGAAGGGGTTCGGACATCTCTTCCAGGACGATCCCGTATGGCGCGAGCGCGCGGAGGCCTTTAGCTCCAGGGTGCGGGACGTGTCCGAGATCCTCGCTGGGTGCTCCTGGAATGGAGCGCTGAGGCCGGTCCCCCTCATGGTGACGTATCACGACGCCTGCCACCTGGCTCATGCCCAGGGGATCCGCAAGGAACCGCGGGCAATCCTCCAGCGAATTCCGGGGCTGCGACTGGCGGAGCTTCCGGAATCGGATCTCTGTTGTGGCAGTGCCGGGATGTACAATCTGCTCCAGACCGAAATGGCTGGTCAACTCCTGAGCCGCAAGGTCGAGCGCATCCGGGAGACAGGGGCGAGCCACGTAGCGATCGGCAACATCGGCTGTCTACTCCAGATCACCCTCGGCCTGAGGCAGGCGAACGTGCCTGTCCAGGCCGTTCACCCGGTGGAGCTGTTGGACTGGGCGCTCCACGGGATGCCCGCTCAGCCCGCCTGAGCGACGGGACGAGCGAATAGCGTACACAAGCGACAGCGTTCTGAGATTTCACCCACACCACCACACACGGAGGAGAGGAGCCATGGCAGCAGAGGTTGGACACAAGGCACCCCAGTTCACCCTGGTGAACACGGACCTGAAGGCGGTGGGCCTTTCCGATTTCGCGGGGAAGAACGTCGTGTTGGCGTTCTATCCGGCAGCCTTTACCGGGGTCTGCCAGAAGGAAATGTGCACGTTTCGGGATGGCCTGAACGATTTTGCCAGCGCGAACACGGCCGTCCTGGGGGTCAGCGTGGATTCCCCCTTCGCCAACAAAGAATTCGCGGCGAAGAACGGCCTGAACTTTCCGCTGCTCTCGGATATCACCCGGGACGTGATCAAGCAGTACGATGTGGTCTTCAATGATCTGGCCGGCGTGAAGGGCTTTACCGTGGCCAAGCGGGCGGTCTTCGTGATTGACCGGCAGGGCATGATCCGCTACAAGTGGGTGGCCCCGGAGCCGAAGGTGGAGCCGAATTACGCCGAGGTGACGGCGGCGGTGAAGAAGCTCGCCTGAAGCGGGAAAGGTCGAGAGAGGAGTGCGCATGTTCACCGAGTTGGCCAAGGGATTGGCCACGACCTTCAAGCACATCTTCCGCAAGCCGACCACGGTGTCGTATCCGGAGGAGCGGCTGCCGCTGGCTCCCCGCTATCGCGGCCGGCACTTCCTGGTCCAGGACGAGGACGGACTGGAGCGGTGCGTGGGGTGCGAGCTGTGCGCCGTCGCCTGCCCGGCCGACGCCATCTACATCGAGGCCGCCGAGAACACCGACGAGCAGCGGATCTCCCATGGAGAGCGCTACGCCAAGGTCTACAAGATCCACATGCTCCGGTGCATCTTCTGCGGCTTCTGCGAGGAGGCCTGCCCGGAGGACGCCATCTTCATGGGCAAGGAGTTCGAGCTGGCGTCGTATCACCGTGACGACTTCGTGTACAGCAAGGAACGGCTGCTCCTGCCGCTCCGCGAGGCGGCCAAGCAGCGACCGGAACTCTTACTACCCGGCACGGGCCTGGGGATGGGCCAGCACTACGAGCCCGTCGCTCCGGCGGCCGGTTCACGCGCATAACCACGAACATCACACAGCGATTTTTTTCGAGGGGAGGTATCGAGCATGGCGTATGAGTGGAAACTGAAGCCTCGGCCCTATTCCGACGACGAGGCCAAGAGGCTTCTGGCGAACGTGGTGAGCCCGGAGACAACCGACTGGCATTACAACACGCATCACAAGGGGTATGTGGCGGCCCTCAACAACATCGAGAAGGGTCTGGAGACGGCGGACCGCGCGGCGGCCAACGGGAACTACAGCATTATCGGGGAACTGAAGCGCCGGTTTACCTGGAACCACGCCGGGACGCTGCTGCACGATGTCTACTGGGAGGTCCTGGGCGGCGACGGCGACCCCAAGAAGGGCGGAGAGGTCTACCAGAGGATCGAGCGCGACTTTGGGTCTTTCGACACCTGGAAGGCCGACTTCAAGGCGTGCTCCGTCTCGGCCAAGCTGAGCGGCTGGGGCCTGCTGGTGTACGATGCCCTTGGATCCCAGCGTCTGCTGAACGTGCTCGTGGATGAACACCACTATGGTGCCATCTGGGGCGGGATCCCGCTGGTGGCCTGCGACGTCTTCGAGCACGCCTATTACCACAAGGACGGCCCGGCCCGCGCCAAGTACATCGACAATTTCCTGGCCGGTCTCCACTGGGGCCGCGTGAATGATCGGTTCAAGAAGTACTGCAGGTAAGTAGTATAACCACTTAGATCCAAAGAACATAGGACGGCCGCGCTATTGATCGTCGTTAGCGCGGCCGTTCTGCTTCTCAAGCGCCCAACGCGGGAAGGCGTCGGTCCACCTCTTACTCTCTTACTCCTGCAGGACCCTTGATATGACGGTGAGGCTCTTCTCCAGGGCTTCGACCGGGGCATCCTCGGTCACGCTGATCGCAAAGCCACGCGTGGTGCCGGCTTCTTCCAGGAGCTGCCGGGTGTGACTTTCGATTGCCTTGCAGATGGTATCCGTCCACGCTGCGAGGTCTCGCCAAGCAGCACGGATATGGAAAGAGGAGTACTTTCATCTTGACAATATCTTGATGCCTGGGTAGCGTGTCGACGCTTCGACGCAATGCCCATCGGCGTTGAGAGGGGGCGGTGTGGTGCCGGCCACTTACGCACCACGGATGATCGAGCGTAAACCCATGCGAGCCAAACTGGAAGCGCAGCCCTTTGGGGTGGAGTGAGCCTCAAGGGGCTGCGCTGTTTTCCAGGTCGCATTCAACCCAGCCATTTGACAGCACGCGATAGCAAGACCCCCTGGGGATGACCAGGATGGGCCGCCGAGGGCGTTCGTCATCAGGAATGTTGCCGGGAAAGGAGTAGACGAATGATCCGTCTGAGCGTGAATGGTCAGCAGCGGGACGTGGCTGCGGATGCCGATGTCCCGTTGCTCTATGTTCTTCGCAACGACCTCGGACTGCACGGCACGAAGTTCGGCTGCGGCCTCGGACAATGCGGGGCGTGCACGGTACTCCTTGGTGGACAACCTGTTCGCTCATGCCTGGTCCCGGTGCAGGCCGTCGGGGGGCAGGAAGTGATCACGATCGAGGGACTCGGTTCGCCAGAGCGTCCACACCCTCTGCAGGCCACCTTCATCCAAGAACACGCCGCCCAGTGCGGGTACTGCACCGCAGGGATCATCATGGCCGCCAAGGCGTTTCTGGATCAAACGCGCCGTCCGATGGAGACACAGGTAAAGCAGGCGCTGGCCGGAAACCTGTGTCGGTGCGGGACCCACTTGCGAGTGATCCGGGCCGTGATGCGTGCGGCCGCGATGATGGGATGATGGGGGTGTTGAGATGGTCGGGAATCGGATGACCCGTCGTACCTTTCTGAAAGCCGGAGGTGCCGTTGTCGTCGCGTTCGGCCTGGGCCCCGCGTGGGCTCGACGAGCTACAGCGCAGACCACTGGCTCTGCCGATGACTTCCTGGGAAAGACTGTTGCGACCGATGCGGTGGATGGGTTTCTGGCGATCCACGCGGATGGATCGGTGACGCTGTTCAGCGGCAAGGTGGACCTCGGCACGGGCGCGCGGGCGGCCCTGCGGCAGATGGCCGCCGAGGATCTGGACGTCGCCATTGAACGGATCACCATGATCGAGGGAGATACTGCGCTCACGCCGGATCAGGGGCCGACAGCGGGCAGCATGGGCGTCTCGCGAGGGGGCATGCAGATCCGCCGCGCGGCCGCGACCGCCCGGCAGGCGCTCCTCGTGCGCGCGTCTCAGCGCCTGGGGCGGCCGGTCACAGACCTCGAGGTAGTGGATGGAGTCGTCAGGACGAAGGGCGGGGGACCTGGGATCTCCTATGGTGAGCTGATCGGAGATCAGCGGCTGAATCTGACGGTCGACCAGAAGGCGCCACTCAAAGAACCGGCGGCATTCCGAATCATCGGGAAATCTGTCCAACGTCCCGATGTTCCCGCCAAGGTGACCGGACGCCACGTCTATGTGCATGATTTCTCGCTGCCCGGGATGCTCCACGGGCGGGTGATCCGACCGCCGGCCATCGGCGCCACGTTGCTCTCGGTGGACGAGTCGTCCATCGCGTCAATCCCGGGCGCTCGGGTTGTTCGGATCAACAACTTCTTGGCGGTGTGCGCTGAAAACGAGCGGAATGCGGTTCGCGCCGCCCGACAGCTGAAGGCCACCTGGTCGTCCTGGACGGGGCTGCCGGACCACGCGAGGCTGTTTGCGGAGGTTCGCGCGACGCCCGTGGTCCGCGATGAGGTGATCGCCACGCGCGGCGACGTGTCGAGCGGGTTGACGACAGGCGGCCGGACACTTTCTGCCAGCTACCAGTGGCCGATCCAGACCCATGGGTCCATGGGACCCTCCGCCGCCGTGGCTGATGTCAAAGCGGACCGGGCCACGATCTGGACCGCGTCCCAGGCCACTCACAAGTTCCAGTCGGCCTTTGCCCGGATCCTGGGGCTCCCGGAAGCCAAGGTCCGGCTGATCTACCTCGACGGCTCCGGCTGCTATGGGATGAACGGGCATGAGGATGCAGCAGCGGACGCCGCCCTCATGTCCAAAGCCCTCAGGCGACCGGTCCGGGTGCAGTGGAGCCGCGAGGACGAGCACGGCTGGGATCCCAAGGGGCCGCCCCAGCTCCTGGATCTCCGGGCAGCCGTGAACGACCAGGGCGAGGTCGTGGCCTGGGACTCGCAAGCGTGGCTGCCAGAAAACACCGCGGGTCTTCCCAACATCCCGCTCCTCGCCCCCGAGGCGGCCGGGATCTCGCAGCCGATGGGACGTTCCTCGGCTATGATCCAGCAGAATGTGGATCCACCGTATCAGTTTCCGAACATCCGTGCGGTAGTTCACTGGCTTCGGGGCACGCCGCTTCGTCCCTCCAACATCCGGTCCCCGGGCAAGCCCGCCAATTGCTTCGCCACGGAGTCGTTCACGGATGAGGTGGCGGCGCTCGTCGGGGCCGATCCCGTCGACTTCCGCCTGCGTTACCTCGCGAACCCGCGCGGGATCGAGGTCATTCGCCGCACGGCGACGCGGATGGGGTGGAGTCCGCGTCCCTCGCCACAGGCTGTGAATCGCTCGGCATCGGTCCTCACCGGTCGCGGCTTCTCCTACGTGCACTACAAGCATAGCGAGAACCACGTAGCCATGGGGATAGAGGTGGAAGTCGAGCGCCAGTCCGGCCGGATTCGCGTGACGCGGGTCGTGTGCGCCCACGACTGTGGTCTCATGATCAACCCGGACTGCGTGCAGAACCAGGTCGAGGGAAACATCCTTCAGAGTCTCAGCCGAACCCTCCATGAGGAGGTCGTCTTTGACCGGTCGCGGGTGACGAGCGTGGACTGGTCGAGCTATCCCATCCTCACCTTCCCCGAGGTCCCGGCCGTCGAGTTCGAATTGATCAACCGCCCGGATCAACCGCCAATGGGGGTTGGTGAAGCGGCATCCACACCGGTGCCGGGGGCGCTGGCCAACGCGGTGTTCGATGCGACCGGGGTGCGCCTGCGGACGGTACCATTCCGGCCCGATCGGGTGAAGGCCGTATTGGAGGGCTAGGAGCCCGTCGGAGTATTAGCGGTGATACGCATGTTCCAGTCTGAGGTGCCAGGTCTCAACCGGCTGCGAGGGCCCGGCGGCCCCCGGAGCGCGCGGGGCCACGGGCTAGCGAAGCTGTCTTGGAC
>JBIOJT010000285.1:0-5965 GCA_044451055.1 Methylomirabilales bacterium (SeqCode)
AAGCAGCGCGGGGAACGGTGTAGCCATTATTCCGCGCTGCGTAGTATGCGGGGTGACCCGCCCACGAATCTTGCCGTGCTTCTTGGGTGTCTTCGGAACCCTGAGTCACTTATCGTCTGATGCCATTCAAGTTTCCCCTCGTGAGACTCGCTCACGCCACAATGACTTCACTTGGTCCGTCACCACTCGCTCTTCCCGCCCGCTGCGCGCGCCCCTACCTCGTCACGCAACGGTGGCCAGAGTACCTCCCACGTCACACTTCAGTACGAAACCGACCGGCATGGGAGATGTCCTTGCATCGGTCTTCCCGCGCCGGGATGTGAGAGTTACGGGTATGGCAGGCAGGGGCCAGGGAAGCCCTGAATTACAGGACCGGACAGGAAGGTGAGCCCAGGGCCACTGTGGCCCTCGGAGACCGAGGTGCGGCCCCGGACTGCCTTATCTCGCCCTGGGGGCGGACCCCCCCGTCTCGTCGTGCGGGGTGCCCATTTGCTCCAGAAACGCGGTCAGACGGGCTCGCGCCTCTGTCCCCAGGCTGCCGAACTCCAGCCCGCTCTGGTACAGGAGGACCGTGGTGCCGCCGGGGCTCTCGGCCACCCGTTCCACCACCTGCGACCAGGCAACGCTGCCCACGACCGTCAGGGACCGCGGCTCGAACGGTAGGCGCAGGAAGCACGTGCTCCCGGGGCGGAGAACGACCGTGTGCTCCAGGCGGGCACCCCCCAGGCTCAGGTCGAGGATCTGGACGTCGTGGCTCGCCTGGACGCCGCCGGACATCGGCTCCTGCAAAGTGAGTCGGGCGTGTCGGCGTTGCCGGGAGTGCTCAGGCGGCATGCTCTTGTCTCCAGCGCGTCGCGGTCGGGGTTAAGGGTGGGTAAGGAGATGGAGAGGGCACCCAGGCATGCTGACCCTTTCAGCCACGTGCGCACACGGCGCATGGGGGAATCTCTGGCGAGGGCAATACCCCAGAGCAGGAAAACGGAACAAGGGCCAGATGGCCCATCATGTGCGGTAGGTTGTGGTGTGAGCGCGCCCTCCCGCGAGACGAGGAGAGAAGCCGGGAGGCTCGGGCGGGAGCCTATCGCTCACCGCTCCGACCTGTCAACAGCAATCCCACCCAGGGTCACGGCTCCGGTGGGCTCCAAGACGACGTTCGCCTCAGAAAATCGAAGGCCCCCGGACCCGAGGGCCCAGGGGCCGTGTTTCGACAAAATCAGGGAGACGGCGGATCAGTCGGTGGGGCTCAGCACGTCAGCGGTTGTCCCGACTCTTTCCAGCTCACGCGTTAGACGGCCTGCCAGACAGGCACCTGCCGATCGAGCCCTCCTTCGCGGCCGCGACCCGTAGCGGAGAGGTCACCCCCTCGGCCCTGCTCTCGCAAGCGCCTCAGGACACAACACTCCTTACGCTGACCCGCAGTAGCCGCATCGGCGCGACCCGCCGCTCAAGCCGATTTTGGAAACCCGTACAACGTCTCCGGGTTCTGCACGAGAATCCGACTCCGTGTCGCCTCGTCCGGCGCCCATTCGGCCAGCAGATCGAACAGGATCGCGTCGTCCGGCTTGTTGTCCAGCTTCTCCGTCGGATGCGGCCAGTCGCTGGCCCACACCATCCGCTCGGGCGCTGCCTTGGCGAACGCCTTGGCCACCGCGCTCGTATCCGCATAGGTCGGCGGGCCGACCTTGGTGTCCTGGTAGGCGCCGGAGAGCTTCACCCAGGTCCGCCCCTTATCGATCAGCTTCCGCACCGTCGTGTAGGCCGGGTGGTTGACCCCGTCCGGTTGCGGGATTCGGGCAAGGTGGTCAAAGACGATGGGGGAGGGCAGCCGCATGAGGAGGCCCTCGATCTCGACGATCTGCGGGCCGAGCATGTGGATCTGCACGTGCCAGCCGAGGTCGTTGACGCGCTTCGACAACGGCTCGAGCATCTCGACCGAGGTGGCCCCCGCCTGCACCAGATTGAAGCGGATGCCACGGATTCCGAGCCCGTCGAGACGCTTCAGCTCCGCATCGGTGACCGACGTGTTGACGACGGCGACGCCCCGCGTGGTCGGGCCGAGCGCGGCCATCCCCGCGAGCGTGCAGCTATTATCGGTGCCGTAGGTCGAGGGCGTGACGACGACATTTCGCGTGGTCCCGATTCGCTGCTGCAGCTTGCGGTAGTCGTCCGGCAGCGCATCGGGCGGCAGCAACGTCGCGTTCGGCGCCGCCGGGAAGCGCTTGTCGTAGATGTGCATGTGGCAGTCGGTCGCATTGGCCGGCGCCGTGGTCTTGGGACGCTCGGTCCCCGTCGAGAACAGTACCTGCTGCGCCGACGCGGTCCTCGCGCCCGACACGCCGAACCCGGTCGCCGCCAGCACGAGGGCCCCCTTCAGAACCGTGCGTCGTTCGACTTCGCCGAGACTCATGTTCCCCCTCCTTTGCGTCACGTTGCTTCGAGAAGGCGATCCGCGGACGGGACATCGTCGGCCGGCCCGGGCGAGAGCGTGCATCCGCCGCGCGGTGCGTTCAGGTGAAAGGTGAGGTGAGGTAGGGTCTGGTGGCGAGAATGCCCCTGTGCCGCTGGCGTTGTCAAGCGGAATTCATGGACATAGCGACCCGTCTCGAAGGGGGGATTCGGTCGCGGCGCGATTTCGGGTCCGCAATCGCGACGCGGGCTTCCGGCCTTTCCCCCATGCGTGCCGGTAATCAGACGTGCCGCCTGCGGTACCCCCGCCCCTACTGCCCGTCACGTTCGCCATCCCGACATCTCCCCGTGCCCATCGCCCGAGGATCCCCGCTGGCAGGCCTCCCGGGACGGGGAGGCCAAATGACGCTCCTTCCCATTCCTCTGCGGGGTCTTCCTCAGAGCACGTCCTCGGGCGTGAAGCCCCGGCGCATCGTGTTCTCGGTCACCACCCGCGGCTCCATGAACTGCTGGAGATACTCCGGGCCCCCCGCCTTGGAACCGACGCCCGACATCTTGAACCCGCCGAAGGGCTGGCGGCCAACGATGGCACCGGTGATGCCTCGGTTGATGTATAGGTTGCCGGTGGAGAACTCCCGGCTCACCCGCTCGATGCTCTCAGGGCTCCGGGAGAAGAGCCCGCCTGTCAGGGCGTAGATCGAGGAGTTGGCCGTCTCGATCGCCTCGGTGAGGTCCTTCACCTTGATGACTGAGAGCACCGGCCCAAAGATCTCCTCCTGGATCACGCGAGAGGTCGGGGCCAGGTCCACGAAAACCGTGGGCGGCACGTAGTGGCCGGCTCCCGGCGGCGGGACCTGAACGAGCACCTTGCCCCCCTTCTTCCCGATCTCGATATATTCGAGGATGCTCTTCTGCGCGTTCTCGTCGATCACGGGGCCCATGGAGTTCTTCGGGTCCACGGGGTCTCCGATGGTGATCCCCTTGACTGCCTCGGTGAGGCGCTCGAGAAACCGGTCGTAGCACTCCTCGAGGACGATGACCCGGGAGCAGGCGGAGCACTTCTGCCCCTGGAACCCGAAGGCGGACTGGATCACCCCCGGCACGGCCTGGTCGAGGTCGGCGTCCCCGTCCACAATGATGGCGTTCTTGCCACCCGTCTCGATGACGACCTTCTTGGGCCCCTTCTGGCTCGGCGCCGTCCTGCCGGCCTTCTCGACGATCCCCAAGCCGACCTCCAGCGACCCGGTGAACACGATGAAGTCGGTGTATTTGTGCCCGACGAGGTAGTCGCCCACCACCGAGCCGCGGCCCGGGACGAAGCTCAAGACCCCGTCGGGGATGCCCGCCTCCTTGAGGATCGAGTACGCCAGCCACCCGATCATGAGCGACTGGCTGGACGGTTTGTAGAGGACCGCGTTCCCTGTCACGAGAGCGGCGGACGTCATGCCGACGGAGATCGCCAAGGGGAAGTTCCACGGGGCGACGACCAGACCCACCCCACGGGGCTGGTGGAAGTACTTGTTGTCCTCGCCGGGGGCGTTCCCCATCTTGACCGGTGTCCCCAGGCGGATCATTTCCCGGCCGTAATACTCCAGGAAGTCGATCGCCTCGCACACGTCAGCATCGGCCTCACCCCAGTTTTTCCCGACGTCCAGGACTTGCCAGGCGGCCAGTTCCAGACGGCGTTGCCGGGCGATCTCCGCGGCCTTGAACACGACGGCGGCGCGGTCCTCGGAGCTGCGCCTCTCCCACTCTCGCTGAGCCTTGCGGGCCGCCTGGAGGGCCTCGTCGGCCATCTCTCGGCTGAGGGCTGAGGTGGAGCAGACCACTTCATTCGGGTTGACGGGATTGAACGACACGAGCCTGTCCTGGGTGCGGTACTCCTTCCCACCGTAGATGACGGGAAACTCCTTCCCCATCTCCTGGCGCGCCCTGGCGATGGCGTCGCGGAAGGCCGAGCGGTTCTTCCCAATCGTGAAGTCGAGGGGGGGCTCGTTCTCGAAAGGCTTCAGCCCTCTGGCCTTGGCCCGCACCGGCTCCCCCGGGTACGGCTCTGGCTCGGCCAGGAGAGCCTCATGATTGACGTTCCCCACGAACTTCTTCCGGAGGAACCCCTCGTTGGAGGTATTCTCCAGCAGGCGGCGCACCAAGTAGGCCATGCCGGGAATCAGCTCTCCAACCGGAGCGTACTCCCGGACGATGTGGCCCATCCGCTTCAGCGCATACTTGATCGGCTCGGCCATCCCGTACAGGGCCTGAAACTCGTACCGGCTCTTCGGCACGCCGAGCCGCTCGATGGTGACCAGCGCCTTGGCGATGGAGCGCACGTTGTGGGAGGCCACGGCCAAGGTGACGTGATGGTGGTTCTCGAGGATGATCTCCAAACATCGCTCGTAGTTCCAGTCGGTGTGGGCCTTGACGGTGAAGACCGGTGCGGGCCACCCGCGCTGACCGGCGGTCGTCTTTTCGTACTCCCAGTAAGCGCCCTTCACGAGACGGATGCTGATCCGGCGGTTGCGGCCCTTCGCCCAGTCGATCACGCGCGCCACGTCCTGCTGCGCGGACTTGAGGTACGCCTGAAGGGCGATCCCGGCGTGCTCCCACGCCCGGAACTCCGGCTCGTCGAGGAGGCTGAAGAACACGTCAACCGTCAGGTCTTTGAGGCTGGACATCTCCATATCGATGAGAACAGAGCCGCCCGCCGCTTTCACCTTGCGGAAGATCGGCCGCAGCCGATTCTTCACCTGCTCCAGGCTGTCCTCGTAGTTCAGCGGTCCGATGCGTGAGTACAGGGAGCTGATCTTGACCGAGAGGTTGAGCCAGGGGAAATGCTTCTCACGCTCCGGGTCCTGAGCCGGCCAAGAATCCATCTCCTTGGAGAGGATGTCCACCACGGAGACGTACAGATCGCGGTACCTGTCGGCCTCCACCTCCGAGACCGCGACCTCCCCGAGGAGGTCCACGGTGAAGGACTTTCCCTCCTTCCAGATCTGCCTGACGGTCTTGATCGCGTCCTGGGGATTCTCCCCGACGATGAAGTTCTTCGAGAAGCTGGTGATGTTCTGCTTGATCACCGAGGCGGCGATCCCCGCCGTGAGACCGGTGGTGGCCCCGGACAGAAGGGTCTTCGTGACCCCGGAGACCTGCGAGCCCTCGGAAAGAAAGTACTCCTTGATGTGCTGGGATACCTGTTGCGTCGTTGTCAGGGTGGGAAGGACATCGATGAACCGGAAGAGAGCGATCTTCAGCTCCGGGTGCTCCATCGCCGCCTCCATCATCTTTCCCACCCAGAACTTCTTGTTGAAGACCGCCGGGGGTTCGGCCTCCATGAGCCGGAAGATCTCCAACCCCTTTTCGACCACGGCATCCCCGCCAATCGCGCTCATGGGTATCCTCCTCGCGCAGGGTGAATCACCGGAATACTACGCAGCGCGGAATAATGGCTACACCGTTCCCCGCGCTGCTTCGTTCGCGGGGAAGGCCCTCGCCCTTGCACAGGACCCGCGGCAAGGGCTCAGCCCTCCCCACGGACCCTCCTAAGAAACTGCCTGCTCGGGGG
>JBIOJT010000286.1:0-5919 GCA_044451055.1 Methylomirabilales bacterium (SeqCode)
ACGCGAGAGAGGATGGCGATGGCTTGGTGGTATTCGGCGAGGTCGAGGTGCTCGTTGGGGGTGTGGTCTAGGTTGGAGTCGCCGGGGCCGTACGCGACGATCGGGCAATTCCAGACCGGACCGACCACGTTCATGTCGGAGGTGCCGCTCTTCACCTTGAAGGCCGGTTCGGCCCCCTGCTCACGGATCGCCTGGAGGAACGCGCGGACGAGCGGCGTGTTCTTCGGGGCCCTGTAGGAAGGATCGGCTCCCCAGAACCGGAGCTGACCTGGGCCGGGCTTCAGGCCTTCGACCTGCTGGCGAACGTCGTCGGGGGAGACGCCGGGCGGGATGCGAATTGACGCGCGGAGGTGAATGGATTCCTCCAGCCCGTCGTTCTCGCTCCGGATCTCCCGCAGGGCAGGGTCCAGGCAGTCAAACATCTTCTTGCCGGCGTTGAAGTCCGCCGCCCACCGCTTGATCCGATTCCAGAATTCCACACCGACTTCCAGGATGGTACCGGCCTGCGAGGCAGAGTGGGCCGCGTCGGCCCAAGCCTCGTAGGCAAGGACGATCCGTCCCTTATAGGCAAGGGTGACGGCGCGCGTCCCGCTGGGCTCGCCGATCACACAGAAGGTGGGTGAATACGCCCGGGTCGCATGCCTGGCGCCCTTCGAGCTGGCCGCTTCCTCTTCCGTCGCGCCGACGACCACGATCCGCTTGCCCGGGAGGGCCCCAATCCTTGCCGCAGCCGCGATGAAAGTCGCCAGCGGCCCTTTGGCGTCCACGCTGCCCCGGCCGTAGAGCTTCCCGTTCTCGATCCGGACCGACACGACGCCGGGGACGGTGTCCATGTGGCCGAGCAGGACGATCTCCGTCGGGCCGTCACCCAGGATGCCCACGGCATTGCCCGCCTGATCAATAGTGGCCTGGAAGCCGACCGACTGCATGGTCTCGACCAGGAAAGCGGCGAGCGCGGCTTCCTCCCCCGACAGGGAGGGGATCTCGACCATCCTTTGCAGAAGGAAGAGGGGATCCATGGGTCAGGCGAATGCGGAATGCGGAATGCGGAATGGGGAATGCGGAGTCGGGGGTGCGAAGAAAAACAGGTTCATTCTGCGGTAGCTCCGGGAGCGGTGGCAAGCACTTTGGTGAGGGCGAAGATCACGGTGTCTATCTCCTGACGGGTGATGACCAGCGGTGGGAGGAACCGCAGAACGGTCGTCCCGGCCAGGAGAACCAAGACGCCCTCCTTCAGCATAGCCTGAGCGATAGGCCCGGCTTTTTGCTTCAGCTCAATCCCGATCATCAGGCCAAGGCCGCGGATCTCGCGGATGCGGGGATCGGCGATTGCCCGCAGACGCTGCATGAAGTACTCGCCCTTCTCGGCGGCCTGCTTGGGCAGATCCTGATCCACCAGGAAATCAATTGCTGCCACGGCCGCAGCGCAGGCCAGGGGTCCCCCCGAAGGTGGAGGTGTGGGAGTGCTTTTCGATTTCGCCCACGCGCCGGTCGATCCCGATGGCCCATGGGGATCCCGCCGGCGATACCCTTGGCCATGGTGAGGATGTCGGGCAAAACGCCGAGATGCTCGCACGCGAACATCCGGCCGGTCCGGCCGAAGCCGGTCTGGATTTCGTCAATGATGAAAAGCACGCCGCGATCGTCACACGCCTTGCGGACGGCCTGGAAGAACTCGGCCGATGCCGGACGTACGCCGCCCTCCCCCTGGACGGGCTCCAGGATCACGGCGGCCGTCTGGTCGTCAATCGCCTTCTCGAAGTCCGCCACATTGTTGTAGGCCGCGTGCACGAAATCCGGGACCAGCGGCGCGAACGGGTCGCGGTATTTCTTGTCCCAGGTGGCGCTGAGCGAGCCCAGGGTCTTGCCGTGGAAGCCCCTCATGGCGGCCACCACGCGCTTGCGCCCGGTGGCCATCCGGGCGAACTTGATCGCTCCCTCGACCGCCTCGGTGCCGGAGTTGCAGAGGAAGAACCGGTCAATACCCTCGGGGGTGATCCGGTTCAGTCGCTCGAGGCATTGGGTTCGGGCGTCGTTGTAGAAGAGTTCGTTGCAGGTGATCAGACGGGTGGCCTGATCCTGGATGGCCTTGACCACGGCAGGATTGCAGTGCCCGACGTTCGCCACGCCGACGCCGGCCACGCAGTCAATGTACTCGCGACCGGTCTCATCCCACACACGGGCCGCCTGGCCGCGGACGATGGCGACATCGCGCTTCTGGTACACCCCGACGGAAAACAGGTCCTCTCTCGACTTAAGGTTCATGACGGCCACCGATTGTGGACACCGATGAAGGGAAAACCGGGATCACTGGATGACGGTCCCCTGTCCGGCGAGCGCTGAGGTCACGGGCTTCTCGATGTTGGCGCTGCCCAGGATGACGCGCGTGACACCACCCCGGAGGGCGATGGCCGCAGCCATGAGCTTGCGCTTCATCCGGCCGTGCGCGAGGGGCATGAAGTCGTCTATCGCCTTGGCCGGGATCTTCGCCACGAGGGAGTTCGGGTCTTTGAGGTCACGCAGGAGGCCCGGCACGTTGGAGAGCAGGACCAGTTCCTCCGCCTTCAGGGCGGCGGCGAGTTCGGCCGCCGCGGTGTCGCCATCCACGTTGACCGCCTCGCCCTCGTAGCTCGCCGCAGGCGGGCAGAGGACGGGCAGGTAGCCGTGGTCGAGGAGGAGGGTCACGAGGCCGCTGTTCACCCGCTCCACCCTCCCCGTGTAGTCACCGCGCAGGACCTTCCGCTTGCTGCCCTCCAGGATGGTGATGGTGTCCTTGCGCTTTCCCTCGAAGATCCGCCCATCCAGGCCGGAGAGGCCCACCGCGTTCACTCCGCGCCTCTGGAACGCCTCCACCACGGCCTTGTTGATCTTGCCGCAGTACGCCATCTCGAATATCTCGAGCGTCTCCCGGTCGGTGTACCGGCTCTCGATACCCGAGACGGAGGTCACAAAGCGCGGTGGCTTTCCGAGCTTCTCCGCCAGAACGTTGGTCTCGCCCGACGCGCCATGCACGAGGACGAGGCGCCGGCCGCCGCGAAGGATCTCGGTGAGGTCCGCGACCGTCGGGTCAAGTTGTGTCCCCGTTCCGCCACCGATCTTGACGATGAGCATGTCTCCGGGTCGCTCCGAGGCGTATAGTGTGGATCGAGAGGCTCAATGCGAGGCAGCGGCCTTCACCACTCTTGGGTCGTTCTGAATCATTACGGTGGGATTGGGGTTGGGCTTGGGAACAGGTAGGCCCTCTTGCTTCATGACGGCGATGTGATCCTCCATCGCCCACTTGGCCTGATACAGGCAGTCCTCCACGGAATGACCGACCCCGGTGAAACCCTCGAGATCGGGAGAGTAGAAGCCAAAGAAATCGGGATCCCCCGTTGCTTCGATTACCAAGGAGTACTTCAGGTCAAGCATTCCCTTCTCCCGCTTTCAGGCCCGCTGCCTTCAGGATCGCCAGGCAGGTGCCGGTGGGCACTTCTTTCGAGCCATGATAGTCAATGCGGATAATCTTGTCCAGTCCGGGCTTCCGATAATACCTCACCGATCCCTTCTCCCGGACGAGGCGGAAACCGTTTCGCTCCAGGAGTCTGACGAGTTCACTGAACCGCACAACCGGTCTCCTGGGAAACTCCAGACAGGAACCGCCTAGACTGGGTGCAACCCCGGGAACTCCAGGCCGGCTGTCTCGGGCAGGCCGCAGGCGAGGTTCATGGCCTGCACGCCGTTGCCTGCGGCGCCCTTGACCAGGTTGTCCAGGGCGGACATGACGACCAGGCGCGATCCCCGGGCCTCCTTCTCGAACCCCACGTCACAGAAGTTCGTCCCGGCGAGGATCTTCGGCTCCGGGTAGCGGTAGATGCCCTGCCGCTCCTTGACGATCCGCATGAACGGCTCGTCGCCGTACTCGGACCGGTAGGCCTTCCACAGGTCCTTTTCTTCCACCCCGTCTTTCAGGAAGACGTGGCAGGTAGCCAAGACGCCGCGCACGGCCTCGATGGCGGTGGCGCTGAAGTGGACCGCAAGCGGCTGGCCGAAGCTGAGCTCCTGGACGATCTCGGCGGTGTGCCGGTGGCCGGTGGGCTGGAACGATCGGACCGAGCCGCTGCGCTCGGGGTGATGGGTGGACAGGTTCGGGGTGTCGCCGGCGGCCGACGATCCGACCTTGGCCTCGATGAAGACCTCGCGCCTGGCGAGGATGTCGTGCTTGAAGACCGGCAACAGCCCCAGGGTGGATGCCGTGGCCAGGCAGCCGGCGCCCGTGATGAATCGGGCCTGGCTGATGGCCTTGCGGTGCAGTTCCGGGATCCCGTACACGAACCGTTCGAGGTACTGGGGGGCCTCGTGGGGATGGCCGTACCAGACCGGATAGTCGTCGGGGTTCCGCAGGCGGAAGTCGGCGCTGAGGTCAATGATCGTCTTCGCCAGGCCTTCCAGTTGTCCGATGCGCCGCATGGCGCTGCCGTGGGGAAGACACAGGAACAGGACGTCGCAGGGCTTGAGGTCGTTGATGCTGGTGAACTTGAGCTGGGATTGCTTCCGGAGGTTGGGGTGGATCGTGTGGACGAAGTGCCCGGCGTTGGATTCCGAGGTCGCCTGGACGACGTCGACGTTGGGATGGCGAAGCAGGATGCGAAGGGTCTCGCCCCCGGTGTAGCCGGAGGCGCCGACGATGCCAACTGTGATCATGGGCAACTCCGAAGCATCGGGAAGCGTTCGGTGGTTCGGTGGTTCGACGGTTCGGGAGTTCTGGCTCCAGTCATGGCATCGAACCGTCGAACTTACGAACACTCGAACTGCCGAACCCCCTCTCGGTCACCGCCGGCCAACCTCGAGGACATAATCCACGACTTTGGCCGGGATGTTCACGCCGGTGGTGTCAATGCTGTTCCGGAACTCCATGGTGTAGTTAACCTCGTTCACCATGAGGCCGTCCGGCGTCTCGAAGATATCGATGGCGACGACGCCGCCCCCTACGGCCTTGGCGGCCCGGACAGAGATCTCGTTCAGGTCGGGCGTCACGGGACAATTGGTGGCGATACCGCCGCGAGCCGTGTTGGTGATCCAATGCTGCGAGGTCCGGTAGATGGCGCAGATCGTCTCGTCTCCCACGACGAAGGAGCGGATGTCCCGGCCGCGCTTCTCCACGTACTCCTGGATGTAATAGGTGGAGTGGTGATAGGAGCCGAGGGTTTCCTTGTGCTCCAGGAGGGCCTCGGCGGCGTCGCGATCGTTCACCTTGGACAGCAGGCGGCCCCAGGAACCCACGGCCGGTTTGAGGACGACCGGGTAGCCGAGCGATTCGATCGCCTGGAGCGCGGACTCCGGCGTGTAGGCCACGTAGACCTTGGGTGTGGGGATGCCGTCGCGGATCAGGGCCAGGGTCGTCAAGAGCTTGTCGCCGCAGGTGCTGGCCACCTCGTACGTGTTGACGGTCTTCACGCCACAATCGTTGAGATACTTCAGGGTGTGCAGGGCCCTGGAGTGGTTGATGCACCGCTCGAGGACGACGTCGAAGTCCCACTGCCGGTGATGCAAGTTGAGGATCAGCTCCCGGTCATCGATACGGGTGAACTCCAGCCCCTGCCGGCGAAACTCTTCGAAGAGCAGCTTCTCTTCCTTGCGGATCAGCGAGCACAGGATGCCGATTCTCATTCGCCCCAGTCCTCCTCTTCCTCGGGGGCGGGGGCCAGCTCCGGCGGGTGCACGCTGAGCACTTCCAGGTCCATGCCGCAGTCCGGGCACTGGATGATCTCCCCGATCTCCGTTGATGGGTCCAGCGGGATCTCGGCCTCACATTCGGTGCAGAGTGCCATGATCATCACCTCCGCAGTTACTACGCAGCGCGGAATAACGGCTACTTCGTTCCCCGCGCCGCTTCGTTCGCGGGGAAGGCCCTCGCCCTTGCACAGGACCCGCGGCAAG
>JBIOJT010000287.1:0-5878 GCA_044451055.1 Methylomirabilales bacterium (SeqCode)
ACCCCTCAGCCGCCCCTCCCCCTGTGGCCTTACGGGGCGGTGGGTTGGGACACAGGAGCATTTGTCGCCGCCGCCATCCGCACCGATCCCATGGACCACTCCGCGGCCCGTCACTACGACGATCGGGAACTCTTGCCCCTGATCGAGAGCCGCCTGAGCCAGGCGCCCCAGAACCCGATCCTGCGGCAGCTCGTGCGCTGCGCCACCGAGTACCACTGCCTGGCCGCCAAGAACCTCTTCCTGGGCCGATGGGAGACGCCGCTGCCGGTGGCCAATGCCTGCAACTCTGCCTGCGTGGGATGCATCTCGTGGCAGCCGTCCACCGCCTCCCCCGCCTCGCACGAGCGCATCCGATATGCGCCCAGCGCCCGGGACATCGTGGAGGTGGCGCTGCCGTTCCTTACGAGCGTCCCCGAGGCCATCGCCAGCTTCGGCCAGGGCTGCGAGGGAGAGCCGCTCCTCCAGGCGGACGCCATCGCGGAGGCCATCCGCCGGATCCGAGCGACGACCGACCGCGGCACCCTGAACTGCAACACCAATGGCAGCCTCCCCCAGCGGGTCGAGCAGATCGCGCGTGCCGGCCTGGACAGCATCCGGATCAGCCTGAACAGCGCCCTGGGCCCAACCTACACAGCCTACTACCAGCCCCGCTACTACCGGTGGGAGGACGTCCGCGAATCCATCCGCAGGGCCAAGGCCTTGGGCCTCTACACCACCATCAACTACCTGGTCTTCCCCGGCGTGACCGACCGGGAGGAGGAGCTGGAGGCGCTGCTCAATCTCACCCGCGAAACCGGTCTGGACATGATCCAGATGCGGAACCTCAGCATTGATCCCGAGCTGTACCTCAAGACCGTGCCGCCGGCCCGGGGGAAGTGCGTGGGCATCCGGACGATCCTCCAAGCCATCCGCCGCGAATTCCCCCGCGTGGAAATCGGCTACTTCAACCGCCCCAAGGAACTCTTCGGCACCCTCCTCTGCGACACCCTGGTCTTCTGAGGGTCCGGCGCTCGGTGCTCGGCGCTCGGTACTTCGCGCTTGACCTGGCGAAGTAGCCTCTGTACACTGCGCCCAGGTTCTGACGGGATTGGATGGACACCTGATGCCGCGAGGACCAGTCGCCTCGCGGCGTTTTGCTTTCTGCGGTCCGCCGCCTGTCATAATCACCTGGACTCACGCGTATCCCCTGGAGGCACGGATTCATGCGGCAGGAAACCCGGAACGACGTCCGAAACTTGGCCATCATCGCCCACGTGGACCACGGCAAGACCACGCTGGTGGACGCCATGCTGTGGCAGAGTGGGATCTTCCGCGCGAACGAGTACGTGGTGGAACGGGTCATGGATTCCATTGACCTCGAGCGGGAGAAGGGCATCACCATCATGGCCAAGAACACCGCCATCTCTTATCGCGGGACGCACATCAATATCGTGGACACTCCGGGGCACGCCGACTTCGGCGGCGAGGTGGAGCGGACCCTCAAGATGGTGGACGGGGTCCTGCTCCTCGTGGACGCCAGCGAAGGTCCCTTGCCCCAAACCCGCTTCGTCCTTCGCAAGGCCCTGGAGCAGGGCCTTATGCCCATCGTGGTCATCAACAAGATTGATCGGTCCGACGCGCGGCCTAAAGAGGTGCTGGACGAGGTCTACGACCTGTTCATCGACCTCGACGCCACCGACAGGCAGCTAGAATTCCCCGTTTTCTACTGCGACGCCCGCAGAGGGCTCTGCCGCACGAAGCCGGACGGCCCGGATGAGCCTCTCATCCCCCTGTTTGAGGAGATCCTGCGGACCGTCCCCGCGCCGACGTACGTGCCGTCGCATCCCTTGCAACTCTTGGTGATCACCCTCGACTACGACGACTACGTTGGGCGCCTGCTGATCGGGCGGATCTTCAACGGCCGGATGCGCAAGGGCCAGGACGTGATGTTGTGCCGTCTCGACGGGAAGCACGTTGCTGCGAAAGTCACCGGCCTGTACGGATATCAGGGCTTGCGCCGGAGCGAGGTCGAGGAGGCCGGTCCCGGCGACATCGTCGCGGTCGCCGGCCTGGAGGCGGGAAGCATCGGTGAGACGCTGTCTGATCCCGAAGACCCCCGTCCGCTCCCGCCGATCACAGTGGACGAGCCGACCATCGCCATGATGTTCTCCGTCAACAATTCCCCCATGTCCGGGCGCGAGGGACAGCACGTCACCTCGTCCAAGCTGAAGCAACGCCTCGCCAAGGAGCTCCTCACCAATGTCTCCATTCGGGTGGAGGAGACGGATTCGCCGGATACCTTCAAGGTGTCAGGGCGCGGCGAACTGCAGCTTGCCATCCTGATCGAGATGATGCGGCGCGAGGGGTATGAGGTGTCGGTGGGCAAACCCGAGGTCCTGACCCGAGAGATCAACGGTCAGCGGCACGAGCCCATGGAGATACTCGTGGTGGACTGCCCCGAGGAGTTCATCGGGGTCGTGACCCAGAAGGTGGGGATACGCCGAGGGCGGATGACCAAGATGATCAACCATGGGACCGGACGGGTCCGTCTGGAGTTTCGCCTGCCCTCCCGAGGCCTGATCGGTTTCCGCACCGAATTCCTGACAGATACCCGAGGGATGGGCATCCTGAATCACCTCTTCGATGGGTATGATTCCTGGCAGGGGGACATCCCGCACCGCGCCACCGGCGCCCTGGTGGCGGATCGGGCGGGACGGGCCACGGCCTACGCCATCGGGCATCTGCAGCCGCGTGGAGAGCTGTTCATTTCTCCGGGCGACGAGGTCTACGAGGGGATGATCGTGGGGGAGAATTCCCGTGACAAAGATATCGACGTCAACATCACCAAAGAGAAGAAGCTCACCAACATGCGGGCATCCACCGACGAGGCCACGGTCCAGCTCATCCCGCCGCGGGCCATGAGCCTGGAACAGGCCCTGGAGTTCCTCCGGGAGGACGAGCTCTTGGAAGTTACGCCCAAGGCCTTTCGCCTGCGCAAGAAGATCCTCCCCGCCCTCAAGCGGAAGGGCGCCCGATTCGACTGATCATCCCCGGTCTTCGTCGCTTCAATTCCGCAATCTGCATTCATCGTTCCGCATTCGGACTGTCTCCTTGTCGCCTTGTCTCCCTTTCCACCCTTCCCCGCAATGGGGGATGCAATGGGGGACGTTGTTGACGGAGTGGAATAATTCTGATAGCGTTCCCCGCGACTCAGGACGGAGGATCAGATCGCGGATGCCACGACAGGCACGGCTCGACGCCCCAGGCACATTGCACCACGCCATCCTCCGCGGAATCGAGCGGGGGAAGATCGCCGCCGATGAAGAGGACCGCGCAGCCTTCCTGGCCCGGCTGGGAGACGTCGCCACGGCGACCGGGACGACCGTCTACGCCTGGGCCCTCCTCCCCAACCACGCCCATCTGCTGCTCCGGAGCGGGTCCCAGGGGTTGCCGCGGTTCATGCGCCGGCTCCTCACCGGTTATGCGCTCGCCTATAACCGGCGGCATCGACGACACGGACACCTGTTCCAGAATCGCTACAAGTCCATCGTGGTCGAGGAAGACGCCTACTTCCAGGAGCTTGTGCGCTACATCCACCTCAACCCACTCCGCGCCAACCTCGTGGTCGATCTCCCCCACTTGGACCGATATCCCTGGTGCGGCCATGCGGGGATCCTGGGCCGATGGCCCCACCCGTGGCAGGATCGCCCCTATGTGCTGGCCTCGTTTGGGCCGACCGAGCGCACCGCGATCCGCGCCTATCGAGCCTTCATGCGGGACGGCGTCCCGCAGGGCCACCGCCCCGAGCTGGTCGGCGGGGGCCTGATCCGCTCCCTGGGGGGCTGGGCCGAGGTCCGGGCCCTCCGCCAACGGACGGACCGGGTGCTGGCGGATGCGCGCATCCTGGGGAGCGGGGCGTTCGTCAAACGGCTGCTGGCCACGGGCGATGAGCGGCAGCAGACGCAGCACGCCCGCGTGCAACGGCTCCAGAAGGCGCAGTCCTTCATCCGCCGGCGGTGCCAGCACGAGAAGATCAGCGCGGAGGAGCTGCGCCTAGGAAGCCGCCGACGCCAGATCGCGACCGTGCGGTCCCAGCTTGCGGTCCACCTCGTGACGCAGCTCGGGCTCTCCCTAGCCGATGCGGCGCGCTGCCTCGGCGTCTCGACCTCGGGGATCGCGAAGACCGTCGCGAGGGCGGAAGAACAATAATTCCACTCAGTCGACAACGTCCCCTATACCAAGGCTGGCTCTTGAAAACTGGAGATACCGATGAATGACCTGACACCCACCCCGCGCTCCCGGGTGAGACGCCTTCCCGATCGCGGTCGCTACGATTTCGGGACGATCGCCTCAATCCTGGACGCGGGTTTCCTCTGTTACGTTGGCTACGTCATCGACGGGAAACCTTACGTGACGCCGACCGCGTACTGGCGGAATGGAGAGCACGTGTACTGGCACGGCTCCAGCGCGAGCCGGATGCTTCGAACACTGCAGACGGGCGTGGACGTGTGCATGACCGTCGCCCATGTGGACGGTCTCGTGCTCGCACGCTCGGCATTCCATCATTCGATCAACTATCGCTCGGTGATGCTGTTCGGCAAGGCGCACAAGCTCGAAGACGGGGCCGCAAAGACCAAGGCGCTGGAGGACTTCGTCGAGCGCATGTTGCCGGGGCGCTGGGCAGAGCTCCGTCCGGTCACCAGTCAGGAGCTGAAGGTGACAACCGTGCTGTCCATGCCGATCGTGGAAGGCTCTGCGAAGATCCGGACCGGGCCCCCCAAGGACGACGAGGAAGATTACACCTGGCCAGTCTGGGCCGGCGTGCTTCCAGTCCATGCGGTTCTCGGAGTGCCAATCCCTGACGAGCGGCTTCCCGAGACAATCCACGCGCCGGAAAACCTGACTCACCTGTCTCACTTGGGATTGCACCATTCTCGGTGACGGCGCTTCACCGTTCAGGACCCTGACTCCAAGGCAGGTACCCGAGGCGAAGCGCCGGCACGGGAACGGCTCATTGATAGGCCCATTCCCTCACCATCTTTCGGAGGAGATTCATGCTGCAATGGAATGATTTTGAGGTGTTGACCTTTGACTGCTATGGCACATTGATCGATTGGGAAACCGGGATCCTGGAATCCTTGCGGCCCATCTTTGCCGCTCATCGGATCGATCTGATCCCTGACAGCGTGCTGGAGTCATATGGTGAATTGGAGTCCGCGGCCGAACTCGGGGAGTACCGCGAATACAAAGCCGTCCTCCGATCGGTCCTGGAAGGGCTTGGCGCACGCCTCGGGTTTGTGCCCACGGCAGCGGAGATGCAGCAGTTCTCGATGTCGGTGAAGGAATGGCCGGCCTTTCCGGATTCTCCCTCGGCGTTGCAGGCGCTGCATCGGAAGTACCGCCTGGCCATCCTTTCCAATATCGACGATGACCTCTTCGCCTTTTCGGCGGAGCGGCTTCAGGTCAAGTTCGATTGGATCATCACGGCCCAACAAGCCAAATCCTACAAGCCCTCGTTGAACAACTTCCGGTTGGCATTTGAACGCATCGGAGTGCCGCAGAAACGGATCCTCCACGTCGCTCAAAGCCTCTTCCACGACATCGCGCCAGCGAATGTGCTGGGATTGTCAACCGTGTGGGTCAACAGGCGCCGGAACAAGGCAGGCCTTGGCGCGACGCCTGTCGCCCAGGCCCGCCCAGATCTGGAAGTGCCGGACTTGCGAACCCTGGCTGGCAAGATAGCTTTGGTGTGAGCTGCAGCCGGATTTCCGTGGAGCACCGGCATGCCGACCTCAGCTGCGGGAACCCGAGGGTGACCCAGAAGCGAGATCCTCCTCAGGTATCGGAAGGTTCTCCTCCCAGTGCCCAGATTCGCCCTAGCCGTTACACAGAGGTGTTG
>JBIOJT010000288.1:0-5860 GCA_044451055.1 Methylomirabilales bacterium (SeqCode)
GCGAGAGAGATCTCCGCTCGCCTCGGCTTTCCCGGCGGATCTTCCGGCAGGGGAGGCGAGACCTAGGCGCGCCCGTCGTCCCCATTCATGTCGTGACCGGGCAGAGGCCCGAGGAGAAGCGGGGATCGGTCACGGCGCCAGAACGCATGGATCCACGCGAGGGAATGCAGGGTGTCAGTGAAAAGAAAAGGAGGCGAGGGGATGAGATTTCAGGGGAAGACGGCCCTCATCACCGGGGGAGGAAGGGGGATCGGGGCCACCACCGCCCTGATGATGCTCGCGGAGGGTGGGGAGGTGGGTGTCGTCGATATCAACCAGGACCATTTGAACAGAGTGACGGAGACGGCCCGGACCCGGGGGTATAAGCTCAAGACCTTTCTGGCGGACGTGTCCAAGACAGACCAAGTCCAAAGCACCGTGGATGCATTCATCCGGGAGTTCGGCCGCATCGACATCCTCGTGAACAATGCAGGGATGTCCATCCCCAAGCCGTTTCTGGAGAAGACCGCGGAGGAGTGGATCAGGACGCTGGAAGTCAATCTCATCGGGGTCTTCCTCTGCGCCCAGGCGGCGGCGAAGCACATGCTGGCCCGAAAATCGGGGAAGGTCGTCAACATCTCCTCGATCCGGGGCATCGACCACTGCGGCCGGGAGGGGATCATGGACTACAGCGCCGCCAAGGGCGCCGTGATCAATCTCACCAAGACACTGGCCAAGGAATTGGCCCCGCATATCAACGTGAACACCGTGGCCCCGGGCCATACCCTGACAGAGATGACCGCCTCTCTCCCCGACGCGGTGAAAAAGGTCATGATCGAAGGATCATACCTCAAGAGAATGGCCCAGCCCGAGGATATTGCCAAGGCCATCCTCTTCCTGGCCTCCGAGGATGCCAACTTCATCACGGGGCAAGTCCTCCTGGTGGATGGGGGGTTCAGCCTCAAGTAGAGAGATTCGGCGGCGCTGTCCTTCCGTCGGCGCGGGAGCCCCTGGAGCTTGTCGACGCGGGATGCGCGTCCAACGAAACACTTCACCCAACACGCAGGGAGGGCATCCACATGCGAAACATGCTGGTATGCGGGGTCGTGCTCGTATTGCTCGGGCTTTCAGCGCTCGCTCAGGCCGGGGCGCCTCCCGTCGTGAAGATCGGCGTGATCGAGCCCCTGAGCGGCAACGCGGCTGCCGCCGGTCAAGCCACCAAGGCGGCGATTGAAGTCGCCGTCGACATCATCAACCGGGGCCATCCTGAACTCGCGCGCCTTCCTCTCGGGAACACGGCCGGGATGCCGAACCTCGGCGGGGCGAAAGTTCAGGTGACCTTTGCCGACCACCAGGGCAATCCGTCCGTCGGGCAAAGCGAAACCCTGCGGCTGATCACCCAGGAGAAAGTGGTCGCCCTACAGGGGGCCTATCACTCGTCCGTCACCGTTCCGGCCACGGCTGTCGCCGAGCGGTACGGGATCCCCTGGATGGTGGGCGATTCCTCCTCCTTGGTTATCAACGCCCGAGGATTCAAGTGGATCTTCCGCAGCACCCCGATCGGATCGAATTACGCCGAAGCCTACCTTGGATTCCTGACGGACCTGAGTAAGTCCGGCACCAAAGTCAAGACCTTCGCGATCGTCAACGAGAACACCGAATACGGCACCTCCGTCGGCGGCGAGATTCGGGATGTGCTGGTCAAGGGAGGATTCACCCTCGCTGCCCAAATCCCCTACAACGCCAACAGCACCGACCTATCGGCTGAGGTGCTGCAGCTCAAGCAGAAGGATCCCGACGTGGCGATATTTATCAGCTATACCTCGGACGCGCTGCTGTTCACGAAAACCTTCAAGGCGCTCGATTACTCGCCCCGGATGGTGATTGGAGACGACACGGGGTTCTCCGATCCCTCGTACATCCAGAACGTGGGGAGCATCGCCCAGGGAGTCGTCAACCGGACCGCGTGGGATATCGGAAAACCCGGGAGCGCGACATATCGAATCAACGAGATGTACAAGGCCAAGACCGGCGTGAACCTGGACGACACCAGCGGGCGCAACATGCAGGGATTCTTCGCCCTGATGGAGGCCATCAATCGCGCCGGGTCCACCCAGCCGGAGGCCATTCGCAAGGCCCTGGCAGAGACCAACCTGTCTCCGAATCAACTCATGATGGGGTACAGGGGTATCCGCTATGATGCCACGGGGATGAACACCCTGGCCTCCACGTACGTCAACCAGTTGGTGGGGAAGGAATACGTCACCATCTGGCCCGAGTCGGCGGCGCACGGCTCGCTGGCGTGGCCCTTCAAGGGGTGGCGGTAACCCACCGTGATCGCCCTCCAGGTAATCGTAGGCGGCCTCCTGCTGGGGGCCGTCTACGCCCTATTCTCCTCGGGACTGACGCTGATCTGGGGCATGATGAACGTCGTCAACTTCGCCCACGGGGACTTTGTGATGCTGGGGATGTATATCGCCTACTTGGCGGTGGTGGCGCTGCACGCCGGTCCCCTGGTGTTCACGCTGCTGGCGGCCATCGCGCTATTCATCCTCGGGGCGGCCGTCTACTACGGGATGATTCGGCAGGTCATGCGCGGGCCCATGCTCGCCCAGATCCTCTCCACCTTTGGGCTCGCGCTCCTGATGCGTTACACCGTCTTCTGGTTCTTTTCGGCGACCTTTGTCACGCTTCCCGGATCGGCGCTCAGCGGGAGCCTGAAGCTGGGTGGCATCTTGATCGGTTTCCCGCAGCTCGTCGCCGGCGTGGTGGCGATTTCCCTCACCATCGGCATGCATCTGCTGCTCACCCGCACGACGCTCGGCAGCCAGATCCTGGCGGTGTCCGAAGACCGCCAGGCGGCCATGCTGATGGGCATCCGCCCCGACCGCATGCAGGCGCTGGCGTGGGGGTTGGCCTCCGCCAGCGCAGGCATCGCGGGCGCTCTGATTGCAACGTTCTTCTACCTCACGCCTACCGTGGGGGAATCCCTGGTCCTGATCGCCTTCGTCGTGGTGTGCTTTGGGGGGTTCGGCAGCGTCCCCGGGGCGATGCTGGCCGGCCTGATCATCGGGCTGATCCAGGCAGCGTCGGCGTATTATATCGGCCCGGTGTATAAGGACGTGGTCGTCTTCGCCTTGTTCGTGGCGATTCTCTGGGTTCGACCGCAGGGTCTCCTGGGGACCAGCTGATGCGGTGGGGATGGTTGGCTCTCGGAGTCGTTCTTCTCGTTGCTCCCCTGACATTCCAGGATCCGTTTTACGAGCGCATGATGGCCCTGGTGCTCCTGTGGGCGGTCCTCGCGTCGGCATGGAACATCGTCGGCGGGTATGCGGGTCAGGTGTCCTTTGGACATGCCATGTTCTTTGGCGTGGGAGCGTACCTTCCCCTGCTCGTGTACACCCATTGGGGAGGCGTGCCCCTGCTGGGGATCCCCGTGGGCATGGCCGTGAGTGCGGGCATTGCCATCCTCATCGGCATGCCCACCTTCCGGTTGCACGGCCATTACCTCTCCATGGCCACGATCGCCATCGCCGAGTTGATCCGCCTCCTGGTCACGAACTGGGAGTTCGTCGGGGCCGCCAGAGGCCTGGGTGGCCCGGCCAGCGGACGAACAATCTGGGATCTCTCCTATCGAAGCTCGATACCCTACTACTACATCTTCCTAGTCGTGCTCGCCTCGGTCTTGGCCTTCACCTACCATATGGAGCAGAGCCGGATGGGATACTACCTGCGGGCGATCAAGGCGGGGCAGCGCGCGGCTCGCAGCCTTGGGGTCTCTGCTCCCCGCTACAAGCTGTACGCGCTGATCGTGAGCGCGGCCTTCACCTCTCTGGCCGGGTCTTTGTACGCCGTCATGCTGGGGTTTGTCGATCCGGACAGCGTGTTCGGCATCCTGGTGTCCGTGCAGATGGTGATCATGGCCGCCCTTGGGGGGACGGGAACCCTCATCGGGCCGTTGGTGGGAGCAGCCCTTCTCATTCCCCTTCAGACGTTCGCCAACAGCCTGTTCGGGGGCCAGGGCAATGGGCTGACATTTATCCTTTACGGCGGGATCATCATCCTGTTGTCCCGGTTTGAACCGGGAGGGCTGTTGGAAATCTGGAACCATTACCTGGCTCAGAAGAGTCGAGTGGGGCGGACAGAATGAACTCGGCCATCCTCCTGAAGGCACACAAGGTCTCGAAAGCCTTTCAAGGTTTCTCGGCCGTCGCGGGCGCTGATCTCGAGATCTCCCCGGGGGAGATCGTGGGGATCATCGGCCCCAACGGGGCCGGGAAATCCACCTTCTTCAATTGTCTCAGCGGAGAGCTTGTGCCCACCAGCGGGTCCGTGATCTTCGACGGCGTGGATGTGACCCGTGCATCTCCTGAAGCACACGCCCACCTGGGGATCGGACGCACCTACCAAGTCCCCGCGACCTTTGAAGACATGACCCTCCTCGACAATGTCATGGTCGGGGCGTTTCTCCGCCACGCCCATCAGGCCAATGCGCGCGAGGAGGCCAGGCGGATCCTCGAGTTCACCGGTCTCATGGCGCAGGCCGATCATCGGGCGAGAAGCCTGGGGACGCCGGGCCGCAAGCGGCTGGAGATCGCCCGGGCGCTGGCGACGGGACCGCGCCTGCTGCTGCTCGACGAGGCCCTGTCCGGGCTCACGCCCTTGGAGATCCAGCAGGCCATCGCCTTGGTCCGGGAGATCCACCGGACGGGCGTGACGTTGGTGATCGTGGAACACATCATGGAAGTCGTCCTGACTCTGGCCCAGCGGGTCATCGTGTTCAATCACGGGGAGATCATCGCCATGGGCAGGCCGGTGGAGATCGTGAACGACCCGAAGGTCATCGACGCATACCTCGGGGCCGGGAGGAAGTCACGCCGATTCGCCGGGCGCCAGCAGGCTGGGTGAGCATGGTGCGGGACATGCGCGACAGCAGTGATGGCCACCAGGGGATTCTGAAGGTTCGGCATCTGGAAGTGCACTACGGTGACCTTGTCGGGGTCGCCGACGTGTCCCTGGAGGTTCCCCAGGGCAGCGTGGTCGCGTTGCTCGGCTCCAACGGGGCGGGGAAGACCACGACACTCAACGCCATTGTCGGGCTGGTCCGTGCCACGTCGGGAACGATCGAGTGGAATGGAGAGCGGACCGAACACCTGGACGCCTGCACCATTGTCTCGAAGGGACTTACCCTCTCTCCCGAGGGCTGGCGTCTGTTCGTCGGCCAGACCGTGGAGCAGAACCTCCGGTTGGGAGCCACGGCCCTCTCCGATCGGCGGCGCATCCCCTTCCTGCTGGACAGGGTGTATACACTCTTCCCGCCCCTGGCGGAGCGTCGAAAGCAACGCGCAGGGACACTGAGCGGAGGGGAGCGTCAAATGCTGGCGTTGGGCCGGGCACTGATGAGCGCGCCGAAGCTGCTCCTGCTCGACGAACCGAGCCTGGGTCTCGCTCCCATGGTCGTGGAGGCTCTGTACGATACCCTGGAGCGTCTCCGTCGAGAGGGGTTGACCCTACTTTTGGCTGAGCAGTCGGTGCAGTTGGCTCTGGAGTTCGCGGACTACGCCTATGTGCTGCAGACCGGGCACACCGTCCTGGAAGGTCCGGCGAGCCAGCTTGAGAACGATCCGCAGGTCCAGAAAGTCTATCTTGGCATCGCCAGCGGAACAGGAGCCTCCGACACATCGGGATAGGCCGGAACTCTTCCCGTCGGTCAGGGCCCTCATTCCGGGCGACGGGCACTCAACACGGTAGCCGTCGTTCCTGAGGCAAGGGTAGCGGAGCCGATGGAATAGCCTGGTGGGGTGTCTGCCAGCCGTCCATTGCGGCCTTACCGAACGTGGTCGTCTGTCCGGGTCCGCGCGGCGTTGTCCCGCTCCAACCC
>JBIOJT010000289.1:0-5837 GCA_044451055.1 Methylomirabilales bacterium (SeqCode)
CCCAAGGACCTGACGCTGGCGGAGCTGGCGCAGATCGTGGATCAGTTCCCGCGCCTTGAACGGGTGCTCCTCCACGGGATCGGCGAGCCCCTGCTCAACCCGGACTTATTCGGGATGATCCGCCACCTCAAGGTCCGCGGAGCCACGGTCGTGTTCAATTCCGACGCCATTGGTTTGACGGAGAAGAAGCGACGCGCCCTCATCGAGAGCGGCCTGGACGAGCTGCGGGTCTCCATGGACGCAGCGACGGCCGGCACCTACCGGGCGATCCGGGGGGTGGGCATGTTCGACCGGGTCGTGGAGAATGTCATGGCCCTGACGCACCTGAAGGAAGAGCTCGGGGTCGGGCTACCAAGGATCTCCCTTTGGTTCACGGTCACAAAGCGAAACATCGCGGAGCTTTCGGACTTCGTCCGTCTGGCGGGCCACGTGGGCGCGGCCCAGGTGAACGTCCAGCGCCTCGTCTATTACGGGGAGGGGCTGGCGGTCCAGGAGCAGTCCCTGTACGCGACACTCTCTGCCGTGGAAGAGAAAATGCTGGCAGAGGCCGCTCGGCTGAGCCGCGAGCTAGCCATCACCCTGTCCGCCTCGGGCAACGCGACGCCCGAGAGGAGCCTGACGGCCGAAGAGCGCGAGCGTCCCTGGTCCGGTTGCCAGCGGCCCTGGAGCCTGAGCTACATCACCGCTAACGGGAACGTGCTCCCCTGCTGCATCGCACCCTGGACCGCCAAGGATTACGCGGCGCTGATCCTCGGGAACGCCTTGGACGAGCCGTTCGCCGCCATTTGGAACGGCGAAGGGTATCGGAGATTCCGGACCCAGTTTGAAAGCGATACAGCACCCGACCCCTGCCAGGGCTGCGGCCGATGCTGGTCCATTTAGAAGTCGATCCGCTCAGCGTCAAGAGTCATGGGGCCGAGAAATGCGGCAGGAGGCCCGCCTCGGGAACCAAACCGGTGTGGCTCTACCTGAGCGGGGCCGTCGCGTTGAGCTACGCGTTCTACCCGATGCCGACTCCGACGGTCCGACCAGTCATCGGCATGCTGGAATACGTGCCGTTCCTGTTCTTGCTGGTGTGGCAGTGGCGTGGGAGAAAGCAGGATCAGGGCACAGCTCCCGGGAGGCTTGCGGCCCAGGGACCTCAGATCGGCTAAGAGCGGTTTGGCCGGAAGAGGCGGAGGAGGGGCGACTTCCCGCGAGGCACGACACCGCACCGATGATTCCCTCGACGCGGAAGAGGGCAATGTCTTCCCCCATGCGAGTCACGGCGATCATTCCGGCCCTCGACGAAGAAGGGGCAATTGGCGAGACTGTCGCGCGGTTGGACCGCACCCTCATCCAACACATCATCGTGGTGGATAACGGAAGCTGCGACCGCACGGCTGAACGGGCCTCCGCGGCAGGCGCGCGCGTCGTGTTCGAGCCGCACCGCGGGTATGGCCGCGCCTGTCTGGCCGGCGTGCGCGCCGCGGGACCTGACGGCATCCTCGTCTTCTTGGATGGGGACGGCAGCGACGTCCCCGAGGATGTGGCTCGGGTGTTGGAGCCGATCCGGCAAGGAACGGCCGACCTGATGCTCGGGTCCCGCCTGCGCGGTCGGTGGGAACCGGGGGCCCTCTCGGCGCACCAGCGCTGGGGGAATAGGCTCGTGCTCGTTTTGGTGCGGCTGCTCGACGGCGTGCGCCTCACGGATGCAGTCCCTTCCGCGCCATCCGGGCGGTGGCGTTGGCGCGCCTTGGGATGTCCCACCCGACGTATGGATGGCCCATTGAAATGGTCGGAAAGGCGGCCAGGCATGGCCTGCGGATTACGGAGGTTCCCGTGAATTGCCGCCGCCGCGTGGGTCGTTCCAAAGTCGCCGGAACGCTCCGCGGCAGCTTGTTGTCGGGCTACCATTTCCTCGTGACCGTGTTTCGCTATGCTTGGGGACCGCCCCGATGAGTCGACCGGAGGGAGAGACGCGGTGACGAACGCTTTGTTTGTCATGGCGAAGGATCCCCGAGCCGGCCAGGTGAAGACCCGGCTCTGTCCGCCCCTGACCCCGGAGATGGCAGCGCGTTTGTATCGGTGTTTTCTCAGTGATGTCCTGGATCTCGTGGCCGACCTGCCGGGCGTCGATCCGGTCGTCGCCTACACGCCGTCGAGTGCGGAGGCCGAGTTTGCGCAGATGACGTCGGGCCGCTTTCTGCTGATTCCTCAGGAAGGAGCGGATCTAGGGGCACGGCTCGCGAACACGTTTCACGCGCTGTTTCGCAGAGGCTATGAGAAGGTTGCGGCCGTGTCGACGGATAGCCCGGATCTCCCTCGCAAATACCTGCACGAGGTGTTTGACCGCCTGCAGGGTGTTCCCATCGTGCTGGGACCCTGTCCCGACGGGGGATACTACTTGATCGGCCTCGCGCAACCGGTGCCTGCCCTCTTTCGGGAAATGCCCTGGAGCACCGATCGGGTGCTCGGCGAGACCGATCGACGTGCCAGGACACTGGGCTTGGCGGTGTCCTACCTTCCGGAATGGCATGATGTGGACACGGCGGAAGATCTCGCCCGGCTGGTGCAGGAATTGCGCCTCTGCGCGGACGCCCGAGCGTCGCGGACGGCGGCGTTTTGTCGCGACTTGGCGACTACACTGTCTGGCTTTTTCCCCAAAGATGGTGGAGTGTCTCATCCATGAAACCATCCTCACTCGCACGTTCCCCCTGGACACAGCTCACGACTCGCCGCGTGTATGCGAACAAGTGGATGGCCGTTCGCGAGGATAAGGTTCTCATGCCTGACGGTCGAGAGACGATCTATGGGATCATCGATTGCGGGGAATGTGTGGGCGTGCTGCCCTTTGTTGATCCGCAGCATGTCCTCCTCGTGGGGCAGTACCGGTATGTAGCGCAGCGGTTTGTGTGGGAAATGCCCACGGGCGGCGTCCGAAATGGCGAGGCATTAGAAGCGGCCGCTCAACGAGAGTTGGCCGAGGAGGCTGGGCTCACCGCCGGTCGCCTGACATGGATTAGCACGTACAACCCGAGCAAGAGCGTCATGAACGAGACCGCCCATCTCTACCTGGGAGAGGACTTGCGCCCGGCCGATCGCCTGCCCGACAGCACTGAGTTCTTTGAGCGACAGGTGTTTTCGTTCCAGGAGGCTTTGCAGATGGTGCGACGGGCGGAGATCGTGGATAGCATGACGGTCATCGCGCTTTTGCTTGCGGCGATGCTCCGGGGGGGTTGAACCGGACGGATGATGAAATGCAATGTCTGGCGTGAATGAGTGGCCGTGGCGGCTGGAGTGTATCTTGCGGGTGTCAACGCTTCCCCTCCGTCCTTACGGACGGCGGCACATGGCTTGGGGTGAATGTGGGTCGCCAGCCGTTTACTGGGTGAATCTCACATTCGCTCCACCATGCCGGTTCGACCGGCGCACAAGGAGTCGCGCATGCTGATACGAAAGTCACCCCGGTTCAAGGCATCCGATATCACGGACCCGAACCTCTACCTCAATCGCCGGGCCTTCATGGCGGGGGCCGCGGCGCTGGCCCTCCTACCGGCTGCTGCGGCCTGCGAGGCGGGCGCCGCCACTCCCTCCGGCCAGCCGCTCAAGGCCACGCGGAATCCCACCTACAGCATTGCCGATGCCGTGACCAAGTTCGAGAGCGCTACCACCTACAACAACTTCTACGAGTTCGGCGTGGAGAAGGACAATCCATCGCGCCTGGCGCACACGCTCAAGCCGCGGCCTTGGTCGGTCCAGGTGGACGGGCTGGTGGGGAAGCCCAAGACCTTCGACATCGAAGATCTCCAGCGCCTCCAGCCGCTCGAGGAGCGTATCTACCCGCTCCGCTGCGTGGAGGGCTGGTCCATGGTGATCCCCTGGATCGGCTACCCGCTGGCCGCGCTCCTGAAGCGGGTGGAGCCCACAGGCGAGGCCAAGTACGTGGAGTTCACGACCCTCCTGGACCCCCAGCAGTTCCCGGCCCAGCGCCAGGGCCTCCTCAACCTTGGCTCGCTGGATTGGCCATACGTGGAGGGCCTCCGGCTGGACGAGGCCATGCACCCGCTGACCCTCCTCACCGTCGGCATGTACGGGCAGGTCCTTCCCAACCAGGACGGTGCGCCCATCCGCATCGTGGTGCCGTGGAAGTATGGATTTAAGAGCGCCAAGTCCATCGTCCGGATCCGTCTGCTGGCCAAGCAGCCGCTGACGGCGTGGAACAAGGCCGCCCCCAACGAATACGGCTTCTACTCCAACGTGAACCCGACCGTGGATCATCCCCGCTGGAGCCAGGCTACCGAGCGGCGCCTCGGCGAGTTCCTGCGCCGGAAAACCCTGATGTTCAATGGCTACGCCGACCAGGTGGCGTCGCTGTACAGCGGGATGGATCTGCGGAAGGACTACTAAACAATGACCAATGAGGACACAAAGGCCATTGGTCATTCGGGGGGCAGTGCGTGACTCGACCTGAGCGGATCGCCCTAAAGGGCGTCGCCTGGGTTCTCTGTCTTCTCCCGCTGACGATCCTCGCCTTCCGGACCTTCACGGGTGATCTGGGCGCGAACCCCATCAGCTTCATCACCGACTGGCTCGGCCAGTGGACCTTCCGGCTGCTGCTGGCGACCCTGGCGCTGACGCCGCTCCGCATCCTCTTCGGCCTCTCCTGGCCGATCAGTCTCCGCCGGCTCTTGGGCCAGATGATCGTGAGGGCTCCCGTCCGTCGGCCGGGTGGGGACTCTTCCGTCGCGGACGATTGTCCCGCAGGATACCAAGGACGTGGCCGTCCGGGTTCCCACCGCGAACAATACCCCGGGCTTCCGGACAATCAGGGACGTCCGAATGGACTCCCCCGGCATGGCACCGGACTTCGTCCCTCGGGTCTTCCAGTGCTGCCAAGAAGCCAACCTCGGCAGATGCCACCCCACCTTCCAGACCGACCAATTCCCAAGGTCTACTGGGTCGGCGGGGTGAGAAGGAGTGTGTAGGATGGGACCGCGCGTTCCCGGCTGGCCGTTGGCGCTGTTCCGGATCGGCTTCGGCCTGCTCTACCTCGACATGGCGCTCCAGAAGGCACCGTGGCGGGACTTCGGGTGGCTCCGCGGCTTCGTGGAGAACGAGATTGCGCATCCGACCTTGCCCGCTGTCGCGTCCTTTCTGCAGACCGTCGTCCTGGTGCACTTCGCCTTTTTCGGCTGGATGACTTTCCTCGTCGAGATGGCCTTGGGCCTGGGTCTTCTCTTGGGGCTCTTTACCCGTCTCGCAGGAGTCGCGGGCTTCCTCTGGCAGGTGAATATCGCCCTGCAGGCTTTCAACGTCCCCGGTGAGTGGTACTGGATCTGGGTCCTCTTGACCCTGCCACAGTTCTGTTTCGCATTCTGCGGCGCGGGCCGCATCTGGGGTCTGGATGCCTGGCTCGCCCCGACACTCGAGCGGTGGGCCCAGGCGGGCGCAGGCTGGGCGAGATTCCTACGGCTGGCCACCTAGGCAACTGGGAATGGAGCGGACGGCAGACGTCGTGGCACTCGGAGCCCTCGGGACCTTGTCGACGGCGCTCTATGCCGGGGCTGTCCCGATCGCGACCTGGCTCGGGAAGGAGCCGCTGGCCTGTCATCCGGCCGTGGTCGCAGCCCTGTTCTTGCTCTACCTCGGAGCGCTCTGGGTCGTCGGGCGCCGCCTAGCGTCGACGCCCCGTGTCGTGGCGGTGATTCTGGGGTTCGCCGTCCTCTTCCGGGCCCTCATGCTGACGACGCCCATCTATCTTTCGTCTGACCTCTACCGTTACCTCTGGGACGGGCGGGTGGCGTGGGCCGGCTACAACCCGTATCGCTATCCACCCGCAGCCGTCGAACTTGAGG
>JBIOJT010000290.1:0-5802 GCA_044451055.1 Methylomirabilales bacterium (SeqCode)
CCCCCTCAGCTCCAGCACGGGCGCGTGCTGTGGAGTCGGCAGGCGCGGGGCCGGCTCGGCAAGTGCGGTCGATCCGATCATCATCCGGACGAGGTCATCGCGCCCCAGGTCCCTCACCGGGCCACCGCCCACCCTCCGCCCCGCCCGGAGCACCGTGACCTCCTGCGCAAACTCCAGCACCTCACGGAATTTGTGGGTGATGATGACGACTGTGAGTCGCTTTTGCCGTGTCATGTCCCGCATGACGCCCAGGATCTGATCGGCCTCGTCGGGGGTCAGCACGGTGGTCGGCTCGTCGAGGATCAGGATCCGGCTCCCCAGAAAGAGCTGCTTGAAGATCTCCAGCTTCTGTTTCTCTCCGGCGGCCAGAGTCGAGGCCGGGCGATCGAGATCGATCCGAAACGGCATCTGCCGCATGAATGCGTCGATCCTGGCCCGCGCCTCGTTCCAGCGGAGGATCGGAGGGAGGTCGGGAAGACCCAGGAGCAGGTTCTCGGCCGCGGTCATGCTGGGCACCAGAGTGAAGTGCTGGTACACCATGCCGAAACCCAGGGCGTGTGCCTCGCGGGGGTTGGCGACGACGCGTTCGCGTCCGTCGACAAAGATGCGCCCGGCGTCCGGTCGGTGGTAGCCCATGAGGCACTTGACCAGAGTGCTCTTGCCGGCGCCGTTCTCGCCCAGGATGGCATGGAAGCTCCCCGGGGTCAGGGCGAGGGACACATCATCCAGCGCGACCAGGACGCCGAAGCGCTTGCGCATCCCCACGACTTCCATCGTCGGGGGGGCCGTGCCCGGGTCCAACGTCTCGGTGCTCATTTGCTGATCGTGAGTTCGCTGGGCGCCCCGACGAGCGCGTGCTTCGTCGACGAACTCCAGATGAGGAGCGCCAGCGTCAGGGCGTATGGCGCGGCGCCGTAAAGATAATAGTTCGCGGTGATCCCCACCGACTGGAGTGCCGGTCCCAGGGCCGTCGCGCCGCCGAAGAGCAGCGAGACGTAGAAGCAGGCCACGGGGTTCCAGCGCGCGAAGATGACGAGGGTCACGGCCATGAGCCCTTGGCCGCTGGACAGCCCCTCGTTCCAGGTCCCGGGGTAGTAGAGCGAGAGAAAAGAGCCGCCTATCCCGGCGAGAAAGCCCCCGGCAATGGTGCCGAGCGCGCGCACCCGCTCAACCGAGTAGCCGAGGGTTCGGGCGGCATCGGCATTGTCCCCGACGGTGCGGACGATGAGACCCCACCGCGTGTTGCCGAGGCCCCAGCGCATCAGCGGCGCGAGGGCCACGCCGATGACGAAGAGGGCGTTGATCGCGAGCGCGGCGCGGATCTGGGGATAGGCGCTCCAGGCGCCCAAGGCCAAGGATGGCAACTGGGGCGCGACGGGCTCGATGTAGGGCTTGCCCAGGTAGAAGGCGAGGCCCGTTCCCAGTAGGAAGAGGGCGATGCCGACGGCGATGTCGTTGACGCGGGGCAGGTTGCAGGCCAGGCCGTGGAGAAGCCCGAGGAGCGCTCCGACCGTGCCGGCGACGAGCACCCCCAGCCACGGCGAACCGGTGGCGTAGGCCGTGGCATAGGCGCTCATGGCGCCCATGACCAGCGTGCCTTCCAGACCGAGGTTGATGCGACCGCTCGTCTCGGTGAGGGTCTCGCCGAGGCTGACGAAGAGATACGGGGTGGACACGCGGATGGCACCGCCGATCACCGCGATCGGCACGCCCCACCAGCCGAGCTCGGTTGGCGCCTGCATGGCTCAAATCGCCCGTCCCTGAAAGACCCTGAACCGGCCGTAGACGGTGTTGCTCGCAAGGACGACGACGAATAGGATGCCCCGAAGTACCAGCGTGGCGGCGTCGGGGAGTCCGAAGTGTCGCTGGAGGAGACCGCCACTGGCGGAGATTCCACCCAGTAGGATCGAGACGAGGATGACGCCCAGCGGGTTCTGGCGAGCCAGGAAGGCCACGAGGATGCCCGTGTAGCCGAACCCGACCGCCAGCGAGGCGCTGGCGAATCCGTGGACGGCGACGACCTCGAATGCGCCTGCCAGCCCGGCGGCAGCACCGGCGAGCACTGTCGCGGTGAGAACGATCCGGGCGATGGGGAGGCCCACCAGTTGGGCCGCGCGCACGTTCCCCCCAAGGACGTCGACGGCGAAACCGAAGGTGGTCTTGCGCATGAGGACCCAGGCGAGGAGACAGACGAGAATGCCGGCGGCCAGGCCCCAGTGAATGCTCGTGCCCGGCATGTCGCCGACTCGGAGGTGCTCGGGGATCGGCCAGCTCGCCGGCTTGAGCACTTGGCTGAAGTCGCGGATGGGACCCGAGACGAGGTGATTCATCACGGCGATGGCGATGTAGTTGAGGAGCAGCGTCGCTATGGTCTCGTTGACCCCGCGCCACTGCCGCAGGGCCCCCGCCGCGCCGATCCAGAGGCCTCCGCCGCCGGCGCCCGCCAGGCACAGGATCGGGATGCCCAGCAGTGCCGGGACGCCCGTCAGCCCCGCGCCGGCCAACACCGTGGCCACCCCGCCCATGACCAGGGCGCCCTCGCCACCGATCACCAGGAGGCCCGCCCGCGCCGGAATCGCCGTGCACAGCCCGGTGAGCATCAGCGGGGCGGCCTGGGTGAGGGTGTACTGGATCGCGAACCAGTTGCCGAAGGCGCCGGCGAATAGGGCGCTGTACACCTCGAGCGGGTTGATACCACGCAGCGCAACGAAGCCGCCGAATAGCGCCAGGGACAAGAGGAGAGCGGCGGCCGAGATCGTCGCCGTCTCCGCACTGGACCGAGCGAGCACGGGGCTACTTCTTGAGGCCCGTCTGACCGATGGCGCCCTCCACGAGGAAGTTCACGCCGAGCTTGAACTTGTTGTCGTTGTTGGCGACGACCTGCCCCTCCTTGAGAATCACGTTGCCCTCGTTGTCCTTGAGCGGGCCTCGATAGAGCTTGAAGGTGTCGTCCACGAATCCCTGGCGAGCCTTGAGAACCTTGGTCCGCACGTCCTCGGGGACGGCCTTTCCAAACGGGCTGAGGGCCACCATGTCCTGGCGGAAGCCCCCTCGCAGGAGGTTCGGGTACTTGCCGCCCGTTTGCCATGCCTTCACGAACTGCCCCCCGGCGGCCCAGTTCCACTCCGCGCCGGTCAAGAACCCCTTGGGGGCCAGCTCGGACAGATCCGTATGGTAGCCGCAGCTGTAAATCCCGCGCCGCTCAGCGGTCTCGATGGAGACCTTGGGGCTGTCCACATTCGCCACGACCACGTCAACGCCCTGGTCGGCCAGGCTGTTGATGACCTCCGCCTCCCTCACTGGGTTGTTCCAATCCCCCGTGATGACGACCTGGCAGGTGATCTTCGGGTTGACCGAGCGCGCGCCGAGGATGAACCCGTTGCAGTTGTTGAAAATGAAGTAGACCGGCTTCGATCCGATGAAGCCGATCTTGCCCGTCTTCGACATGTGGCCGGCAGCCACGCCACAGAGGTAGTGGGGCTCCTCGATGTAGCCGCGGTACCCGATCGCGTTTTTGGGGTCGCCGTCCTTCCACAGGGCGCCGGCGTGTACGAACAGCACGTCGCGGTACTTCGGGGCGAGCTTGAGAATGTTCGGCCAGAACCCAAACGAGGTGGGGAAGAGGACCTTTGCGCCGTCCTGGCGGATCATGCCCTCCATGACCTTCTCGACCTCGACGGTCTCCGGCACGTTTTCCTGCTCGATCAGTTTGACCCCCTCCAGCATGGCGATCTTCTTCGCCGCTACCGCGTGCGCCTGGTTCCAGCCGTAGTCGTTCTTGGGGCCCGTGTAGATGAACCCCACGGTGATCGGCTTCATGCTGGCGCCCGAGGCGAGATTGGCCAGCAGCCCACCGAGTCCGCTGGCGAGGACGAGACTTCCCGATCCCTTGAGGACCTGACGGCGCGTCACTCTGATGTTGCCTTTCATGGCACACCCTCCCTATGCGGGGTTGTCCTCCAATGGAAGCCGACCGACTCTAGCTGGAGACCTCCTCGTCCACAGCATACCCCAAGAGCAAAGCCCATGCCACCGATGAGTGCTTGGGCTGGGCAAGTTCCCATGAGCTTCCAGAATAGCCCGAGGGCGTGACAGCACACCTTTTAGGCAGACCAGCAATTCCTTGCCGAATCATCGGGCAACCACCGTCGTGACCTTCACGGCGAATCATTTTTCCCCGCAGGCGTCATCCGCCCGGTACGCCCCGCCATGGCTCTCGAACCAAGTGCTCGTGCTCCACGGTGACGCGGCCACGCTTGATCACCAGGTGGGGGGTGGCGAGTGCGGTGATGATCTCCTCGGGGCGTTCTGCATTCCAGAGGATCAGGTCTGCCTGGCCGCCGACGTACAAACCGTAGTCGGCCAGTCGCAGGATGCGCGCCGGGTGCTCCGTCACCATGGCGAGCGCCTGCTGGATCTCCTGCCGGGTCCCCATGTGGGCGCCCACCGTGAGCAGATACCCCATCAGCGTGAGATCGGCGGTGCCCACAGGGGTGAAGGCGTTCCGCACATTGTTGGACGCTGCGGCCACCGGGACCCCCGCAGCCAGCAGACGCTTGATGGGGGTGAGGCCCCGCCGGATGTTCCGCACGTCCCGGCGCCCCATCAGGTACATGTCCGTGGCGGGGAGGACGATGACGCCAATCCCTGCTTCGCGCAGCGCCGTGATGATTGGGTCTTGCTCTTCGGGCACCAGTGCGGCCAACTCCGTCAGGTGGCCCACGGCAACGCGTCCCTGCCAGCCATGGCGCATCGTCTGTTCGGCGATGTAGCGCACGTGCAGATGCTCGGGTTCGTCGAAGAAGTCCACGTGAAAGTCCGCGTCCACGCCAAATTCCTTCGCCAATCGGAAGACGATATCAATCTGGGCGTAAGGGTCGGTGTCGTTGTAGGGGCAGCCACCGATCAGGTCGGCGCCGCCGCGCAAGGCTTCACCCAAGAGGGCCTCGGTGCCCGGGGCCTGAAGGATGCCCTCTTGCGCAAAGGCGCAGAGCTGGAGATCCAAGGCCGGAGCGTACTCCTGCTTGAGGGGGACGAGGGCCTCGAGCCCCTTGAGGCCGACGATGGGGTCCACCTCCACATGGCTTCGCATCGCCGTCGTCCCGTGGCGTACAGCCATGTTCAGCACGGCGCGTGCCCGGGTCCGGATATCCTCGACGGTGAAGTGGCGCTTGGCCTCTCCTGTGACGCGAATGGCCTCGGCCAGCGTCCCTTCCACGCTCGGAGCCCGCTCGGAGAGGAGGACTTTGTCCAGATGGATATGGGCTTCGACCAGGCCAGGAGTGATCACCCGGCCGCCGCACTCCACGACCCGATGCGTTGGGCGTCCTGCGAGCGCCCCCGTCTCCGCGATGCGTCCGTCGCGACAGCCCAGGTCCGCCACGCTGCCATCCGGGAGGCGGCACTCCCGGAGAATCATGTCGAAAGGGGGCGCACCCGCCAGCGGAGAGCGTGATTCCTTCGATCGGCCTTGGCGTGGCATCCGGCTTACCCCTCCCGCTCGTGAGTGGCCTGACGACGGGTGCTGAAGGCCTCCAGCGCCTGCTCGAAACACGCCAGGGGTGCCCGAGCGACGCCCGCGCCGATCTGGCCCACCCCCGGCTTCTTCCCGGCGATCCCCGTATTGATCAGGGGGGTGATCCCCGTCTCCACGACCTTGCGGATGTCAATCCCCACCGGCGTGCCGCGCTCGTCCAGGGCAGGGATGCGGAAGTGGGGATGTTCCCCCAGGCAGATCTCCGCCATCTCTTCGGTCGCGCGCATCGCCTCCTGCATGCCTCCGGCTCCGACGAAGCGTGCAAC
>JBIOJT010000291.1:0-5743 GCA_044451055.1 Methylomirabilales bacterium (SeqCode)
AGTTTCTTCCGTCATTGCCCCGGCCGTCCGCGGCTGGGTTGACGCTACCGAGAGGGGCGGGCCGCCGCCCCTCCTCGGACTCTCCCCCGGACTGTGCGGTCCGGGAGGGACTGTCGCCTATTTTACGCACCGCACAGTAAGGGGGAGCGAGGACTCAGATCCCGCAGTAGTCTCCAATAGCGAAAGGAAAAATCACGCGGATGGGAACTAGGACGAAATCACACCAATGACCCTGGGTGACGGGAGGCCGGCGTCCCCCTGCGTCGGGCAGCTCTGAAGGATCGCCCTTCTAGAAAAGTACAGGGTATTGCTTCAGGCTGTCAACAAGAAGGTTGCGTAGCCGTTCCCCGATCAATGAAGCATCCACGATCCGTCGTCAGGCCGGCAGCATGTCCGCGGCGGCGGGCTCAAAGCAGTAAAGACAAGAAAGAAAGGGTCGGGTCCCCCATTACGGTCCGCCATCTCAACAGAACCAGAAAGAGTTATTCCACTCCATCAACAACGTCCCCCAGTACGTCCCCCAGTACTCGGGCAGGATGGATCCGCCTTGACATCGCACACACGGCCGGGTCCCCTCTTGGAGGCGATGAGTCCCAGTGGATGGCCGCCGGGAATACAACGATCCGGGAATGCTGCCGAAGCTACTGGAGCGTGCCCGGGGGATGCCGGAGATGCCAGTCCGTCAGAGTCTGGTACGCGCTGGCCGCTGCGATGATGATGTTCTCGTCGTAGGCCCTCCCCATGAACTGAATGCCCGTGGGCACCCCGTTCTCTGTGAAGCCGTCGGGCACCGAGATGGCGGGGAGCCCTGCGGCATTTCCAATGGCGCCCATGATGTCCTTGCCCGTACCCCGGATTGCACTGGGAAACTCCTCGTCCAGCCTCGTGGAGGGAAAGGGTCGTGACGGGCCGAGCAGAGCGTCGAATCCACGCATCACGCCATCGATCTCCGTGGCGACAACCCTGCGAAGCCGGAGGGCCCGGATGTAATCCTTGGCCAGGACAGCCACGCGCGAATACGGCGTATAGCGATCCTCGGGGGCCGTGAGGCCGGCAATCTGTCCGGATTCAATGAGATCCTCGAAGGCGCTCGTCATTTCACCGAAGAGGATCGTCCGGGTGATCTCCTCATAGGGCAAGGCCGGGACTCGAACTTCCTCGATGGTGGCGACGTTTTCCAACGTCTTCAGCGCTGCCTCGAAATTCTTGCGCGTGGCCGCTTCGGCACCGTCCGCGACGCCCCCGACCACGCCCAACCGGAATCGTCTCCGCGGCGGCTTCGGCTCGTACCGGAAGGCCCGATCGGCCGTCGAGGGGTCCGATGCGTCCGGCCCGGCGATGGCTTCCAGGACGAGGCCGCAGTCGTCGGCGCTCAGGCAGAGGGGGCCGATCTTGTCCAGGGACCAGGACAGGACCATCGCCCCGTGTCGGCTGACGCGGCCAAAGGTCGGGCGCAGTCCGGCCACGCCGCAGTGATTCGCGGGCCCCAGAATCGAGCCCCACGTTTCTGACCCGATGGCAAAGGGAACCAGGCCGGCGCACACGGCGGACCCGGATCCGCTCGAGGAGCCTCCGCTCCAGCGTGTCATATCCCAGGGGTTGACGCCCGGACCCGTGAACGACGCGTCAGGTTGGCGATAGCCCATCCCCCCGGCCAATTCGACCATGGCGAGCTTGGCGGTAAGGACTGCGCCCGCCTCTCTCAGCCTGCGAATGACGGTGGCGTCATAGTCGAACTGCCTCTCCCGAAAGGGGGCGGCCCCCCAGGTGGTGGGAATGCCGCCGCCGGTCGCGAGCAGATCCTTGGCGCCGTATGGGATCCCGTGCAGCGGCCCTTTGTATCTGCCGGCAACGATGTCCTTTTCCGCCGCTCTCGCCTGTTCCAGGGCAAGATTGCGGGTGATGGTGACCACCGCGTTGTATCTCGGCCCAAGCGCCTCAAGGCGGTCGAGGGAGGCCTTCGCCAGCTCGACGGGTGACATCTGGTGGTTGCGGATCAAGTCGCCCAGCGCGCGAATGGACAGGAAGACGGGGCTGCTTGTCATGCGGTCACCCCTCCCTCCTCAACGGAGCGAAGCAGACGAGGGGCGCGTCGCCAATCTCGAGCCGCACCGACCGAACAGCCGCCACCGTTTTCACAACCATTTCCACGGATCCCCGCAGGCCGTCCACCATCTCGGGAGTGAGCCGATCGCCATAGCGACGCATCAGCAGATCGAAGGCAGCCTCGCATTCCATCTGAATCTTTTGCTCTTCGCTCACGATGCATCTCCTTTCCCCGAAGTCCCTGTCATGCGGGACCTTGGCACTTTCTTCGCCTTCGTATCCTTACTGTGCGGTGCGTAAAATAGGCGACAGCCTCTCTCGGACCGCACAGCCCGGGGGAGGGTCCGAGGAGGGGCGGCGGCCCGCCCCTCTCGGAAGGGCCCGCGGGGAGGGCCGAGCACTTGCGGCGCACCCTGTGCAAGGGCGAGGGCCTTCCCCGCGAACGAAGCAGCGCGAGCGAATGTGTAGCCAGAATTCCGCGCTGCTGAGTATGTTGGGATGGGGTGAGCCGGAGTCGCGGAGAGGGGATCGAGGGGAGAAGCCGGACCGCCAAGACCGACCGGGCAATGGAAGATTCGAGAGAGCCTCTTGGGATCCGAGGCGACCTCATCCGCCGAAGGCGGATTGGCGGTTCGCGGCTGGTCCGGGATCAGGATTGCGCCTGCCGGAGCGCGATCGGGGTTCCCGGCGCCGACGAGGGCTGGCCGAGGAGCCAGTGGCCGAGCCGGATGAGGGCCATCCCCAGGAGGACCCGCGCCGGCCGGCGCGGCCCCCGAGCGAGGCGGAGGGCTCGCCTCCACTCCGCAGAACGCAATGCATCCTCCATCCGCTCCCTGGCGATCAGCAACATCATGTCCTCAAGCATGTGCATGATAGTCATCCCCCGTTATTCGGCACGATTCAGTCCGCGCGATAGGCCCCCGCGGGTGCCACCATGCCCGTCAGGGCAGGGTGGCACCCGAGGAAGCTGCTCACTCCGACTCATGATGCTTTGCCTGAAGCCAGGAATGAATGGCCTTACCGGGTGGCGACGATGGTGTCGCCAGGCCATCTCTCAGCGGATTGTCTCGCGCGGGTCTCCCGCTCCTCGTGGGCGGGATCTTGCATGGGCGTGAGGACGATCTCGTAGCGACCCGGGTTCGTCCGGTCGGCAGCGGAGAACATTTCATGCACCACCGCAAGGATCTTTCCGACGGCTGCGGGTCGGGCGAACGGCACGGCGATCTGGATCTGCCACGGCCCCCACAGCCGCTTCTTCACCACGGGTGAGACCATCGTTCCAAGCTGCCCGTCGATCGCATCGGTGAGCGCGATCTGACGCTTGATCGTCTCCTGGCGCCGGTTCCGCAGCCAGTCAACCAGGAGCATCGGGCCGCCGATCAACGACAGCATGTACAGCGGGACAACCACCACACCGATCCACGTCAGGACTGTTTCCATGTGTGCCTCCCTCCCTTGTGCACTCTACCGGGTTCCGACTTCACCCGATATGACACCGGAGGGAGGCTACTGTGAAATCGGGTGGAGGTCCGGCCGACAGGTCGTGCAGGGGGATAGACCCGCCGCTTCGGCATGCTCGCGCGAGGCGAAGCGCGTGAGGGGTGCAGGACGGTGCGTCTCAAAGGAGGGGCAAGTCGGCAGACAGTATTCCCGTTCCCCTGGATACAGGATGTACATCGTCTGGGGGGTGATGCCCAAGACACCGGCTTTTTTGGTGGTGGGAATCCCCTCGAGTGACAGGAGTTTTTGCTTGAGGCCGACCTTGTCGCCGGCGTACCCGGTCAGGGCACCCGAGGTCCCGATCACGCGGTGGCACGGGATCACGATCGGCAGCGGGTTCCAGCGGAGCGCCTGGGCCACGGCGCGCACGGCCGAAGCCTTGCCGACCTCTTGGGCGATGCCGGCGTAGGGGATCACGGCCCCGTACGGGAGCGCCGCTGTGGCCTGGAGGACCGTCCGATGGAAGTCGCTTCGCGCCAGGCGCAGGTCGAGCGGCCACTCGAACCGCTTGCGCCGGCCGTGCAGGTATTCGAGCAGCTCCCGGTAGACCGCCTCGAGTTCCCCGCCACCCTCGACCAGCTCCACGTTCGGCTCGTGGCTCAGGCGCGAGGCCCGCAGGCTCGTCCCTCGCTCCAGGTACTCGACGAGCGAGATCCCCAGCTCGGACCGGGCGATCAGGATATGCCCGAGGGGTGACGGGAAGATGCGATAGACCAGCAGGCGCCTCCGCAGGTCCGCCAGCCGCGTCTCCAGTTGCTCCCGGGCTTGGGCCAGGCTCCCGCTCGGGAGCGGTTCCTCCCGCAGGGCGGTCACCGCGCCGTCCACCGCGCGATACTCTTGGAATTCTCGACGGCAGGAGGCACACGCGTCCAGGTGGCGCTCCACGCGCCGCGCCGCGCCCGGCAGGGCCTCGCCCATGGCCGCGGCGAGGAGGTCATCTTCGATCTGGACGCACACTGCCGGCTTGTCGCTCATCGCTGCGGCTCCTTGGGGAGAAGCCCGTGGCCATCGAGGCCCTGACGGATCTTTCGAAGCGCTTGGAACACATGCGCCCGAGCGCTCTCGGCCGAACACCCCAGGCTCCGGCCGATTGCCTCGTAGTCCAGGCCGTGGATCTTGCGCTGGGTGAACGCCAGTCGCTGCTTCAGCGGGAGACGCCGGACGATCCCCTCGACCAGCGCTCCGGTCTCGCGAGAGACCAATTCGGCCTCCGGCGCGGGGTCGACGCCCTCACGCATGGAGGCGCGCACCTCGCCATAGGCATGCCGGCGGCGAGTCTCCGAGCGGAAGTAATTCTTGGCCAGGTTGGTGGCAATGGAAAACAACCACGCACGGACATTGGCGTCTCCGGGTAGCGAGCCGTACGCTCGATACGCGCGGAGAAACGTCTCCTGGGAGAGGTCGTCGGCGTCGCCACTCCCACCGGTAATCCGCCGGAGATACCGATAGATCTCCCCGTGATGCCCCGACACCACAACCTCGAAGGCTTCCTGGCTCATCACCCTATTAGACACCGCTCCCGTTCCTGCGTGAAATGGAGCCTTTGTCTGTCGAGAGGGAGATCGCTTCCGCCACGCAGCCGACTTCCCCGGGGCTATCTTCCTCGAATAGGTACCGTCGAAATAGGTACCGGACACCTGCGACCAGCTAACCCCTTGATTTCCCCGGGACCAGGAATCGATTCTTGCCAATATTGGGCGCCGCGGGACACCTATTGTACTTTTGCCTCAGCGTATTCATGCCCTAGGGCCAGAACGGCCCTCTGGGGGCCATTGGTCCCCAAAGGGCCGTCGGGCTCGCACACCAGAAGCAGTCCGGCAGGCATCGTCGCTCTCCCGGGCCAATCGTCTGCGATCCCCGTTGAGCTGACCTTGACGCTACCTCTCATCGGAGGCCGAAGTCAAGGCGAAAGACAGCGGGCAGCCGGCAGCCGTCAGCGATCAGCAGGAAGTAAGCAGCAGGCAGCGGTCAGCGGTGGGATCCGGCAGGAACGCCGTTTGGATCGATTCGGACATCATCCGGCACCCGGGTACCTCTTGGGTGCTTCCTATTCCGCATTCGTCATTCCGCACTCCGCATTTCCCCAAAGCCGAGAGGGGCCCGCCTCGACGCCGCACAAACGGCCGGGTCCACAATTACTACGCAGCGCGGAATAATGCCTACACCGTTCCCCGCGCTGCTTCGTTCGCGGGGAAGG
>JBIOJT010000292.1:0-5741 GCA_044451055.1 Methylomirabilales bacterium (SeqCode)
CCCATGCCCTGGGGACGCGATCAGGCCAGCCGACGAGCCGCCGCCAGAAAGCACGCGCAGACCATCCACACCTGCCGCTGCGGACGGATCATCCGCGGCAATGCGTACTGGCGCCACCGAGCAAGCTGCCACCACACCCCGACGACCACCCCGGATCCGCAACCGAGCAGCGCGCAACCAAACACGCGCCAAACCCGGACAGCCACGACCGGACATTCTCCGGAAACTCAACGCACGGAGAGCTGCACACCTGAAACCCCTGCGTAAATGATACCTCCCACTCCCCCCCACGAACCACCTCTCCGCCCTACTGAGACCCAGGAGCCATCCATGCCAAGCCCAAGCCTCACCGAACAATATCGCAGCTTCCTCCTCAGCCTGGATCCCGACGAGCGTCCCCTGGCAGACACCCTCTATCAGCGCTGCCCCGATGCCGTGCATCTTGCCCAGCTCCGCGAGCTCCTCGCCCAATTGACCAGCGCCGCGGAGGCAGCCGCCAACGTGGCCGACACCGATGCGCTGATCCTCTCGTACCTCTCGTCGCTGCTCTTCGGTGCCCAGCTTCACCAGCAGGGAGTCCTCCACGTCCTCCCCGAAGGAACCCGCCCATGAAGCAAACCGTCACCCTCACCCTTCCCGTGACCTACGACGACACCCGCACCGACCCAGAGGCCCTCGCGAGCGCCCTCGACACCCTCATGGAGACCGCCCTCTCCACCCCGGACAGCCTCAACGAATAGGCAATCCGTCCGATGGCGAGTTCTCCCTCGTCCCCACCGCCTACTTCCTCCTCGTCTACACCCACCGGAACGGTGCCGACCACACCCTCTCCGCATCCGAAGTGGCCGCCTGGCACCCCGCCGCAGACATCGCCCGAGACTACCTCGACGAGATCGAGGAGCGCGCCCATCGGGCTCGAATTCTCCGCCTGCTCCGGGCGAAATCCTGGAAAGCAGCGGCCCAGGCGTACGCCGACGCCCACCCCTCCGAATCCCTCGAAGTCCAAGCCGTCACCCTCACCAAGGAGTGACCCATGCCCCACATCGAACTTCGCTGCTGCGGCCTCAACGTCCGCCCCGGCCGCTCCGTGCACACCCGCCAATCCCTCCAGGACAGTGACCACCTCATCGGCTTCCGCTGCCGGCGCTGTCGCCACACTTTCGAAATCCTCGTCTACCCCCCAAGCCCAGAAAGGCCCGCCCACGTCCGACACCCGCAAGTTCCGCAAGACCCTCATCCAGATCGAAGTCCTCTCCCATGAGGAAGACCTTCCGGAATTCGAGACGCTCGAGGGGTTCTGAACAGGCTTGACAGTCGGATGCAATGGGTACATCATGAGTTCTAGGAGCAAAGAGGGACGAGGGTCAGCTCACTACGAGTTGATATGGGAAATCTCGGGGGAGGCTGCTCATAATCTGCTATAGCACGAGAAGGAGGTCTTAGATGGCAGTAAAAATTGGTGAGTGTCAGTCCGAGATGACAGGCGATGTCAAAAAGACAGAGGACTTGAAGGTTGTTCTGCAGGTTGCCTGGTCGGCAAGGATGAAGGAAATTACATTCAAGCCTTCTGAAGACCTGAAGAAGGGTGACAAAGTAAAGATCACGATTGAGAAAGTGTAAGTTGTAGCATAGGAGAAGGGATGTAGGAGCGGAATGAGCAGTTTCCTCCAAGGGTATGTAGCCGGCCTATTCTGAGTTTGTCTGAGGGACACCGGGGCAAAACTAGCTACGAACAATGCACGAGGGAAACTGGTGTCAATCAGCAAGAATGGGACACTTTGAAACCGAACACATGAGTATGGTCGCTAGGGTTGAGGCCGACGCGCCGAGGGTAAAGCGGCCACACATGCGGTTAGGCTACTGTTCCATTCCAGGAGCCGTCCACCCGAAATCGTCATATCTGCTTCAGCCAGACGTAACTCAGGTAGAAGCCCGGCACCACGAACAGGACCCACAACAGTGCCTGCCAACCAGCGAAGAGCTCGGGCCACGTGGAACCCACGGCGAGACCGAGGCACACCATCGAGAGCTTCAGGAGGCTCCCTTGCCACCACGTCAACCGAAAGGACTTGAAGAGATTCATCTTGTGGTTCCCTACCGACCAAGGCACGCTTCGCGCCTGGGTCTTACTGCATCTGCACGAACCTTAGCGGCGTAATCTCGCGATTCAGCAATTCCTCCACGTCGTCGCACAGGAAGTCAGTCGCCTTCTCGGCTTTCATTTCCAGCCCGCGACACTGTTCCCCGCTCAATTCGCTGGCTCGGCATATCCGAGATACGCCTTCCCTTGCCGCTCGGCCTCCTCGGGCGTTGCTCCGAGGAACCCCGTCCCCTTCAACTCTCCCGGTCCTGGCGGGCTCGCGTCGTCGGCGACGATCATAGCGGCCCACATCTCCCCGATCTGCTGAACGCAGAGCCGCACCCAGAAGGGTTCATTGTCAGGGCCGAGGGTGAAGAGGCGCCGGGCTCGCATATTAGGGGACCACCGCAGGGCGGACGTCTGTAGCCGGAGCCGGCCCCGTGGTCGTGGCCGCCCGGATGCTCGCCACCACCACGGCCGTCACCGCCGCCGCGTAGGCCGTCGGGTCGAGCGCCATGCCGAGGGTGAGGCCCAGAGCCGCCAGCTTGTCTTCCACCTCCCCGAGCGACTTCTTGTCAAAGTTCCGCTGCATCCACAGATCCCGGGGCGTCTTCTCCACCAACTCGTACATGAAGCGGATCTGGAGCATCCGGAGACACGTGGCGGCTCGGGCGGAGAGGTGGAGGTCCTCCACTAGGGTGCTGAGACCCCTCACGAGCGCCGCGTATTTCCCGGGCTGCCGCTCAACCTGGTCCTCGTGGCTGCGGCTCAGGTAGTCCTCAAGCGCCCGGACGACCACTGTGTTCTCGTTCCCCTCGCGGGACGCCCACAGGCGGGCGGCTTGCCACAGTTCCTCGGGGAGTCGGACGGTGATGGAGACGACACCCATGGCGGTTTGCCCTCTCGGCCGGCCGGTTCGGTCGTCAATTGCGCGGCCACAACTCTGACGCCACAGCCCGCTTGAGCGATTCTGCATCGAGCCTGGCAGCAGATCCAGTCCTGTCAGATTCTCCACCTCGCGGACGCTCACGGTATGCCCGGTTAGAAAAGCATCAGCGATCTCGGCGCTGACCCGCTCCCCCTGCACCCCCATGGTGCCCGGCGGCACCGGCAGGCCCCGCTGGAGGTTCGGCAACACGATGGCCAGCGCGGTCGAGGTCCCATCGGATTGGGCCCGAAGCAACACCTTGAAGAAGCGAGACGGGATCTTCACATTGCCTGACGGCGCGGTCTGTGCGGGTTCCTGAATCACGCTGCCGGTCAGCACGTACACCGTCCCGTACTTCTTCGCGTAGCTCCGCACAAGCTCTTCCAGCCATCGCCATATCCCCCGATTGAGGGATGGCGTCTGCGGGGCCACGTTGGAGAGATAGAAGGCATCCGCCTGCGTGGCCGAGGTCCGGTTCATGTCGTCGCGGGGCACAATGTGGCCCCGATCATACCCGGAATCGGCGTAGTCGTCGCAGTGAGCGTTCTCCTCGTTCGTCAGCCGGGGGCCGGCGCGGACGGCGACTCCGGTGACGGGGCGGCCGGCGGCGCCGGGGGGAGACCACCCCCGCCGCGCGGAGCACGCGCCGGACGGTGGTCCGACTGACCGCGAGGCCCTCCACCGTCGTGAGCTTCTCGGTGAGGTGATGGTCGTTGAGGCCCGCGTAGCGCCCGCGGGCTAAGGCGACGATCTGGCTGCGGAGGGCGTCGGGGAGGCGCCGCGGGGAGCGCCGGCCCCGGCTCCCGTGGGCGAGGCCCTCCGGCCCGTACTGCTGGAGCCTCCTCCGGAGCCGGCGCACTTGCCGGGGGGTGATCCCCAGGGCTTCGGCGGCTTGGGCCGTCATGGTGCGGCCCCGCTCCAGGAGGCTGAGGACGTGTAAGCGGTGACTCTCCTCTGGGTTCAGTGTCATCTGTCCTCCTCTCGTTAGGAACGGACAGAATCACTGAACTGTTAGGGGAGGACAAGTTCACTGACCTAACACACGAGACGCTCGAGGACCTCCACTACGCGATAACTGCCGGCCACTGCTCCAGCCAGTGGGAAATCCTCTCCACCACCGAACTCACCCCCCAAGAGATGGCCACGGCCCTCGTCGCCCAGGCCTCCGATCCCGGCTTCTTTGGCCTAGACGAACACGGCAACACCATCGACGAAAACTAGCACGCCCCTCACTGGAAGCGCCAGCTGCGAAGTGGCCAACCTTGATCAGGATGGAGATGGCTAGCTCGATCTCCAGATGGCCAATTTTCGGTGAGAAGACAACCCAAGAAATGGCTCAGCCAAGGTGCCGGGACCGCCGGGGGAATGGCCCTGCGGCCGGGCGAGGCGCACGCAGGGGCGAGACGGAGGGGTTTTCCTGTAGCGGCCTTTCTTTGCGACGTTCGGGACTCGCCTGGCCATCCGCTCGCTTGCCTCGGCCCTCGGCCCCAGGGCAGCGCCCGGGCGCCTGCGGGGTGTCCGTCAGACGACGCAGCGGACGGCCAGTCCCCCTCTCCTGCGTGCCAGCATACCGGAGCCCACTGTCTGATCGAGAGGGGATTCGTGCTGAGGCTCTCCTTTGAGGCGTGCCCCTGGCGGAGAAGAACGCATACAGTGACGCACCCAAGGCTGGAACCCCGCGGTTTTCAGTAGAGGCATTTTCAGCCACAGGATGGGAATAATCCATACAGGGGCGGGAAGTGCAATGTGGAAGTCTCAAGTGGCAGAGCGTACTGACTATCGGATGTAGCCATCAGCTCCCCTGCATGATGCCACATCCGGAGAGACCCCCATTTCTCCTTGTCCACACGTAACAAATATGTTATACACTCACCATGCGCTGGACGATCGACTACTACAGTGAAGCCGTCCGCCTAGACAGTGAAGCATTGCCCGTTGGAATCCGAGCAGCCTACGCCCGCTTGACCGAATTGCTGGAAGAATTCGGACTCGACCTGCGTCTGCCCCATGCCCGGCCGATGGGCAAGGGGCTCTACGAGCTACGCCCCCGGGGGCGCGAGGGGATCGCCCGGGTGTTCTACAACGGGAGGTATGCGGGACATGAGGCGACAGGCAGCCCGACTGACCCATCGGCAGATGGTGAACCGTTGGAAGAAGGACCCGGCCTTTGCGGCGGCCTACGCCGACCTGGAGACCGAGTTTGCGCTACTACGGCAACTCCTCCTGGCCCGGCAACAGGCTGGCTTGAGCCAAGCAGAGGTTGCCAAGAAGATGGGAACCAAGGCGCCAGCGGTCACCCGGCTGGAAACCTCCCTCTCGGAGAGCCGGCACTCCCCGACCATCGCCACGCTCAAGAAGTACGCAACGGCCGTGGGATGTAAGCTGGAGATTCGGCTGGTACGCGCGAAGCGCGTCGCAGCGTAACTGGTTCCCATCACTGACCTCCCCGGCCGCTGCGCCGACGGACGCCAGCCTACCATGTCCGCCGTTAACCCCCGAGGGTAGTGGCCAGCTTCTCCACCTCATCGTGGCCTCGTGGCATCACAACCGAGTTCAGAAGTACCCCATAACATGGCAGGAGCGCCATCCCATGCGAGTAATCTCAGCGACCCAGGCCATGGAGATTGGCAAAGCATGACCACCGACCTACGCCCGTCACCCGATCCAACCTCCTCTGTCTACGAATGCATTCGCCGGCCCCCGGTTGGCCCGGCCCCGGCTGCTCCCCCGACC
>JBIOJT010000293.1:0-5738 GCA_044451055.1 Methylomirabilales bacterium (SeqCode)
GTGTAGCCATTATTCCGCGCTGCGTAGTATGTACTGGGTCCGGGAACGATTCCTCCATTCCCGAGCCATTCGGTTCGTGGCCCCTTCGGACTGCATGATGCTGGGGCTTTTGGCTTGACGCTTCGGGGAATTTCGCGTAATAGACGCCCTTGTGGTTCTGCGTCTCAGGCGCGATCGTTCAAAGCGGGCAGGGCGTCAAGCGATCCTCGGGCGGTGTGCACCTTTGGCAGCAAGCTTCGCACCGCGAGGCCGTTGACACGGGTTACCGGCGCCGTCCTTTCCTGCGCTGGACGGGCCTTCACCGGAGCAATGCCATCCCCATGGCGATGACTGCGGCAGCGGTCAAAGTGGACGGTCTGACCAAGACTTTCGAGACGGGGGCGGCGGTTGAGGACCTCTCGTTCGAAGTCAGGGAGAACGAGTTCGTCACCATCGTCGGGCCAAGCGGTTGCGGCAAGTCCACCACGTTGAGGATCGTATCGGGGCTCGTCCCGCCCACGCGTGGGAAGGTCTGCATCCGCGGAACGGAGGTCGAAGGACCGATTGGGGATGTCGGAATGGTGTTCCAGTCCCCCGTCCTCCTGCCGTGGAGGAACACCATCAGCAACGTCCTCTTCACGGCGGAGATGCGCGGCGAGAACCCGAGCGCATACCGAGGGAGGGCCCTCCATCTGATCCAGCTGGCCAGCCTCGAAGGCTTCGAGAAGAGGTATCCGCACGAGCTCTCCGGCGGGATGCAGCAACGGGTGGCGATCTGTCGGGCACTGCTGCTCAATCCGTCGCTGCTTCTCATGGACGAGCCCTTTGGGGCCCTGGACATCATGACCCGGGAGAAGATGGGCTTCGAGCTACTGAAGATCTGGAGCGCGAACAGGACCACGGTCCTGTTCGTCACACACAGCATCACCGAAGCGGTCCTGCTCTCGGATACCATCATCGTGATGACGGCCAGGCCGGGGAAGGCGAAGGCGGTGATCAGTGTGGACCTTCCCCGGCCGCGAGTTGTGAAGACGCTGAGGGACCCGCGGTTCGTGGAGCTCGCCGGGGCCGTGCGTGACAACATCGAGGCCCAGTGGGTGGAGTAGAGGTGGGTCGCAGATGACGGCGGACCGTTCGGAACGCATGGAGCGGGCCCGGAGGGTGGCGGTAACGGTCTCGGGCTTTGCGGGCATCCTCGTCGCCTGGCAGTACGGCGCCCGCTTCACGCACCTGCCGGCATACATCCTGCCCGTCCCCACCGTCATTGCGGTCAGGTTCTGGCAGACCCTTGCCATTCAGGCACACCACCTGGGTGTGACCGCCACGACTACCCTCATCGGGCTCGCCATGTCCCTCGGCGTGGGGGTCCTGCTGGCGCTGTCCGTCATCTACATCAAGCCCTTGAAGGCGATCGTCCTGCCCGTCCTGGCGGCCTTCAACAGCATCCCGAAGATCGCCATCGCCCCACTCTTCGTGATCTGGTTCGGCTTGGGTTCGGAGCCCAAGGTGCTGCTGGCCTTCCTCCTGGGGCTGTTCCCGATCTTCGTCAATTCCGTCACGGGACTCGGGGAGATCGAACCCGACGTCCTGGACTTGGCCAGGTTGGCCGGCGGAACCCAGTGGCGAATGTTCACGAAGGTGAGGTTGATGCACGCCGTTCCCTACATCACCGACGCTATGAAGGTTGCCTTCCCGCTGGCCCTGGTCGGATCGATCGTGGGCGAGTTCATCGGCGGGAACGACGGGGTCGGCTACCTGATCCTGTCAGGGCAGTTCAACATGGATACGCCGCTGGTCTTCGCCTGCCTGGTGTCGATCACATTGTTCACGGGGCTGGCGATCGGCGTGGTGGCGCTGCTGGAGAGGATCTTCCTGAAGTGGCGTCCGTCCCGGCGGAAGCGGTGAGAGAAGGATGGAGCCGCTGGACGGCCGCCGACCAAGTCGGCTGTCCCAGCGGCTCCATGCATTCCATCGGAATCAGCGGGCGACCAACCCGCTGGCGTAGATGTCGTTCGGTGTCAACTTCACGTCCAGCTTGAAGGCTTGGCTCACCAGATCTACGGTCCGCTGCAGCCGATCCGGCGTCGCAATCCCGTACCCATTCCTGGCCACGTATGGGGTGTTGATCGCCTTGATGGACTGGCTCCACTGGGCCAGGGTCGTGTTGTAGTCCAGGGTGGGGTTATATTTCACCATGATCTGCGCCGTCTCCTCGGGATGGTCGATGGAGTACTTCACGGCCTTGGCTGTGGCCGCGGCGAAGGCCTTCACCTCGTCGGGGTTCTTGGCGATCCGGTCCGCCGTCGTCACCAGGAAGTAGCCGAAGACATCATACCCCCAGTCGGCGAACGAGGAGAAGTGGACCGTCTTCCCCTGGGGACCAGCCACCTTCATCAGCGCCGGCACGTCGCCGTCGATGGAGGCGGTGAAGAGATCCACCTTCCCCTCCAAAATCAGGGGAAAGTAGATCCCGGGGTCGGCGGCCTGCCACTTGATGGTCGAGGGATCCAGGCCTTTCAGCGAAAAGAGGATCGGCAGGATCACCCGAGCGCTGTCGGTCTGCGAGGCCGCAACGCTCTTGCCGACGACAGAATCAGGCGTGGGGTAGGGCGAGAGCGACGCCAGCCCGCTGGTGGTGACGTCCATGAAGACCTCGAAGCCCCTGGCCTTGGCCCCCTTGGCGACGGCCTGCACGACGGACGTGGACTCCGCCATCCCGTAATCGGCCTTCCCTCCCTCCAGCGCCGCGATGACGAAGCCGCTTCCCGTGGCAGGGGCGATGTGGATGTCGAATCCGGCCTCCTTGTAAAAGCCCTTGTCCATGCCCACGAAGAAGGGCGAATGCCTCCCGTGGAAGACGTAGTTGGTCAGGAACACGACGGTCTTCAGCGGTTTTTCGGCGGCGGCTCCTGCCACCGCATCGGGGAAGCCGCAGACAACGGCAAGCGCGAGAATCAGCCATCCTACCGACACGAATTTGCCCTTCATTTTCATTCCCCCTCCATCAGAGACTTTCCCTTGAGCCGTTGCGTCCGGCGACGATGCCGCCAGGACCTTACACGTCACCAGCCTGTCGAGTGACTCTGCAGAGCGCCGCTACTGAAGGTATTCACTCAAGTCGAGGTGGGTCCACAGGCTCCTGGGCGGCTCCGCCACTTCGGGGAAGGAGGGGTCCAGGGGCTTGGTGGCGTCTATCCCCAGCCGAGTGCTGAGCAGGCGGTCCCCCGCCCCGCCGGATTGCCAGGGGGCGTATCCAGTGGGATCGACCCGCGAGATGTACGAGCCAGGGACGGTGAAGAAAGAGCGGTCCGCCTGCGTCCGGGTCATCATCGCCCAGAGGACCTTCCGATCATCGTAGATGTCGATGTCCTCGTCCACCACGACCGCGCACTTGAACCGGTAGGTGCCGAGAGCCGCCAGGGCCGTGTTGATCCCCAGGCCCTCGAAGTCCTTCTTGATCTGCACGTACACCAGATTGCCCGAGCCGGAGACGGGGACGTGGATGGCCGTCACCTGCGGGACAAGCTGCCGGAGCTGGGAGAGAACGACGCCTTCCATTCCCAGGGAGAACAGGACCAGATGCTCGGGGCCGACATTGAAGATGTCGTGATAGATGGCGTCGCGTCTCCGCGTGATCGCCGTGACCTCGAACACGCGGGCCTTCTTCGGCGGCGCGTAGTACAGCCAGTAGTCCCCGAAGGGACCGTCGTCCTCCCAGGCGTCGGTCCGGATCTTCCCCTCGATCACGATCTCGGCATCGGCCGGAACGAGCACGTCTACCGTCTCGCCGGGAACCACGTCCACGGGCTCCCCCAGCAGACCGCCCATCGTCTCCAGCTCGAATTCGGAGAGCTGGCCGCGCTGCTGGGAAGCCATCCCCATCGCCGGGTGGTGCCCGATGACGATGGCCGCGTCCACGTGCTGCTGGCGGGCCTCGGCCTGGGCCGCTACCTGCGAGGCGTGGCACAGCGGCGCCATATTCATCGTGACCGTTTTGGGGGAAAGGTAACGGTTGCGATAGATGCCGGCGTTCAGGCAGCCGGAGACCGGGTCCCGGATGATCGTCACCCCGGACGAGATGTAGGGGCCGGCGTCCTTCTCGCAGTGGGTCACGATGGGGATCACCCGGAGGTCTGCCTTGTCGCCTGTGAGGATCACATCCTTGACCGGGCCGGATTTCACTATTATGGGTTTGATGCGATTTCTCTGCGCCTCGGCGAATCTGGTCACGATGTCCTGAGGAGACGTCTCCAGGGCCAAGGCAAGATGCCGCTTCGAAGCGAAGAGATTCGTGACAATGGGCATGTCGTGGCCCTGGATCTTCTCGAAAACCACGATGGGGAGCCGATCTTCCGCTTCGAGCTTCTTCTGAACAGACGAGAGCTCCCACCGGGGACTGACCTCCTTCTTGATCCGGAGGAAAAGCTCCGGTGTTCTCTCCTCGATGGTCTTGAGAAAATACCTGAGGTCCTTCTTCATCGCTCTCCTCGTCCGCTCATTTTCCCGCTCGCGTGGTGCAGCGTGGGCGGACGATAGCCCCTTTCATATACTGTGTCAAGGCGACACCGGACCGAGGGAGCAGGGGCGCTGAGGAGCAAGGGAGCGGAGGAGCGTGAGGGCAGAGGGGCCGAGGGGCAGCGGAGAAACGGAGAACCGGCGAATCGGGGAAACGGAGACAGGGGCGACAAGGGGACAGGGCGAATGCGGAGTGGCGAATCGGGAATCGGAAGGGCAAGGAGGCGCAGGGGAGCGGAACGGAGAGGCCGCCCCGCTTACTGCATATCCACTCCAAGTGCGCCAGCGATTCCGATCGAAATCCGTCACCCGTGCCGCTGGGTCCCGCCACCGATTCCGCTGGATCGAAGGGCCTGGAGCCTTTGGGGTCTCCAATGAAGCAGCGGGATGGCTGAGAAAGAAGGGTGAGGCCGGCTGGGAGCGCGCTGTGTTCGGAAAGAAGCTGGCCACCAGGTGGCGTGCCCAGTTCGAGTCCTGCATGGCTCCCCAAGAGGGGCGAATCTCTAGCCGTTACACAAAGGTGTTGACACGTCGTAGTGCTGGACTTCCGCGCCAGTGAGCAGTGCGGTCATTATCAGGGGTTCCGTCAATCTCGCGCGGTCCGTCTGAGGAGAGGGTTGCAGAAGAATCCTTGTGGAGATGATCATTCCTCCTTGTGCAATAAAATCGAATGATTAACATTCGACGGCAAATCATTTTCAACACCTCTGTGTAACGGCTAGGGCGAATCTGAGCACTGGGCAGAGAGGCTTTCTATGATTTGAGTTCTTCTAGCTACGGCTTTCTGGTGAGTACGATCTCTCCGTTCATCCCCCGCACCTCTAGGACCGGCTGTTGCTCCAACTGGAAGCGGTCTCGTGTGTACTCGCGGACTTTGGCCGACACGTACTGGAAGGTCTCTAGTTCGCGACGCGCGATGCGGAGCCCCTGGCAACAGGCTAGCCGAATTCCCTTGACTTCGCAAACTGCCCTTCATATGTTAAATTATTATCGGCCCGGTCAGCTGTGACGTGAGGTCTTTCCCCTCAGCCCAGTCCGTGGGAGGCAGACCGCAAAAGGAGGATCATGATGCAGCGTCGCGGAAGGTTCCTCTGGCTCGTGGTTGTGTTGTCCCTCGTGGCATTGGGTCTCACGCTCGACGGGGTGGGGGGCCCGGTCTCGGCTCAGCAACCCATCACTATCTCGCTCATTGACGTGTCTGGCGACTTGGCCTCGTTCCAGGTGATCCTGGACAACTACAAGAA
>JBIOJT010000294.1:0-5736 GCA_044451055.1 Methylomirabilales bacterium (SeqCode)
CCACAGACTATCACAGGCCGAGCATATACTCCTGGTACCCTCCGTGTCCAGCACAAAAGATGTGGGACACGGTCAGCCACCAGGAGGGAGGTCATCGCTGACACCGAACAAGAACCCGATGCCTCTTGACATGACCAAGTGGCGCTGATACGAAGAACAAGAGTGGGCGGACTCGCGAAGCTGGTTCCGGAGGGATTTTTCTTGGCATCCGGAGAAGCAGTGGATCGGCCTGAGAGCTAGCATGGCGGCTCCCCCGCTGATCACTGCCCTGCCTGACGTCATCTCTGGCGCTCCATGATTTGGAGGAATCATTCATGTCACACACCATTCGAGTGATCCAGTACGGTCTGGGCCCCATCGGAAGTGCCGTCGCGCGCCACATCGCAGAACGTGCCGGGCTGGAGCTGGTCGGCGGCGTGGATATCGATCCGAAGAAGGTCGGCAAGGACATGGGCGAGGCGATCGGCCTGGGCCGTCCGCTGGGCTTCCCCGTCGCCGCAAAATTGAAGGATGTCCTGGCCAGGGCAAAGGCCGACGTGGTGATGCACACCACCAGCTCCTACTTCGACCTGTTCAAGGATCAGATCCTCGAGATCCTGGAAGCGGGGCTCGATATCGTCTCGACGGCCGAGGAACTCTCGTTCCCCTGGCTGGCCCATCCCCAAGAGGGCGCCGCAGTCGACGCGGCGGCCAAGCGGGCCGGCAAGACCGTCCTGGGCACCGGCATCAACCCCGGTTTTCTCATGGACTCGCTGCCCCTCTACCTCACCGCCCTCTGCCAGCGGGTGGACCGCGTTGACATCGCCCGCATCCAGAACGCCTCGCTCCGCCGCGGGCCGTTCCAGGCCAAGATCGGCTCCGGGATGACGGTGAAGGAGTTTCAAGCCAAGATGGACGCCGGGCGCATGGGCCACGTCGGCCTGCCTGAATCCGTGGCGATGGTCTTCCACACCCTGGGGAAAAAGCTGGCGCGCTACGAGTCAGCCGTCGAGCCGGTCGTGGCCGACAAGCGCGTGAAGACGGACTTCTTCGACGTAGAGCCCGGGCGTGTCAAGGGCCTCAAGCAAGTGGCTCGAGGATACACCGATGCAGGCGAGTTCATGGCCCTCACCTTCATCGCCGCCCTGGACATGCCGAATGAAGCGGACACAATCAAGATCATCGGCAAGCCCAACCTGGAAGTCACGCTCAAGGGCACCAACGGCGATATCGGCACGGTGGCCATCGCCGTGAATGCCATCCGCCGCGTGAAAGGAGCTCCTCCCGGCCTGGTCACCATGCGGGACTTGCCTCTCGTCACCGCATGGTGAGGGAATCGAGTCCGAATAATCCGGTCCTTTCCATCAGATAGCGGGAAGAAGGGGCGAACCGGGCCCTCCCATCTGTCTCAGGATCACGAACGGGGCCGAAGGACTCCCTATCGACAAACCCGGCCCTCTGGCCCTTTCGTAGAGGAGGAGTGACCATGCCACCTGTTGGGATTGCGATGGCAGGCAGCAGCACGATAGCGGGCACGCATCTGACGGCCCTCAAGGAGATCCCCGACGCCCGGATCGTGGGGGCGTGGAGTCGGTCACCCGAAAAGACCCAACGTTTTTCGGAACAGCACCAGATCCGAGGCTACCGGAGCTACGACGAGCTGCTGGGTGACCACGACATTCATGCCGTCATCATCTGCCTTCCTTCGGGCCATCATGCAGAGTACGGCATGAAGGCCGCCACCGCCGGAAAGCACGTGATCGTTGAAAAGCCCATCGACGTCACTCTCGCCAAAGCCAGGGCGCTCATCGAGACTTGTCGGAAGAACAACCGGAGGCTGTCGGTCATCTTCCAGAATCGGTTCACCCCGGCCGCGCGGAAGCTTCGGAAGGCGCTGGATCAGGGTCTCCTCGGGCGACTGATTCTTGGAGACGCCTACGTCAAATGGTATCGCTCTCCCGCCTACTATTCGAGCAGTGCCTGGCGGGGAACCAAGGCCATTGACGGAGGCGGGGCGCTCATCAACCAGGCCATCCACACCATTGATCTGCTGCAGTGGATGATGGGTGGGGCGAAGCGCGTCTGCGGCCTGGTCAGGACATCAACCCACACCATCGAGTCGGAAGACCTAGGCGTCGCCGTGGTTGAATTCGCGAACGGGGGGGTCGGCGTGATCGAAGGCTCCACGGCGATTCAGCCCGGTTTCAAGGAGCGGATCGAGATCCACGGCCAGAAGGGATCCGTCATCCTCGAAGGCGGCAACATCACCGCCTGGAAGGTCGAGGGCTGCAACGAGGCCGACTACGTAGATGCGCAGAAGGTCTCGTACGGATCGACCAGTTCGCCGGCCATCTCGCACGTGAACCACCAGGCCCAGCTTGAGGAGATCGTCGCCTCCATCCGGAAGAACACGGATTCCTCGGTGAACGGGGAAGAGGGTCTGAAATCCCTGCAGATTGTTCTGGGCATCTACGAATCTTCTGGGAAGGGGCAGTGGATCGACCTGTGATCGCCTGCGTCCCGATTTGAAAGGCGCCCCTTCTCCCGAGGTCTCCCAGACCGACGGGAGGTGGCACGGCTGTGGAGCCCAAGGCGGCTAACGCTCGCGGCACAACCGGCGGTATAACGCCTCGACCTCGGCCGCCTCGCGCCGGAATGGGCCCTCCGCCTCCAGCTTGAGGCTCGTGAGGGCGGCGGCCCACCTCACCGCCTCGGCCGGCGGCGCCGTCAACCGCCGCGACAGGTACGCCGACGTGCACGTGTCTCCCCGTCCGCTCCGCCCCCGCACTTCCTCCGGCACAAAAGGCGCCTCATCAATTACCCCATCGTGGTAAACCAGCACGCCGCCCCGGTGCGTGAGCAGGACTTCGGGCGGACCGAAGGCGGCCAATTGCCTCGCAGCTGCGTAGCGATCAGACTCACCCGTGATCAGCCTGGCCTCGACCGCGTCCGTCTTGAGGACGGTCACGTGCTTTAGGACTGACTCCTTGCCCGGCCAGTCATCAAAGGTCAGGGTCCCGTCCCGGACGACGCGGATGAAGCCCTGGACATCCAGGGCGACAATTGCCTTCTTGACAGCCAGGGCTTCCACGACTTCCAGCGGGACCTCGCCGCGCACCGAGGCGCCAATCGCAACGGCCCGCGCCTGCAGATCCGCCACCTCGCCCACGGTGAAGGGCCCGGCCGAACTCGTCAGTTCGATGGTGCGTTCGTCCAGATTGGCCGTGGGGTACGTGAGACGCAGGAGCGTGGAGGCAGGCGTGGCCCGCGCGAACACCGTCACGCCCAGACGCTCGAGTTCCCCCACCACGTGCCAGTCCTCCAGGGCCAGCCGGGTGACGACGGCCACGCGCAGACCCATACGCACGGCGACGTTGGCGCCATAGTAAAAGGCGCCGCCGTCCACCGTTCGGGCGAGGTGGGGGTAGACGATGGTGTCTTTGGTGTAGTGACCGACGAACGCGATGTCGAATGTCATGGCGCCTCACTCAGTAATAAAAGGCCAAACGAAAGAACGCCGAGGCGCTTGAGGTGCAATACGCATCACGCTGCTGGATGCCAGGAGTCATGCGAAAGAGTCTAGCACAGCGTGATCGCCCTCGCACTCGCCGCGCGCACCCAGACCCACCTCGTCTCGGCCGGGATGCGGCTCGGGAAAGCAGCCCACCGGACCAGACCTGCCAGCCACAGTCCTGCTTTTATTTTTGCAGCATGAGCCACCTGGTCTATAATCCGAATTTGCCTCCTGTAATTCTCGGTCCCAAAACCTCTCCCGAAGGAGAGTGTCGTCCCATGTCCGTAGATCCCATCCTGGCCGATCTGAACCCGCCTCAGGAAGAGGCGGTGCTGCATGCTGAGGGGCCGCTCCTCATCCTGGCGGGCGCCGGCTCGGGCAAGACTCGCGTCATCACTCGCCGCATCGCCTACCTGATCGGACGGCGCGGCGTGCAGCCCTGGCAGATCCTGGCGGTGACCTTCACCAACAAGGCCGCCGACGAGATGCGACGACGGGTGGAGCAGCTCCTGGGCGCGCGGGGTCTAACCGTGGCGCTGGGGACCTTCCACTCCACCTGCGTCAAGATCCTGCGGAAGTGGCACCGGGAGCTGAACCTCCGCAGCAGCTTCGTGATCTACGACGACGCGGATCAGCTGAGCCTCATCAAGGATTGCCTGAAGACGCTGGACTGGAGCGAGCGGACATTGAACCCGCGAGGGGTGGCGGCGCGGATCAGCCGGGCCAAGAACGAGATGCTGACGCCGGGCGAGTACGCCACCGTGGCCAACGATTTCACGGAGGAGCGGACGGCCAAGATCTACGCCCTTTACCAGGATCGCCTGAGGGCCAGCCATGCGGTGGACTTCGACGATCTGCTGATGCTGACGGTGCTGCTCTTCCGCGACAAGCCCCATGTCCTGCAGTACCACCAGAATCTCTGGCGGTACGTGCTCGTGGATGAGTACCAGGACACGAACCACGCCCAGTACCAGATCGTCAACTTCCTCAGCCGGGCTCATGGGAACCTGTGCGTGGTCGGAGACGACGATCAGTCCATCTACCGGTGGCGGGGCGCGGACCTCAACAACATCCTGGACTTCGAGCAGGACCACCCGGGGTGCAAGGTCATTCGGCTGGAGCAGAATTACCGGTCCTCCCAGAACATCCTGGATGCCGCCGGCGGCGTCGTGGCCCACAACATCGGGCGGAAGGGCAAGACCCTCTGGACCGAGAACCCGGCCGGCGAACCGATCGTCCTTTTCCAGGCCCGGGACGAGCAGGCCGAGTCGGACTTCGTGGTCCGCACGATCCGGGGCCTGGCGGCCGAGAACGGCTACACGCTGGATGACTTTGCGATCTTCTACCGGACCAATGCGCAGTCCCGCGTCCTGGAAGACGCCCTGCGCCGCGAAGTCACCCCGTACGTCATCGTCGGGGGCCTCCGCTTCTACGAGCGGAAGGAGATCAAGGACATCCTCTCGTACCTCCGGCTGGTGGCGAATCCCGACGATGCCCAGAGCTTCAAGCGCATCGTCAACGTCCCGCCCCGGGGGATCGGCCAGGCCACGCTGGACAAGCTGGCGGGGCTGGCCATCGCGGAGCGGACCTCGATCTGGGAGGCGTGCAAGCTGATGGGCGAGCGCAAGATCCTGGGCCCGAGGGCCGTGAAAGCCCTGGCCGAACTGGTGGCCCTGATCGAGCGGACCCGAACCAAGCTCGAAGTGATCACGGTCCCGGAGCTCATCCTGGAGTTGCTCGAAACGACGGGATACTTGGCCGACCTCAAGAACGAGGGGACGGTCGAGGCGGAATCGCGGATCGAGAACCTGCAGGAGCTTGTCTCGGCCGCCCGGGAATTCCTGGAGCGAAGCGAGGACCAGAGCCTGCAGGCCTTCTTGGACAGCGTGGCCTTGATCGCCGACATCGACGAGCTGGCCGAGGGATCGGGCGCGGTGACCCTGATGACCCTCCACTCGGCCAAGGGCCTGGAATTTCCGGTGGTCTTCATCACCGGCATGGAAGAGGGGGTATTCCCTCACGCCCGCGCCATGACCGATGATGACGAGCTGGAAGAAGAGCGCCGCCTCTGCTACGTCGGCATGACCCGGGCCAAGGACCGCCTCTTCCTCTCAGCCGCCCTCTCCCGGCGGCTCTACAACAACGACGCCTTCAACCTCCCCTCCCGATTCCTGGACGAGGTGCCCGTGCCATTGGTGGAGCGCGTGGACGGCCTGCAGAACAGCCGGGGATTGGGGGCCAGG
>JBIOJT010000295.1:0-5727 GCA_044451055.1 Methylomirabilales bacterium (SeqCode)
GAGGCCGCAGCCGCGGGGCCGGCCGAGCCGGGGCCGGGAGCGCGGGAGCCCTCACACGAGGCGGATGACGTCTCAGAGGATGTCGCCGCCCCGGAGGACCCCTAACCCGGCGGACCCCGGCCGCGGGAACCCGACCTCTCCCAGGAGCGACGCCATCATGTCGGCTGACCTGTTTTATATCACCACGCCCATCTACTACGTGAATGCCCCGCCTCACTCGGGCCATGCCTACACCACGATCGTGGCGGACACGGTGGCGCGCTACCATCGCCTGGCCGGCCGGCGGGTCTATTTCCTCACCGGGACCGACGAGCACGGTGACAAGATCGCCCAGGCCGCCGTCCGCGCCGGGGAGACTCCCCAGGCCTACGCCGACCGGATCAGCGCCGCCTTCCGGGAGACCTGGCAGCGCATGGGTCTCACCTTCGATCAATTCATTCGCACCACCGAGGCGCGGCACACGCGCGTCGTCTCCGCCATCCTGCAGCGGATCTACGACGCCGGCGAAATCTACTTCGGCGAGTACGGGGGGTACTACTGCGTCGGCTGCGAACGCTTCTACACCGAGAAAGAAATGGTGGATGGCAAGTGCCCGGATCACCAGACGCCGCTCCAGTACGTGAAGGAGGAGAACTACTTCTTCCGGATGAGCAGGTACCAGGACTGGCTGATCCGCCACATCCACGACCATCCCGACTTCATCCGACCGGAGAGATACCGGAACGAGGCGTTGGGATTCCTGCGGGAGCCGCTGGAAGATCTGTGCATCTCGCGCCCACGCGCCCGGCTCACGTGGGGCATCCCGCTGCCCTTCGACGACCGGTACGTCACCTACGTCTGGTTCGATGCGCTCATCAACTACGTGAGCGCCCTGGACTATCCCGACGGGGAGCTGTTCCGGACCTTCTGGCCGGTGGCCCAGCACCTGATCGGCAAGGATATCCTGAAGCCCCATGGCGTCTACTGGCCCACCATGCTCCAGGCTGCCGGCATCCCCACATACCAGCACCTGAACGTCCACGGGTACTGGCTGGTAGACGAGGCCAAGATGTCCAAGAGCCGGGGCCGGACCCTCTCGCCGCTGGACCTGGCGGACAAGTACGGCCTGGAGGCGCTGCGCTACTTTCTCCTGCGCGAGATGGTCTTCGGTCTGGATGCCAACTTCAGCGAGGTGGGGCTGGTCAACCGGCTGAACGCCGACCTTGCCAATGACCTGGGGAACCTGCTCCAGCGGACGCTCACCATGGTGAAGCGGTACTGCGACGGTCGCATCCCGGCTGCGGGCGAGCCGGTGACGCCAGGGGACCGGACGCTCGTTCAGGTGGGGGAGGGGCTCCCCGGCAAGGTGGCGGAAGCCATGGAGGTCTTCGCCTTTCACCGCGCCCTCGAGGCAATCTGGGGCCTCCTGAGCGCGGGCAACAAGTACCTCGATGAGCAGAAGCCGTGGGAGCTGGCGAAGCGGGATCGCGACGCCCTGCAGCGCGTCCTCGGGCACGTCTGCGAAGCCTTGCGCGTGACGGGCCTGTTCCTCTTCCCGTTCCTGCCGGCCGCGGGGGAAAAGATCTGGGCGCAGCTCGGGATGGCTGGGCCCCTGGCCGAGGCGCGCCTGGCCGAGGCCGGACGGTGGGGCGCGGGAGCATCGCGACGCATGAGCCAAGGAGAGGCGCTGTTCCCGCGAGTGGAGTTTTCGCTGGAGGAGATCACGCCGATGGCCACAACCAAGCCGGGCGGCACCGACGTCGCCGCGGAGATCACCATCGAGGAGTTCCGGCGCCTGGACCTCCGCGTGGCCGAGATCCGGGAAGCCCGGGCGGTCCCCGGATCAAAGAAGCTGGTGGAACTCAAGGTATCTATCGGCTCAGAGGAGCGGACCGTCGTCGCCGGCATCCTCCTCGAGTACCCGCCGGCCGACCTAGTCGGCAAGCAGATTGTGATCGTCGCCAACCTCAAGCCCACCAAACTCATGGGGGTCAAGTCGCGGGGGATGCTTCTGGCCGCGAACGAATCCGGCGGCCGCATCATCCTGGTGTCGCCGGAGAAGCCGACAGCGCCCGGCTCGCAGGTGAAGTAGTGCCGTGGGTTCAGTGAAGGCGAAGACCGAGGCTGACCTGAATCCGCAGATTGCGCAGACGGCTCAGATTCCACGGAAATATCTGCTCGCGTCACATCTGCGTACTCTGCGCAATCTGTGGATTGTTTCGAGGGGGTTCTGCGGGTCCTTCTGGAAAGGGGCGAAGTCGCCATGACTGAGACGAGCTACAGGGGGGCGGGCGTCAACACCGTGAAAGAAGAGGCGGCTCTGGCCGGGCTGCTCAAGTGGGTGGGGAAGACGCTGGAATTCGGCAGCCGCCGATCCGCCCTGGATTTCGGCTACTTCGCCAGCGTGCTGGACCTCGGCAACGGCCTCGGCTTGGCCCTCTCCACCGACGGCGTCGGGACCAAGCTGCTCGTCGCCCAGATGCTGGATAAGTACGACACCATCGGCATCGACTGCGTGGCCATGAACGTCAACGACGTGCTGTGTGTGGGTGCGGAACCGCTGTGCATGCTCGACTACATCGCCGTCCAGGAGCCCGACCCCGACCTACTCGAACAGATCGGCAAGGGTCTGCACGAGGGGGCCCGGCAGGCCAACATTTCCATCCCGGGCGGCGAGATCGCCCAGGTCCGCGAGCTGATCAAGGGCGACCGTGAGGGGCGGGGCTTTGATCTGGCCGGGGCCTGCGTTGGTCTCGTCCCCATGGACCGCATCCTCGTCGGACAGGCCATCCAGCCCGGAGACGTCGTCATCGGCCTCAGAAGCAGCGGGATCCACAGCAACGGCCTGACGCTGGCGCGGGAGGTCTTCTTCAAGAAGGCCAAGTACCAGCCGGACACATACGTCGGGGATCTCGGCCGGACCATCGGCGAGGAACTGCTGCAGCCAACGCGGATCTACGTCCGCGAGGTTCTGGACCTGCTCCGCGCGGGCCTGGACATCAAGGCCCTGATCCACATCACGAGTGACGGCTTTCTGAATCTGGCTCGGGTGCAGGGCAAGGTGGGCTTTGCCCTGGACTGGCTCCCCGAACCCCAGCCGATCTTTCACCTCCTGCAACGGATCGGCGGAGTCAGCGACGAGGAGATGTTCTGTGTCTACAACATGGGGACGGGCTTCTGCCTCGTCGTCGCTGCCTCGCATGCGGAGCGGGCGCTGGACGCTCTCAAGCGGCTGGGCCTCGAGGCCTTCCGCCTGGGCCACGCGGTTCCCGACCCGTACCGCAAGGTCCATCTCCTTCCGAAGGGCCTGGTGGGCGAGGGGAGTCGCTTCCGCCGCTGCGCCTGACAGCCTGTCTCCGTTCACGCGGATACTTGACCCTCTTCTCCCGAAAGGCGGTAACTTCCTCTTCCTGGGATGTCGGGACGGCCATCCACACCCGATGTCCGATTTCTGGTTGAACAGCAATCGCGATTCCTCTATGCTGTGCCTCCAGATGCCGCCCCCCTTCAGGCATCGCCTCGGACCAACAGGCCGGGGCCGCGACACGTTTCATGGCCCTATGGCACCGTGTCGTCACGAGTACCTGTGCCCGACATGGGAGATCGCCTTATGACGCTTTCCCCCGGCAAATGGCAGCAGGTTGGTGATCCGGAGCCGCTATCTGGAAGCGGGCGACCAGCGCGCGTGCTCATCGCCGAGGATAACCCGGTCATGCGGGAGACGCTGACCACCCTCGTCCGGGGTCTTGGCTACGATGCGGTGGCGGTTGCCGATGGAGAGGCGGCCCTGGCCGCGGTGACAGGAGCGGCGCCAGATCTCCTCCTCTCGGATGTGGCGATGCCCGGCTTGAGCGGCCTGGAGGTCTGTCGCCGATTGAAGGCCGATCCGGCGACACGGTTGATACCCGTGATTCTCATTACGGGGTTGGGGGACGACTACAAGATCGAAGGGATCGAGGCCGGGGCTGATGACTTCCTCGGGAAGCCCTTCAGCCCGGCCGAATTGCGTGCGCGGATCCGCGCCCTCCTTCGCACAAAATCCTTTACGGACGAACTGGAACATGCCGAGGCGGTCCTGTGCACGCTGGCTCGGAGCATCGAGGCCAAGGACCCGTACACCGAGGGGCATTGCGAGCGCCTGGCTGCCTGCGCGGTGGCCGTCGGCCGAGTCCTGGGCTTGGACGAGGATGACTTGACTGCCTTGCGGCGGGGGGGTTACCTGCACGACCTCGGTAAGGTCGCCGTGCCGGAGGCTATTCTGCTCAAGCCCGGCCCTCTCACGCCGCCGCAGCGCGAGGTGATGAAACAACACCCGGTTGTCGGCGAAGAGATCTGCCGCCCGCTTCGTTCGCTGCAGGCGGTGCTACCCATCATCCGCCACCACCACGAGCGGAGGGACGGGTCCGGCTACCCGGATGGCCTGCGCGGAGCGGTGATCCCGGTGACCGCCCGCATTCTTCAGGTCGTGGATGTCTTCGATGCCCTGACCACCGATCGCCCCTACCGTCGAGCGGCCCCGAAGGCCGCGGCCTTGGAGGCGCTTGAGTCCGATACTCGGGCCGGCTGGTGGGACCCCGAGATCGTCCGGGCATTCCGGGAGGTGGTGAACGGCGCGGGTGGTCGCTCGGGGGGCGAGAGGGCAGAGGGAGAGGACTAGGCCAATCGATGAGACGCCACCGATCTCTCTCCAGACCATGCGGGAGGACGAGGCCCGGGCCGCCGAAGCCCGCTGCACGGCGCTGGGGACCTTTCAGGTGGGTACGTCTCCGGTCGGCGTGGCCTTCGACGGGGCGAACTTCTGGGTCGCAAATTGGGGCAGCGGTACAGTTTCAAAACATTAGCTCTCAAAGGCCAACGACTTGGCCGCTCCCGACGGCAGCCGGGTTCCCTGCGTTGAAATGGCCGCTCAGGGAGGCTGCTTAGAGGCGCCGCCGGGGGATACTAGGAAACGGCCGCTTGCTCCTCTCAAACGCGGCGGCCCGTGAATCGGTCAGATTCACGGGCCGTGCCGGTGATTTCGTTGTGGCTCCCCGGGCAGGGCTCGAACCTGCAACCTAGCGGTTAACAGCCGCTCGCTCCACCATTGAGCTACCGGGGAATCTGCTCGACTTCGGCAGGGCGTAATATACCAGCAGGGGGCCCTTGCCGCAAGGCGCTTGCGAGTCAGGTCTTTCTCTTCAACTCGTTCAAGACCAGCTTGGCCGCGGACTTCAGCGTCTCGAAGACACCGATCCCCTTGGGGGCGCAGGCCTCGAACCAGGGGACGCCGCGCGGGTTCAGCGCGGCCTGAAGCTCTTCGACCGGCACGGCGTTCGGCAGGTCCCGCTTGTTGTACTGCAGAACGAGCGGCAGCGTATCCAGCTTCAAGTTCTGATCCTCCAGGTTGGCCTCCAGGTTCTCCAGGCTCTCGATGTTCGACTCCATCCGCTCGATCTGGGAGTCGGCCACGAAGATCACGCCGTCCGCCCCCCGGAGGATCAGCTTTCGGCTGGCGTCGTAAAAGACCTGCCCCGGCACGGTGTACAGGTGAAAGCGCGTCTTGAAACCGCGGATGCTGCCCAGTTCCAGCGGCAGGAAGTCGAAGAAGAGGGTCCGCTCCGTCTCCGTCGCCAAGGAGATCAGCTTGCCCTTGGTGCTTGGCTCCACCTTCGAGTAGATGTATTGCAGATTCGTGGTTTTTCCGCAGAGCCCGGGACGTACGTCCGCCAGCAGCCGCGAGATCTCCACGGCCAAGAACTTGAGCAATGA
>JBIOJT010000296.1:0-5702 GCA_044451055.1 Methylomirabilales bacterium (SeqCode)
GTCCATGTCGAGGTGGATGATGAACTTGACCTGACTCACCTGTCCGACGCGCACCCCGCGATTATCATGCAAGTCCGTGAGCCTCCGGTCAACGGTGATGCCAAGAACTTGGGCGCACGGAGGACGCTACACCAGGGGAAGAACCGCCGACAGAATCTCCAGGGCCAGGTCCAGCTCGCGCTGGGTCATGTCCAGCGGCGGGAGGAACCGGATGGCCTCGAACCCACACCCGAGCAGGAGCAGCCCCCGTTCCAGGCACGCCTGCAGGATCCGCCCGCGCCGCTCCACCGTGTCCAGCTCGATTGCATCCATCAGGCCCAGCCCCCGGACGTCAACGATGAAGTCGAACCGGCGCTGCAGCTTCCGGAGTCCCTCACGGAGGACCGCACCCATTCGCGTAGCATGTTCCAGCAACCCGTCGCGCTGGATGACCTCGATGGTGGTGAACCCGATGGCGGAACTGAGCGCGTTCCCCTCGCCCCAGGTGCTCCCCAGTCGCATCTCCTCCTTCGGGAACAACTCGGTCCGACCGATGGTGGCCCCCACCCGCAGGGCCTTGCCGGCCACGATGATGTCCGGCTGGAGCTTGAAGTGCTCGCTGGCCCACCACCGGCCGGTCCGGCCCATGCCCGATTGGATCTCGTCCGCGATCAGTGGGATATGGTGCTGGTGGGCCACCCGATTCACCTCTGCCATGAATGCCGCACTGGGAACGTAGTAGCCGCCCTCGCCCTGGACCGGCTCGATGATGATGTAGGCGACCTCCGCTGGATCGATGAGACCGCGCACCGGATCCAGGAAATGCGCCAGCCGGCTTTCCGACCCCATGGGGCCGAGCCAAAATCCACAGTGACATTCCTCGCCGCAGATGCAATAGGGAAGGTGGACGATGTTCGGGATCTGCGGATACCAGGACCGATGGAGGCGCTTGCTGCGATTGAGGGAGAGGGCGCCCAGCGTCCGGCCATGAAAGGCCCCCAGGAAGCAGAAGCCGTACCCGCAATTGCGCCGGGCATCGTAGCAGATCTTGATGGCGTTCTCCACCGCCTCGGCCCCCGAGTTGGAGAAGAACGCCGTATCGGAGCCGAAGGGCACGGTGATCTCGAGGAGCTTGTGGTGCAGGTGCGACGGGGTCGGGATCTCGATGTGCTGCGGGTCCTCCCCGTAGGCCGAGATAAAGTCCGTCCCCGCGTACCGATCTGGATCAATGGACTTCAGCCGGTTGCTGACGGCCAGCAACTCGGGATGGTTGTAGCCGAGGAGACTGGTGCCAACGTGGGAGGCAAAATCGAGAAAGACGTTCCCATCCGGGTCGGTGCAGAAGGGGCCGACGGCCGGCGCCGCCCGATCCCAGACGAAACCCTCCAGATAGGTCGCGCGGGCAGCCGCGGCACGATGGTACGCCATCCACTTCCGGGATCGTGGACCCGGTGGCGGCACCCGGATGGCGGGGGTTGCGGTGTTACGGTTCATCTGCCCGGGCCAACTCCTTGAGTCGCGCCCGCAATGCATTTATCTTGGGTGGAATGGGTCGGCTGACCCAGCGGGAGGGGTCCAGCACCTCGACCTGCTTGAGGCCGTGGCCGCTCACGGTGCAGACCACCAGGTCGTCGGCCCGGATCTTCCCCTGCGCCTTGAGCTTGAGCGCGGCCGCCACCGATACCACGCCTCCCGGCTCGCCGAAGATCCCGGCCGTCCGGGCGAGGAGCGACTGCACCGACCGGATCTCATCATCGGTCACACCGACCGCGGCGCCACCGGAGGCGCGAACGTCCCAGAGGGCCCGCGTCGCCATGGCGGACGGCTTTCCCACACGGATGCTCTCGGCGATGGTCTCCCCCGCCTCGACGGGTGTGACCTCGTCCGCGTCGCGCTCAAGAGCGCGAACGACGGGGGCGCACGCATCCGCCTGGGCCACGACCATGCGCGGCAGCTTCTCCACCCAGCCCAGGCCCTTCAGCTCGCGAAAGCCCTTGTAGGCCGCCACCACGCCCGCGCCACCGGCCGTGCAGTGGCACATCCAGTCGGGCACCTCCCCGTCCAGTTGCTCCCACGTCTCGAAGGCGTACGACTTCTTCCCCTCCAGCCGGTACGGATTGCTGGACAGGCAATCGTACCAGCCGAACTCCTCCACGGCGGCCCGGTAGATGGCGGCCACCTGGTCGTATGATCCTTCCAGCGGGATGATCCTGGCCCCGTAGATCGCGGCCTGAGCCACCTTCTGCGGTGAGGTGTGGGCCGAGATGATCACCACGGCCTGCATGCCTGCCACGGCCGCGTAGGCCGCCACCGAGGCCGCCGCATTGCCCGTCGAGACCACGGCGGCGGTGGTCACGCCGAACTCCTTCCCCTTGGAAATCCCCACGGCGTTGCTCCGATCCTTCAGGGAGCCCGTCGGCAGCAGGGTGTCATTCTTGACGAAGAGTCGCTCCAGTCCCGTCGCCCGCGCCAGCGCCTCCGTGCTAACGAGGGGCGTGTAGCCTTCCCCCAGGCTGACGATGCAGGAGAGATCCTCCACCGGGAGGAATTCGTGCCACTTCCAGATCGTGGAATCCTGCCGTCGGAGCAACTTGTCCTGAAAGTCTGCCGACAGGTGGCTCAGGTCCACCTGCACATCCAGGATCGTCCGGCACTCGGCGCAGGAGAACTGGCGATCTGACGGCGGGACCTCTCGCTGGCACTTCGGACATGCAAGCGTTCGAACTCTTCCCATGGCTCTCTCGCCTCTCTCCCCATATTCCCGACTGCTCTTCCACCCCCTGGTTTCTGTTCTCCTCTGCTCCCGCGCTCCTCAGCCCCTCTGCCTTCCAGTTCCTTGTCCGCCTCTTTCCCCTTCACCCGCCGCTGTCCTCACTCGCCTGCATTCTACTGCACCGAGCCTCTCTGTCCAAGCTCGATCCACACATGCTACGCACCGTGCGCATCGGGAAATTCGTGTTTATGCCGTCCGCCCGCGCTGTCTCAAGAATCCTGCCAGCGCCCTGGCGGTGTGCGATCCGTTGCGGAGCCGCCCGATCTGTCCGGGCGCGCCCTGAGCGACGATCCTCCCGCCGCCCTCGCCGCCCTCGGGACCGAGATCGATCACCCAGTCCGCCTCGGCGATAACGTCCAGGTTGTGCTCGATGATCACCGCCGTATTCCCTGCATCCACCAGCCGGTGGAGGACGCGCACAAGCTTCTCCACGTCGGCCATGTGCAGGCCGATGGTGGGCTCGTCCAGGACGTAGAGCGAGTGATGGCCCGCCCTCCCCCGGGTGCCGCACCCAGAGGGTACCCGGTGGGGGGGAGGGTCGGAGTGGGGGGTGCGTGCCTTGCTCAACTCGGTCACGAGCTTGATCCGCTGCGCCTCGCCCCCCGAGAGCGTGGGACTCCTCTGCCCAAGGGTGAGGTAGCCCAGCCCCACGTCCTGCAGAAGCTGGAGGGCATGCTGAACGCGCCTGTGAACGGCAAAGAAGTCCACCGCCTCCTCCACGTTCATGGTGAGGACATCGGCGATGGTCCTGTCCTTGTATCGCACCGCCAGGGTCTCCGGGGCAAAGCGCGCGCCCCCACAGGCCTCGCAGGTCACGGCCACATCGGGCAGGAAGCTCATTTCGACGTTCTTGACGCCCTGGCCCCCGCAGGATTCGCAGCGTCCACCCCTGACGTTGAAGGAGAAGCGGCTTGCCCCGTAGCCCCTGAGCCGCGCCTCCGGCGTCGAGGCGAAGAGGCGCCGGATGTCGTCCCAGAAGCCGACATAGGTCGCCGGGCAGGACCGCGGTGTCTTGCCGATGGGTCTCTGGTCCACCTCCAGGACGCGCTGGATGGACCGCCAGCCTTGGACCTCTCGACAGCCAGCCAAGCGGCTCCCATCCCGCCGGGCGAGGAGCCGCTTCAGGTTGTCATGCAGCACCGCACGGAGCAGCGTGCTCTTGCCGCTGCCTGAGACACCCGTCACGCAGACGAGCTTCCCCAGCGGGATGGCCACGTCAAGGTTCTTCAAGTTGTGGAGCCTCGCGCCCCGGATCGTGAGGACAGGCTCGCCCCGGAGGCGCGGCCGCGGCGCGACCAGCGGGTGACGCAACGGGCTCCTGAGGTACCGTCCAGTCACGGAATCCGGGTTCCGGACGAGTTCCGCCAGCGTCCCCTCGGCCACAACTCGCCCGCCGTGAAGGCCAGCGTCCGGACCCAGGTCCACGATGTGCTCGGCCCGCCGGATGGTGGCTTCGTCGTGCTCCACCACCACGACGGTATTGCCCTTTGCCTTGAGTCGCTGGAGCGTGTCCAAGAGCTTCCCGTGGTCATGCGGGTGCAACCCGATGGTGGGCTCGTCCAGGATGTAGCAGACCCCGCGCAGATTGGATCCGAGCTGCGAGGCCAGCCGCAGCCGTTGCGCCTCGCCCCCGGAGAGGGTGGGGGCCGATCGGTCCAGCGTGAGGTAGCCAAGCCCCACCTGCCGGAGGAACGCCAAGCGGGCCCGGATCTCTGGAAGGATGTCGCGGGCAATCGCCGCCTCGCGGCCGCGGAGGCGCAATTTGCGGAAGTACTCCTCTACCGCCCCAACCGAGAGCGCGGTCAGCTCGGCGATCGTGCGTCCCTGGAAGCGCACCGCCAGCGCCTCGGGGTTGAGCCGTTTTCCCCGGCAGGTGGGGCAGGTCCCCTCCGGTCCTCCCCACCAGTCGTTCCACCAGATTTCCTCGCCGGTCTGGTCCTCATCGAAGCCCGGCAGGACGAGCCCGGTCCCGTAGCAGCGTCGGCACCAGCCATGCTTGGAGTTGAAGGAGAACAGCCGCGGATCCGGCTCGGCGAAGCTCCGCCCACACATGGGGCAGGCGCGTTGAGTCGAGAAAATCGGCCCCGAGGTTGCGCGTCCGTCCCCGTTGCCGCCGCTCGCCACCTGGACCGTGCCCTTGCCGAGACTGATGGCCCGCTCGAGGAGCGCCTGTACCTCCCGTTCGGCCCGAGGAGTGACCGTAACCTCACCGACGGGAAGCTCGATGTCGTGTTCGCGGAAGCGCTGGAGGCGCGGCCACGCTCCCGTGGGTGTCATCACCCCGTCCACCCGCAGGTGGGAGAAGCCCCTGCCACGCGCCCATTTGGCCAGCTCGGTATAGTAGCCCTTCCGTCCCTTGACCAGGGGCGCCAGGAGCCGGATCCGCTTCCCGCGCTGTTCGCGCAGGATTCGCGCCAGGATCGCGTCAACCGTCTGGGCCTCGATGGGGATGCCGCAGTCTGGGCAGGACTGCGTCCCCAGCTTCACGAACAGCAGCCGCAGGTAGTGGTAGATCTCGGTCTGCGTCGCGACGGTGCTCTTGCGCCCGCCACGGCTCGTGCGCTGTTCGATGGCCACGGTGGGCGGGATGCCGAAAATGGCGTCCAGGTCCGGGCGGGAGACGGGCTGCACGAATTGCCGCGCATAGGCATTGAGAGACTCGAGGTAGCGGCGCTGTCCTTCGGCAAAGAGGATGTCGAAGGCGAGGGTGCTCTTGCCGCTGCCCGAGACCCCCGTGATCACCGTGAACCGGTCGCGGGGAATGTTGAGGTCGATGTTCTTCAGGTTGTGCTCGCGCGCATGGTAGACGCGGATGACATGGTCCGGGATGTACGCCGGGGCCACATCCTGAACGGCCGCCCCTCTGGCCTCGCCCAGCATCGGCGCCTTTCCCCAATCGCAGAGGGCCTGGCCGGTGTGGCTGGCCGCGCAGGCGGCCACGGTCTCCGGA
>JBIOJT010000297.1:0-5644 GCA_044451055.1 Methylomirabilales bacterium (SeqCode)
CCCCGAAGAAGCCGATGCCGATGGCCAATTGGTGGGAAACCCGGACTGTTTCCCCGAGGAGTAACCACGCCAGGACGGCTGCGAACAGCGGCGCGGTGAAGCTGAGGGCGATGGCGTTCGCCACCGTCGTGAAGAAATTGCTCCAGGTGAAGGCCGCGTTGGTCCCGAAGATGCACAGAGCCATAAACAGGGCTGTCCTGAATCGTGCAGCCTCAATGCGGAGAGCCGGGGGCTTCGGAAGGGTCCTTGAAAAGGCTATCAGGCTAACAAAGCCAATGAGGTATCGCCAGGAGAGAATGTCGGTGATGTTGAACCCGTGCAGCCGGAGGATCTTCGTCAGCGAACCGCTCGCGCCCCAGAGCGCCGAAGCCGAGAGGACGAGCGTAATGCCCTTGATTCTCTTCACCTCCACTTTGCTTTCCTGCCCTTCTCCCGTTGCAGGGTCGCCGCATTGCCCAACCTGAGAAGCGTTGAACCGGAACCTGGGAGTCCGACCGACTACTCCTCACAGAGGAAGCGAGTGCCGCGCTTTCAGCACTGGAGCGGTGAGGGGTCGTGCGATGCGGCAAATCCTGCAACGCCCGGCCGAGCCAGACGGCATGCTGGAGAGAGTCCACAGAATGATCCACCTCCTCCGGCCGGACCGAGTAGATATTGTCGGCCCAGGGCGGGACTCGGAAGTGGTTCGGGCCTCTGCATCGACACGGGCCAAGATGACCTTGGAACCGCCCGGAGAAATCTCAGATGGGACGAACCTACCAGAGCACGAAAGATCCGCAATCACATCCGCCGGCCTACTGCCTTCACGAACGGAAGCAGACTCTTCATGAGGCTCGCAAACTGCCCGGGGTCGAGCGATTGGTGACCGTCGGAGAGGGCCTCCTTGGGATTGTAGTGCACCTCGACCAGGAGGCCGTCCGCACCGCACGCGACGGCTGCCCGTGCCATGGGCGTCACGTACTCGCGGACGCCCGTCCCGTGCGACGGGTCCACGATGACCGGCAGGTGGCTGTGGGTCTTGATGTGCGGAATGGCGTTCAGGTCCAGCGTATTCCGCGTCGCCGTCTCGAAGGTCCGGATCCCCCGCTCGCACAGGATCACGTTGGGATTGCCCTCCGAGAGGATGTACTCGGCAGCCAGCAGGAGGTCCTCGACGGACGCCGCCATGCCTCGCTTGAGGATGACGGGCTTCCGGCTTTGGCCCAGCGCCCTCAGCAGACGGAAATTCTGCATGTTCCGCGCCCCGACCTGGAAGGCGGAGGCATAGCGTTCGACCGCCGCGACGTCACCGACCTCGACCACCTCCGTGACAGCCGGCATCTTCAGTTTCTGCGAGACCTCGTGGAGGATCTGCAGGCCCTGCAACCCCAACCCCTGGAAGCTGTACGGACTCGTCCGCGGCTTGTACGCTCCACCGCGGAGGCACTTGGCGCCCGCCCGCTTCACCGCCTGCGCGGTGAGGAGCATCTGCCGGGGGTCCTCCACCGCGCAGGGCCCGGCAATCACCGTGAAGTGGCGTCCCCCCACGGGAACCCCATCGATCCGGACGATCGTGTCCTTGGGGTGGATCTCGCGGCTGACCAGCTTGTAGGGCGTGAGAACCGGGGAGACTCGCTCCACCAGCGGGTGGTTCTCGATGTGCAGCTTCCCGAGGACGCGCTCGTCACCGATCGCCCCGAGCACGGTACGTTCCGTCCCAGGCATATAGAGGGGTTTCAAGCCCACCGCTGCGATCCGGCGAAGGATTTCGTCCGCGTCTTTCTTGGTTGCCCCCGGCTTGAGGATGATGATCATGAGTGTTCCTTCCGTCCCCTCAGGTGCCCCGCCATTCCAGTCGCTTCCTGGTGGGAACTCTCAACCCGCGACCGTTCAGGCGCCGCATTATAACACTCATTGCCTGCGTTTCTACTCCCCAATCTGCTCCCCTATCTCCGCTACAACCGATAGATGTCGCACAGAATCGGTTCTGGCCTATAATTGGACCATCAGGTCAGAAACCAAAGTCTTCTCCGATGGCCGAAGATGGGAGGTAACCCATGCGTTTTGAATTCGCCACGGCAACCCGTCTCCTCTTCGGGCCGGGCGCCGTGACCGAGGTGGTCCCGGCTGCAACCGCACTGGGGCGCCGGGCACTGCTGGTCACCGGCCGCGACGTCGAGCGGAGCGAGCCGCTTCGAGAGCGGTTGAATGCGCAAGGCGTTGCCACTGTGACTTTTGCCGTTGGCAGCGAACCGACGGTAGATACGGTTCGTGCCGGCGTCCAGCGCGCCCGCGAGGAAGCATGCGCTCTGGTCATCGGCCAGGGCGGGGGCAGCGCCCTCGATACAGGCAAAGCAATCGCCGCGTTGCTCACCAATGGCGGCGACCCGTTGGATTACGTCGAGGTAATCGGTCGAGGGCAGGCGCTCATCAAATCCTCGGCGCCGTACATCGCCATCCCGACGACAGCGGGTACCGGCGCAGAAGTCACGTGCAACGCCGTACTGGCTTCTCCTGATCATCGCGTCAAAGTCAGCCTTCGCAGCCCGCTCATGTTTCCGCGGCTGGCCGTGGTCGATCCTGAGCTGACCCACTCGCTGTCGCCGGCCCTCACTGCCAGCACGGGTCTGGATGCGCTGACGCAACTGATCGAGCCGTTCGTGTCGAACAGCGCGAATCCCCTGACGGATGCACTGTGCCGCGAGGGCATGCGGAGGGCGGTCCGCTCCTTGCGTCGGGCATATGAGAACGGAAGCGATGCGACTGCTCGCGAAGATATGGCGCTCGCCAGCCTATTCGGCGGATTGGCGCTGGCGAATGCCAAGCTGGGCATCGTGCACGGTTGCGCCTCACCGTTGGGCGGGCTCTTCCCTGCGCCTCATGGGGCAATATGCGCGCGGTTGCTGCCTCACGTCATGGATACGAACGTGCGGGCACTCCAGGCGCGCGCGGCCGGTTCCCTCGCACTGGAACGCTACGCGGAGATCGCGCGGATCGTGACCGGACGATCTGACGCGACGATTGCCGATGGCATCGGGTGGGTACGGTCCTTGTGCGACGACCTCAAGATTCCTGGCCTGAGTCGGTACGGGGTGACCGAGGCGAACATTCCAGGCATGGTAGCCGAGGCACAGAGAGCCAGCAGCACGAAAGGTAACCCCATCAAGCTGAGCGACGAGGAACTGACTTTCGTGCTCGAGCAGGCATTGTGAGCGCGCCTCTGCGCAAGCCGCCTGGACTCTGGGAGGATGGGTTAGAGTCTTGCCTGCACGATCCCGCGCTGCCCGTTCACCAGCCAGGCGGGATCCTCTGCTTGCAGTCGTTCCGCCTCGCCGGGCCGCAGCCCGACGATGATCTCTGCTTTCAAGGTGCGTAGCGCCACGATCGGCGCGTGGAAATAACTCGTGGCCGACGCGAATGGGGTCGTTGGTGGCCAGTGGGCGTCGCCCAGCAGGCGCCGGTAGTTGGCGTCGCCTTTGACGAGCACCAGGTCCATGCCGGCCAGGACGGTATGCAGGTCCTCGGGCAGCTGGAAGAAGAACAAGCTCGTGGCGTAATGCCAGTGGTCAAAAAGGTGTAGGCGCCTGCTGGCGATGTGCATCCGGAGGCGCTGGGACAGCGACCAGGCGACGTCGCCTTCCCGCTCCAGCGCGTCCAGCCCGGCCATCACATCCTGAGGCATGGCATCGGACACGAAGAAGGGCTGCGGCTTCAGGTGGACATGGACCTCGACTGCGAGGTCTTGGCCCAGCAGATAATCCACGAGCGCGAGGTCCATCAGAAGTTCCGTCCCCGCGTTGTCAGTCAGGATGGCAAGGCGGCGGCGTCCTCCACTCCGCAGGAAATCCCATAGGCGAGCCGTGTCATCAACCAGCAGGTTGCCACGTTCATCGCGAGCCCCTGTCGGGCGCCCCAGGCGCGAGGCGATCTCGTAGCTGAGATCCATCCGGTTGCCCCACAGGCTGGCGTGCAGCAAGATCTCAAAGCGAGCAGCAGGATCATCGGGCAGGCCCCGCAGGAGGGTCGTCGCCGAGTGCGGTGCCGCCTCCGGTACCAACTCGGTAGCTTTTTTCGGGCCAAAGGGGTCCACGCCCTGCCAGGGGCCGGGTTGGAAGTATCGCGTGGCTTCCAGCAGGCGGCGGTAGAAATAGGCCTCGGCCCAGTACCAGGGCACATCCAACCAGTTGCGACCAATGTAGGGGGCAGACGCCACGTTCCAAAAGGCTCGGTCCGAGGCATCCTCCCGTAGTTCTCGAATCACGCCACCGGTGAGTTCAGCATGGAGTTCGTGCAGCGCGCCCCGGATATCGTCAGGGAAGCGGTTCAGGGCGATAGTCTCCTGGAGGATTGCCGGCACGCGTTCCTCGAGCGTGTAGCGCGCGAAGGAGCCGGGCTCAGACGTCTGGATGGCCGGCGGCAGGTCGGTGAGGTCAACCTGGGATGGCGGAAGGGTAAATGCACTCAAGGCATCCGTCTCCCGTCGCCTTCGATCGCCCCCTCCGATGCTCCCGGTGATCGAGTGGTCTCCGGACCGGATTGGACGCTGAGGGGGCGCATACGGGTGCGCGTCCCGCGCCCCTCAGCCTACGCTCGGAGACCGGAAACCTTTCCTAGATCCGTAACTCCCCGCCCTCCAGGACCGTGCGACCGTCCAGCTTCAGGGTCGGGCGGTACATCATGCCATCGAAGTGGCAGGCCGCCTTCGTGGTCCCACCGATATTCGCGCTGGTTCCGATGCCGATGTGCACGGTGCCGAAGGCGCCATGGCCCTGGGCCCACACACCGGTGAGAATGGGAATCGCGGGGTTCAGGCCAATGGCCAGTTGCGCGATGTTGTAAACTGCCGCATCCCCCATCTCGGCCCACACCTTGCGGATCATGTCGGCCTCGTGACCGCCCTCGACCTTCACGATGTTTCCCTTCTTCACCGTGCACTGCACCGGCGCCTGCAGCCGGCCCAGCCGGAGATTGGGGATGCTGCCGTCGAAGACGATCACGCCATCTACCGAGCCGTCCACGGGAGAGATGTTGGCCTCGATGTTGGGGAAGGCCGAGAACTTGCCGGGCCGATCGAGGATGCAATCGTGCGCGTTCCCCGATCGCCCGCTGAGGTCGAAGGTGCAGTCGGTGCCGGCCGGGGTCGTCAGGTGCGCCTTGGAGGCCGCCGTCAAGAGTTCACCCATCTTCCTCACGGTGGGCGACGCCGCCTCGAAGTCCGCCTCCGCGCCGCCCCGCACGAGCTGGTCGGGGGTCGTGGCCGGAAGCGCCAGGACCCGGGTCCCGCGCTTGATCGCGGAGCGGACGGCTGTCGAGTGGCTGATGGAGTAGCTGACCGGAATGAGTGCCACGTCGGCCGCCTGGACGGCAGCCGCCACGATCGCCGGAGGCTCGTCGCCGTCCACGGCCACCGGCGTCATGATCGTGATCACCACCTCGGGGGTAACCTCCAGCGCCGCCGTCGCCAACGCCTCGGCGACTACGGTCGTGTCGGTGTCGGCCGCGATCAGCACCTTCTCCCCTGCCTTGACCCGCGCGAGGGTGCGCACGATCTTGCGCGCCCCGCCCACGATTCCCGCAATCTGCATGGACCCTCCTCCTGTCTATCGATATCGAGATGGATGAAACACAAACCTTCCGCAAACAGGTCAGCCTCGTTGGTCAGCGC
>JBIOJT010000298.1:0-5616 GCA_044451055.1 Methylomirabilales bacterium (SeqCode)
GGGCAGGCCAGCAGAAGCGAGCACAACAGCTCGTCGGCGCGGAAGAACTGTGGCGTCTTGTCCCGCAGCTGGGGCTGAACCGCTCCGAGCTCTCGAGATTGCGTGCCGCACTTGGTAAACCAGTGGCGCGGCGGACACGTGGGGACAAGAGGACGGCGCAGCAGGCGAAGGATGTCCATAGTTCGCCTAAAGGACGACCCCCCAAAGGGTGGAAAGGGCGGTAGGTGGCGCATGGGTAATCTACCACAGGGGGCTCAGGAAACTCTACCACACCGGCGGAAGTATTACGGCGCGGTAGGCCGACGGGAGAGTAACATGCCAGATAGTGCCATCATGGTATGCGGGGAGATCATTGCCGAAACTGGCGATAAAGACCCTCTAGCCCTGCATTCGGCCTTCTTGAAGGGGGCGCAGGAAGCTGCTGGAACCGAAAGCCAGGAGAGACTTTCAAAAACCCTTCGCCTGTTGGGCGGCGTACTCTCCATGTATTTCCGTCCCGAATTGGACGAGCCGTTCGTCCTCCTTGCAGTTCACCCACGATTGGAGCTAGAGTTAGTAGACACCCTGAACTAACTCTCGAGGTGGACCAATCAACGGGGGCAGGCCCCGTTGACGTCCGAGTATTGACGGGATACCCCTCCACCCCAAGTTAGACGGCCCGGAACGACACTTCGAAATTGTCCATTCCCAAGGCCCTCCTGGGACCCTCCTAGTGCCCTATCCAGCGAGAGCCCTGCCTCGAATCTCGAAAGTGAGGCCTTCTGCCACCAGCGTACGTGTCCCCCTTGGGATTCGAACCCACGTCGAACCCATATGGGAGATCCATGGTGTCTGACTGCTACAGCGGTTGTACACGATCATAAGGAACAGGTAGCGGATAAAGAACCGTCCGGTCGTTGATGGCCCATAAATGACCAGGGGGCGAAAAGAACCGTGGAGCCATTTGCATTACTTGACATCTTCGCCAGGGGAGGAGTGGGGTCAACCGCGGAGGCCCACCAAGGACGGACTCGGCAGACGTCCTGAGGTCATTCGGGGCCGTGCCGATGAGAGGTCGAGTGGCACATTAGCAGTCGGCGGAGGAAATGCTGACCGACGAAGCCGCTCGCCCCCGTAACCAGAATCATCATGGCACCTGCACCTGCTTCGTCGCTTCCCGGCTGAGCGTCTAGCTCTTGCGCGAGGTCTTGGCGAAGAAGGAGGTGAAGATCGCCTCAGCCTTGCTGGATCCGCACTTCGGGCACTTGATCCGCTTGCGATCGCGGTCGGTGATGGACAGGGTCACCGTGTACTTCTTTCGACAGCCCCCACAGCGAAAGTCGTATGTCGGCATGGGCACCTCCTAGGGAAAGCATGGTGGATGGTCGAATGATCCCTGCGAAACGCAATGGCCATCCGCAAGGCATCAAGAAGCCTCCCGCAGCCGCCGGAGCTGCCACTTCATGCGCTTGATCCGCAGGCGAACGCGCCCCAGCCCCGCCGGGTCATCGCTCTGCAGGGCTGCGACTCGATCCTCCTTGAGATTCCGGATGGCCGCCTTGAGCTGCGCCACCCCCATTTCGGCCGTCGCCTGCGCCTTCTCCTCTTTGGGGCGGAGGCCCAGCCGTACCTCCTCGGCGATTTAGAGGAAACGCTAGCCCTGGCGGGAGCGGTTGGCAAGCCAAAGGAATAATCCGCTCCTCAATGTATTGGAGTGCGGACGATGAGCCGATGGAATGGCGGCACAGAGTTGAGGAAGATGTGGTCGGGCGAGTCGTCTCCGGTGCATGCCGGCTGGACCGTGGTCTGAAAAACTCTGTCCCTTCCCTCCGGTCGGGGATGCTTTGTACAATTATGGGTCCGTCCCCCCCGGAACCAATACTGGTGCAAATCATGCTGTGATCGCGAACTGAACCATTGGGTCGATGTTCGTCCGCAACGCGGAGAGTCCTCCAACAAAGGCTATTCGATTTGCCTTACATCTCAATCCCTGGTATACGAATATCATCCTCGGTCCTTCCGTTGTCGGCTTCTGCGCCATCCTAGACATGGCCTCGAACCTGTCGCATGCTGCGTGAGGCTCCCCGTTGCATACCACCGTGGAAAGTCTCCAGGCCCTGGTCAGCCAATGGGGGTACCTCGGTCTGCTAGTGTTTGTCCTGCTAGGCAACCTTGGGCTCCCTCTCCCGGAGGAGTCGGTGCTCTGGGCGGCGGGGTACCTGGTGTGGCAGGGCGGGTTCCAGCTCCCGCTGGTCCTCTTGGTCTGCTGTACCTGGGCTACCGTGCTCTGCAGCGCCGTTGGAAAGAGGGGAGCGCATGAGGGGGCCTTCCAGGGGGGCGGTCCGTAAGCACCTCGTCCGGTAGTGCGAGAAGAACGCGGTGGCGAGTGTTCACACCAGTGCTGATCACCTTCCAATGCGTCTTGGTGGCGGATTGGATGCTTCTCTCCATTATGGGTCCGTCCCCCGGCACCAGCCCTCATGGCGGCCTGTCTCATGCTGTGACTGGAAATCGAAACTCCAGATTGGTGTTTGCCTGCAATCCAAAGCGCCCCCCCGCAACCACCGAAATCGACCGCCTGGGCCACCCCCAGGCGGTTCAGCATTTCTGCCCCTCGCGCCGTTCCAGTCGCGCGATAGAAGTGCTTTCCATCGTGGTCCACCGGGGTCATCGTGATCGGTTCGAGCATCTCCCGGAAGACGGCGTTGGCACGCATCGAATCCTGCTGCAGGAGGGCAGCGAGGTGCGCCAAGCGAGCGCGGATCTCGTCGACATTGACCCGAAGAGGGTAGCTTGCCGATCCGGCCTGGAGCGTTCGCAGCCGCTCCCGAAGGGCCTCGCGCCGCCCCTCCCGGTCCTGCAAGAGCGCCGCCGTGGTCGTCCCGGCCAGGCCGGCCAAGATGGCCCCCTCCACGTGCTTCAACTCGGTCTCCACCTGCGCCAGTTCCCCCTCGAGTCGGCGACGTTCTTCGCCCTCGGACGCGGCGAACCCCTCCAGGTGTTGGTTGACGGTCGTCACGAGGTACTGGACGGCGTCGGGATGCAGCACGTGCGCCTGCAGGGCGGCCACGAGGCGGGTCTCGACGGTTCCCACCTTCACGGTGAGCCCGTTCTGACACACGTGGGGCCCCTTGTCCCGGTGGAACCCACAGCCGTACCGCCGGTGCTCCCGGAGGGGATGGCCATTCACCACGACCATGCCCCCGTGGCAGACCCCGCAGCGGAGTAGCCCCGAGAAGAGGGAGGTCCGACTCGACGGACTCCCGGGAGTCCGCCCGGCCAGCCGCCCTGTTCCCTGGCGGGGCAGGTAGAGCCGGGCCAGGTGCTGAAACCGCGCCTGCACGGCCTGCCAGAGCTCGTCGGAGACGAGCCGGAGGTCCGGGTGCTCGGCCACCTGCCAGTCCGCGGGGGGGCGTCGGCGGGCCCGACGGCGGCCACTCACGGGGTCCTTGAAGAAGATCCGCTGCCCGTAGACCCACCGCCCGCGGTACTTCTCGTTCAGGAGGATCACGCGCACCGCGCTCTGTGCCCAGCCCTTGCGCTGGGCCCCCCGCCGCGTAGAGGCCGCGGGGAAGGGGATGGCCTCGGCATTCAGGCGGTGGGCGATGGCGCGCAGGCTCAGGCCCCCGGCGAACCCCTCGAAGATCTGGCGGACGACCCGGGCCTCCGCCGCGTCGATGGCCAGCGCCGTGCCCAGGACGAGGGGCTGGCCCGCCTTATCGACGCGGCCCGCCGGGTCGCGCAACGGCGCCGAGCGATACCCATAGATCCGCCCGCCCGTATGCAGCCCCCGGGCAAACCGCCCCTGGAGCCCCCGGAGGGTGCGCTCGCGGAGGTCGTCGAGATAGAGCTCGTTGAAGATCGCCTTGACGGAGAGGGCCAGCTTCGACAGCTTGGTGCCCGTCTCGATGCCGTCGGCCACGGAGATGAGGGTGATCCCGGCCTGGTCCAGGGAGCGCCCCAGGCGGAGGGTTTCGGCCGCATCCCGGGAGAGCCGCGAGAGGTCGTCGACGAGGAGGGTGTCGAACGGCTTCGTGGGAGCGGCCACCGCGGCCAGCAGCCGGCGGTACGCCGGCCGGTGGTCCACGCCCATGCCGGACAGGGCCGCGTCGGCGTAGACGTGCTCGGAGAGGATCTGCCAGCCTTGGCGGTCCGCGTAGCGCTGACAGGCCAGGCGCTGATCCTCGATCGAGGCGGGATGCTGGGCATCGGAGCTGAAGCGGGCATACACGGCGCATCGCACCGGTGAGGTCCTCCGGACTGAGTGCTCTGTCACGGTCTCATCCACGGCTAGCCCTCTTGTCGTCCGGCCGCCGCGGGGGCGGCCCGACGATCCTTCTGCCCCGACGGAGCGGTCTTCCCGCCGATGGAGTCTTCGGGGTGCGCGTAGTGTAAACGGTCTGGCGGGCACAGGCAGGGAAAGGACCGACTACTGAACGCCCAGGGCCCGGTTGGTCGCGATGTGCGCGTCCCTCAGCGCTCGCTCGGGGGTCTTGATGCCGGAGAACGCCTCCTGGACCGCCGTGATCATGGCGTCCCCGATCTTGGGCCATTCCGGGATGAAGGGATCCCACTTGACGTAGGGCGTCTGTGCCAGAGAGACCGGCGCAAACTTGTGGCCCTTCACCTCCGGTGAGGTTCCCACATCCAGGCGGGTCGACAAGAAAGCATCATTCTTGAAGTTGAGCATCTGCTGATCTTTGGCGTACCACGCCTTGTACACTTTCCAGGCCTCGTCGGGATGCTTGGTGAAGGCACTGATCACCCGCACGCTGAACCATGCCGCGGTCACTCGCTTCTTGCCGACCGGGAGTGGGGCATATCGCATCACGTCCACGGCATGCAACTGGGGATTGATGGCGTTGACGATATACGGCCCCGAGCCGAAGGTCAGCTCCATGGATATGGCTTCGTGCGCAAGTTGCGTGCGCACATCCTGGGCGCCTTGCTCGATCACCCCCGGTGGCACCACCTTGTGCTTCGTGGAGAGCTCGATGTAGTACTTGAAGCCGTCCAGGGCCTCAGGGGTGTCCAGCGCCGAGCGCTTTCCGTCCGGGGTGAGGTAGTCGCCGCCTGCCCCCCACAGCCAGGGGTTGAAGCGCATGAATACGCCCTCTTCGCGCGCACCAAGGATGCCCACACCCCACCGATCGATCTTGCCGTCGCCATGGGTGGACCGGGTGAGCTTCTTCGCGTAATCCAGGAACTCCTCCCAGGTCGTCGGCGGCTTGTCGGGGTTGAGGCCCGCTTGCTTGAAGTGCTCGGTGTTGTACATCAGGACGACGGGATCCAGGTTGTCCGGCAAGCAGTAGAGCTTGCCTTTGTACCTGCACATCTCCAGCGCGGCCGGATTCCACTGGGCCAGGAATTTCGCCCCGCCCTCTTTTTCGACAAAGGGAGTCAGATCCAGGAGGAACCCGTGGTCGGCAAGGTACCGTATGGGGCGGATGCTGAAATGCGGGACGTCGGCCGCCGCCTTGGCCTGTGACTGGCTGATGAAGACCGCCTCCTTGTCCCCGTACCGGCTGTCCTCGCGAACGACCTGTATCCCGGGATTGGCGGCGTTGAAGGTCCGCTGAAATTCCTCCAGCGCCTTCACGGTCGGCTGCTGGTTCCATTGCCACGTCTGAAAACGGA
>JBIOJT010000299.1:0-5592 GCA_044451055.1 Methylomirabilales bacterium (SeqCode)
CGCTGGACCGGGTGAGCACCTCGATGACGATCAACGCCACGGCGGCCATCCTGCTCTGCATGTACATCGCCGTGGCCGAGGGGCAGGGCGTCGCCCGGAAGCAACTGGCCGGCACCATCCAGAACGACATCCTGAAAGAATACATCGCCCGGGGGACCTATATCTTCCCTCCGGCCCCTTCCATGCGTCTCATCACCGATACCTTTGCGTTCTGCGCAACCGAGATGCCCCGCTGGAACAGCATCAGCGTGAGCGGCTATCACATCCGGGAGGCGGGCGCCACCGCGGTGCAGGAGGTCGCCTTCACCCTGGGCAACGGCATCGCCTACGTGGAGGCGGCCCTCCGGGCGGCTCTTCCCGTGGACGGATTCGCCCCGCAACTGGCGTTCTTCTTCAACGCCCACAACAACCTGCTGGAGGAGGTGGCCAAGTTCCGTGCCGCCCGACGGTTATGGGCGCGGATCATGCGCGAGCGCTTCGACGCCAAGGATCCCCGCTCGTGGATGCTCCGTTTCCATGCCCAGACGGCCGGCTCGGCGCTCACGGCGCAGCAGCCGGAGAACAACGTGGTGCGGGTGGCGGTCCAAGCCCTGGCGGCTGTGCTGGGCGGGGCCCAGTCGCTCCACACCAATTCGCGCGACGAGGCCCTGGGCCTGCCCACGGAGGAGGCGGTGCGGATCGCCTTGCGGACCCAGCAGATCCTGGCTCACGAGAGCGGCGTGGCCGACGTGACAGATCCTCTGGGAGGCGCCTACTTCGTGGAAGCGCTGACGGACCGCATCGAGGCGGAAGTCCGTGCCTACCTGGAGCGAGTCGACCGGATGGGCGGGATGCTGCGCGCCATCGAGGTGGGCTTCATCCAGCGGGAGATCCAGGAGGCCGCCTATCAGGCCCAGCGGGCCCTGGAGGCAAAGCAGCAGATCGTGGTCGGCGTCAACGACTTCACCAGCGCGGACGCTGCCCGCGTCCCGGTGTTCGTCGTGGAGGAGCGAGCCGCCGAGGAGCAATGCCAGCGCCTCCAGACCGTGCGGGCGCGGCGGGACGGCCAGCGTGTCCAGACGGCGCTCAAGCGCCTGGCCGAGGCGGCGGCGGGGACTGAGAATCTCCTGCCATGCCTCCTCGAGGCGGTCCGGGCCTACGCGACGATCGGCGAGATCTGCGACACGCTGCGCGCCGTCTTCGGCGTGCATCGGGAGACGGTGGTCCTCTGAGCAATCAGCAATCAGCGGTCAGCCCCCCACCCCTGGCCCTCCCCCTCAAAGGGGGGAGGGGGGTACGGCCGCTTTTGTAATTGACGCCTCCGGCTGGGCTGGGCTATCGTGGCGCCGGATTTCATGAACAGAAGGAGACAGGGAATGAATAGAAGCAAAACGTGGCGCTGCCCGGCGGCGGCAATCGCGCTCATGCTACTCGCCGGGGTCGTCACCGCCTCGGCGCAGGAGGCGGCCTACGGGACGTCCGCCGCCGAGATCGCCGAGCGGATCGCGGCGGCGTTTCCCGTCGTCACTGGCCAAGTCATCGGACTCGAGCAAGAGCGAGTGCTGCTCGATCTCGGGAGCAAGGACAAGGTGATTCCGGGCCTGGAGCTCCAGGTCTATCGCGAGGGACAGGAGTTCAAGCACCCCTACACCGGTCAGGTCCTGGGGAAGCTGGATCGGGATGTGGGCCGGGTCCGGATCCTCGAGGTCCACCCGAACTTCTCGGGGGCCGAGATCATCCAGCAGACGGAAGGGACGATGGTCCAGCAGGGCGACCACGTCCGGGTGACCTCGGCGCGCATCATCCTGGCCCTGCCGAACGTGGACGTGAGCGACGTATCCGGGACCAACACCCGCTCGGTGACGCGCGACCTCACCAATGCGCTGGTCAAGACCGGCCGCTTCGAGGTGATGAACGACCAGCGGATCCGCGCGGCGCTCCAGGAAGAGAAGATCGGGAACCCCGACCAACTCGCTGACCCGACGGTGCTCCATGCGCTGTGGAAGCAACTGCGGGTGTCGGCGGTCCTGCTGTCGAAGCTCAGCCTCATGGAGAAGGCGGTGAATTGGGATGTGCAGGTGATCTCCACGGTGCGGGGCGATTCCGTTACCCTGGCCAGCTCGGAGGTCAAGGGCGCCGCCCTGAAGCCGGCCTCGTCGGGCGGCCGTGGTGGGGGGACGTTCCAGGGGGGAGAGGCCCCGCGCATCGATCAGATCGCCCTCGGAGCCCAGGAAATCCCATTCAAGGGCCAGGCCCTGGCCATGGGGGATTTTACCGGGGATGGCACCATGAAGCTGGCCATCTCCGACGGGCAGGGGGTCTACATCTATGATCTGACCAAGACGGGGATCAAGGAAATCTGGAGCTACGCCGGTTCAACCTCGGACAATGTGATCGCGCTGGATGCGGCGGATCTCGACAAGAGCGGGGTGGCCAGACTCTTCGTCTCAAACTACACGCGCAATGGGCTCCAGTCCTATGTCCTGGAGTACCGGGAGGGCAAGTTCGTCAAGATTCTGGACAACGTGCCACTGCACTTCCGCGTGCTCGAGGGGCCGGACGGGACCCCTCAACTGTACGGCCAGGCGGCGGGCCAGGATCTGACCGTGGCGAACCCATTCGGCGGCCCCGTCCGGAGGTATTCGTGGCAGGGGAATCGTCTGGTCCCCGGCGAGGTGGTGCCCCTGCCCAAGCCATTCAACACGATCTATGGCTTCGCCCTGGCCGACCTGGATGGCGCCGGGACCCCCAAAGTCCTCGTCCTGGACCGACAGGATTACCTGCGCGTATTCGATCGCGGGGGAACAGAGATCTACCGAACTAGTGATCATTACGGGGGAACGGAACAAGCGCTGGAGTCGTGGCCTGAGGGAGGGAAAGGCGGTACCTGGACTGGGCTCGAGCCGACTCTCATCATGCTCCAGGGGCGAATGTACTTTGCGGACATCTTGGGGGACGGAAAAAAACAGCTCGTCGTCTTGCGCAATACCCCGTCAACGGGATACACGTTCAAAACGCGGCTGTACGACAAAGGGAAAATTTTTGGCTTGAGTTGGGACGGCCTGGGGATGCAGCCGGTCTGGGAGACCCGAGAGCTTCCAGGGTATATCGCGGACTTCGCGTTGGTTGACCCGGACGGCAGTGGGAATCGAAAGCTGGTGTTGCTGGTGATCCAGACGAACTTGTTGGGCATGGGGAAGGGCCGGAGCAGCGTGATCTTCTTGGACATCCGGCCCCCCGGCTAACCGGCAATTGAAAACGGACCACCGACAATTTAATACTGCCCAACGGCCCTCATCGACTGGTTGTCGGTTGGTAGTTTTCCATTTGAACATGTCGCCGGGGTTGTGGCTTCGTCGCGATACATTGTGTGGTTTCTGGGACACAACGGATGAAGGTAAGCGGCGCCAGGAGGGGTTCAAAGGCTTGAATTCCAATGAGGTTCCCTTTCCATTGGGCAATGGCATATGTGGTGCAAATGGTTTGTCCGATCGAGATAAAAAAATAGTTGACAACGCAGAGGAGTCCTTGATAAGGTCCCGCCGGTTCGGTTCCCTTTTGATTCGCGGGCTTGAAAGACGCTCGTTTTCCATCTCACTCAGTTGGCCGGACAACGTTGGATCGCTGTAAATGGCAAAGGGGGGATGTGAAGCCAACGACACGACTCTTTCTCTAGGGTTCCACCAGAAGTTCCACAGGAATCGAAACGATCGAGCTTGAAACGGAGGGTAACCTGATGAGAAAGTTTTTGTGGGTGGTGGGAGTGGGAGCACTCGTGCTCGCCATGGCCGCGCCAGCCATGGCAATGGACTTCAAGTTCGGGGGTCAGACCCGCGTCCGCTTCTGGGACTACACGGGTCTGGGCTTCGACAATTCCATGGCGACCAATCCAGGCAACAACCCGCGGGGCGCGGACACTCGCTTCCGGGCGCGCTTCGATGTCAGCGACGACAACGGGAACATCCAGGCCGTCCTGCGAGAGCGGGTCGGGTGGCTCGTGTTCGGTGCCGGTGGCGGCATTCAGAACCCGAACAACACTGCCGTCCCGTCAAACGACCTGAATACCTTGACATCGGGGGCGGGTATCAATTCCGCCGGGAACAATGGTAGCCGCACCGGCTCGAGCTCGGGCGGCGGCCTTGGCGGCCGGGGCGTGAACTCCGAGACGGAGTGGGCCTACCTCGACTTCCAAGTGCCGTGGAACGTCCCGCTTCGGATTCGGTCCGGGCTCCTGCCCTGGTACCTGCCCAAGGGGATGCTTATTGACGACAACGTCTCGGGCGTGCAGGCCTACGGAACCATGGCGCCCGTGAGCTACGGAGTCGCCTGGTACCGCCTCAATGCCATGACCCGGGTCGGAGATCCTTATCTCAGGGACGCCCCGAATGGCTACGGTCTCGCTTCCCGGGACCGGTCGAGCGCTACGGACGACAAATACGACGTGTACGAGGGCAAGGTCAACGTCGCCATCGCCCCGTGGCTGAATCCCGGGCTCTACTTTGACTATGGGGATAACCGGGTGAACTGCACGGGTACGGATAACACCCAAGCCCCTGGCCCGCTGTGTGGCACCAATGACAGGGTGCGGCCCAACTTTTTCCTGGGCTTTACGGACACGGGCAAGATTGGGACCGTCTCGTACGACTTGGATTTCATCTACGGATATGCGAGCGGCGGAATCGGAGGGGACTTCACACGAGGGACCGTCAACGGCACCCTGAGCGGCTCAAGTGCCGGTTTCACCAGCCCAGGCACTCCCGGTGACACCGCCCACCCGATCCTGGTGAGGGGCTATGCCTTCGACGCTGGCGTGCACTTCCCGGTTGGGCCCGTCACACTCAACCTGGTCGGGTCCTATGCGAGCGGTGACTCCCAGAAAGGGGGCAACAATAGCGGTGCCTTCCCTGGCTGCTATTCCTGTGGCTGGAACGGACCCGGTAACGCATACGAGATGATCGGCAACAGTAGCGCTGTCGGGTTCGACACGGTGAACACCAGCCAGTCCTCGATGACCAACCTGTGGACGATTGGCACCTACGCCACCTACAACCCGGTGAAGGCTTTGGAGCTCAAGCTCGCCTGGGCCTATGCCGGCTTCACCTCGAAGAACGGCAACTGCGCGTTCGCGGTGGCCAATTCCGTTGGCTGCTACGGTCCGGTCTACTATGGCAGTGGGTTCACGCCAAGCGCGACCGGCATCCCCATCACTGGGGCCGCCCTAGGCACAGGTATAGGCGCGAATAACGGAAACCAGGGATCCGGTGGCCTCGCAGGGGCGAGTGGCTTGGGGAACGAGTTTCACATCATGGCCACTTGGCAGGTGTACACCGGATTCAAGATCCTTGGCGTCATGGCCTGGTTGGTCCCCACACATGGTGACACCGAGGCTAAGTACGCCATGATGTTCTCGTACGACTTCTAGACGCCGGATTGGTCGGAGGAGCCCCAGGGGAGCGATCCCCTGGGGCTTTTTCTTGTGTGCCCAGCATGGGCGCTGACTAGGAGGTGCAAGTCCTCCGGGAACCTGGTCGCAGGGACCCAAGTGAACCGCAAGGCGGCCACCCGCGAGGGGGGCGCTGAAGGAAGCGGGGAGCGAACCCGCGAGCCGACGAA
>JBIOJT010000300.1:0-5591 GCA_044451055.1 Methylomirabilales bacterium (SeqCode)
CAGGGGGACCACGAGGGCCAGGGCGTGGCGCGCCCGCGCCGGGAGCTGACTCACCGCCAGCTCGATCCCGAAGTGCCGCATCCGCTTCACCCCGAGGGCCGCGCCCAGGAAGACCATCCACTGGAAGAGGAGCATGGCCAGGTCCTCCGACCAGGCGAGGGGCGTCTGCAGCACGAAGCGGTTGAATACCTGCACGGAGACGGTCACGGCCAGCGCCACACTGACGACGGCGCACGCCGCCTCCACGAGATGATCAAGGATCTTGGTCATTCGGTCTCCTGTGGTCCGCAAAAACTCCAGACGTTGCCCATAGCTCGAGCCGAATTCTACGCGATGATCAGTACCTAATCAATTGAGTGTTAAAGAATCTTCCAACGTCGACCACTCGGGGATGTGACCCATTGCACAATTATGGGGAGCGCCGGGATAAACCGGCAGGTTGCAGGGGATGCAAGAGCCCTGCAGGAAAGGAGCAAGCGACTCCATCCTGACCCTGAGTCTTGCGGGCGGCATCGCGAGGTGACGCCCGAAGCGTAGACAAGGGCATCGGCGGGCGGGGTGATTGAGCTTCGTAAAGTGCCTCCAGGGCGCCGACCCCGTCCCATAAGGGGGAAGGCCACGCGAGGGGCTGCGTGAGACGCGAGCGGCCCGTCGGCCCTGCGTAGTCAAAGAACCGCTGCACGCCGAGAAGCAATCTGCACGAGAACCGGGAGACCTCCAGGCTGTCTCGGGTCACCCCCGACCGAGACCGGGCCGCGAAGGCGAAATGCCCCACGGCGGCCATGCACGGTTTGGAGGGGTCGGACTGCACCGTATTACCTGTGAACCAGCCGAACAACGGAGAGCCACCTTCGGCGGAGGTTGGGGAGGAAAGGGTGCAGACCAAGGAGAACACCGCCCACTCTCGCACGCGCCCGACACAGAGCGGGATTCGCGTGTCCCAGGGACTGCGCGGTGTGCGGCAGGCAGCACAGGACAGGAAGCAGGAACGGTTCACCGCACTGCTCCACCATCTGACCGTCGATCTGCTCCGGGCCAGCTTCTTCGCGCTGAAGCGGAAGGCGGCGCCGGGCGTGGACGGCGTGACGTGGCAGGAGTATGCCACCGGCCTGGAGGCTCGGCTGATCGATCTCCACGGACGGGTGCAGCGGGGTGTCTACCGGGCCCAGCCCTCGCGGAGAGTCTACATCCCGAAGGCCGACGGTCGGCAGCGGCCGTTGGGCGTCGCGGCTCTGGAGGACAAGCTCGTCCAGCAGGCCGTGGTGACCATCCTCACCCAGATCTACGAGGTGGACTTCAAGGGGTTCTCCTACGGGTTCCGACCGGGCCGGAGTCCCCACCAAGCGCTGGATGCGCTCAGCGTGGGGATCACCACGCGGCGGGTGAGCTGGGTGCTCGATGCGGACATTCGTGGCTTTTTCGACAATCTGTCACACGAGTGGACCGTCACGTTTCTCGAGCACCGCGTGGCCGATCCCCGACTCCTCCGGCTGATCCGGAAGTGGCTGAAGGCGGGAGTGTCGGAAGACGGCGAGTGGTCGGAGTCGCGGACAGGGACACCGCAAGGGGCAGTGGCTTCGCCGCTGCTCGCCAACGTGTACCTGCACTACGTCTTCGATCTCTGGGTGGATGCCTGGCGCAAGACCGTGGCCACCGGCGATGTGATCGTCGTCCGGTATGCTGACGATCTTGTGGTGGGCTTTCAGCACCGAGCGGACGCGGAGCGGTTCTTGGGCGAGTTCCGGGACCGGCTGGCCAAGTTCGGGCTGGAGCTGTCCGCGGAGAAGGTGCGGCTGATTCGGTTTGGGCGGTTCGCCGCCCTGAACCGGCGAGAGCGGGGGCAGGGCAAGCCGGAGACCTTCACCTTCCTCGGGTTCACGCATTACTGCGGGACGCGACGGAGCGATGGCAGCTTCATCGTCTGGCGGAAGACGGCGAAACAGCGGATGGTGGCAAAGCTCCGGGCACTCAAGGCCGAGTTGCGCCGCCGGATGCACGAGCCGATCCCGCTGGTCGGGGAGTGGGTGCAGAAGGTCCTGACGGGCTACTACCAGTACCACGCCATCCCGGGTAATCTGGCTCAGCTGTCGCTCTTTCGCCACCGTCTGCGTCTGTTATGGCGGACCGTCCTGCGGCGCCGTAGCCAACGCGGGTGGCTCTCCTGGCCCCGGCTCAGCCGGAAGCTAGACCGCTGGATGCCCCTCCCGCGCGTTCTGCATCCCTATCCCGAGCAGCGTTTCGCCGCCAGACATCCAAGGTAAGAGCCGTATGCGTGAGAGCGCACGTACGGATCTGTGCGGGGGGTGCCGGGTGACCGGCATCCCTACCGCGACTCCGTTCCCCCAGCACCCTAACGGGACAAACCGTCCTTCAGTTGATGGAGAGCCCAACCAACAGGCGAAAATGAATGGTGGTGTTGCAGCGCAGACGGGTTTGCCATGAGAACCCAGAGGGGACCGGACAATGCATATACGCCAGGTTGCTCTCTCCCGCGATGGGGAAAGGTGAGGGACGTCTCGGAAATCCTCAGGGGAACTCCCAGGGGCTGCCCTTCCCGCTCCGGTGCCGCCACCCCGAGAGCCGCATGACGATGAAGACCACCGTCACCACACTCCAGAGCGCGATGAGCATCCGGACCAGTCGGTACGCCAGGAATGGCCCAAGACCGCGCATCGCACCCCTGTGCCGGACCCGCTACGGGTCGGCCGGAAGAGGATCGCCCCGCCCCGGTTCGCCGGGGCGGGGCTGCAAGTCGAGGTGAGGTCTCGATGGCACCTAGGCGCGGTTGAACTTCAGGTTGAAGCGGCGGAACTCCATCATCTGATTCGCATAGGGCTTCCAGTCCAGGTACTTCTGCAGACCGTACAGCTCCATGGGTTGGATGATCGGGATCCAGGGGAGGTATTCAAGGAGCAGCTTCGTCATCTCCTTGTACGCCTCGCCCCGGAACTTCTCGTCCACGCTGAAGCGGGCGGCGTTCCCCAGCTCGTCAAAGCGCGGGTTCCTGAACCAGTAGGCGGTGGGGCCGCCCGGCGAGAGGTGGCGCCACATCATGCCGTCCGGATCGCTGTACGCGGAGGTGGGATCGGTCCACCGGACACTCTTGAAGGTCTTCTCCCGGATCTTCTCTTGGAAGACGGAGTACTCCAGAAGCTCCAGCTTGGCGTTGATCCCGACGGACTTCCACATGGAGACGATGACCTCGCTCATCTCCCGGTCCAAGACAATGGTTCCCACGGCCGACTCGAAGGTCAGCTCTTCGCCCGTGTAGTTGGCCTCCTTGAGGAGCTGCTTGGCCCGGTCGGGATCGTACTTCAGCGGCGGCAGACTGTCATCGTAGTGGTTGTCTCCCTTCACGATCGGGCCGGTCGGCACGGCCGCCTGCCCGCGCCACAGCTCCTTGACGATGGTCTCGCGATCAATCGCCAGGGAGAGGGCCTGCCGGAACGGCTTGCTATCCAGTGGGGGCTTCTGCGAGGCCACCGACAGACAATAGAGGCCCGCGTAGAGGACGCCCTCCACCTTCGTGGTTGGGTTTTTGGCGACCCTCTCCACGAAGTCCGGCGGGATCTTCGTGATCAGATCCACCTCCCCTTTTAGCAGGGCGGCGAGCCTGGCTGAGAATTCGGGAATCGGACGGAAGATCACCTGGTCGGCGTCGATCTTCCCGCCCCAGTAATCCCGGTTGGCCTCCAGGACGAGGCGGTCATCCTTCGCCCACGAGACGAACTTCACCGGGCCGCTGCCGACCGGCTTGGCGTTAAACTCGTCCATGCCGAGCTTCCCGAAATACCCCTTGGGCATGATCTGGCCCGCATAGAAGGCCACCCGCGCCGCCAGCAAGGGGTCCGGCTTCTTGGTGACGATGGTGACCGTGTAGGGATCGGGCGTGTCGATCCGCTCGATGGTGTTGAGGACCGACAGGACGGCCACCTTCGCGTTGGGGTCGTAGCTGCGCTCGAGGCTGAATTTCACGTCCGTCGCCGTCAACGGGTCCCCGTTGTGGAACTTCACGCCCTGGCGCAGCTTGAACTGCCAGGTCGTCGGGTTGACCAGCTTCCACTCGGTGGCCAGGGAGGGATAGAGCTTCCCGTCCCGGTGCCGGCTGAGCAGGTTGTCGTACAGATTGAAAGTGACGGCGATGTCGTTGACGGTCGTGCTGAGGTGCGGGTCCAGCTTGCTGATGTCGGCGGACTGCCCGATGACCAGGGTGGTCTTGCTGGTCGTCTGCGCCCCCGCCCCCCGGGCGAGCAGGCCCTCGGCCGCGGCCACACTGCCGAGGAGCACCCCCGCCTGCGCCAGGAAGCCACGCCTAGTGATCCGCCCGTCGCGGAACATGCGGGCGAGCTCGTCCACCGTGAATCCGTCGCGTTTCGCCCCTACCTCTTCCATGATGGCCCCTCCTTTCTCACAGATGATGCCTACGAACTGCGACGCGCTGCAGTGAGGCCGGGGCAGTGAGATCAGGATGACTCTGGCTGCCCTGCCTCAATAGACCGGCGTCAGGCAATGCGTGTACTTCAGGCGGCTCCGCGCACCACAGCGTGCTACAGCCTCCCAATCTGTCGCGTGAGGGGGCCGATGGTCCCATCCCCGAGCGGGTAGCGATCCCCCACGGGGATGCGCGTGACCTCGTAGGCCGAGCCGCAGAAGACCGCCTCCTCGGCGAGGCACACCTCGGTCCGGTCGATCTCCAGCACACGTCCCTCCCGCCAAGAGGGAGGCCATGAGCGTATGCGCACCCCCCACGGCTTGTCAAGGGAAGACATGACCGGGGGTTGCGTCTCTGTGCATCGGTGTGCTATGTTTTGCCAACCTTCTCGCTGTAAGTTCCCGCCTCTTCAGCCCCGTTCTGCGAGTTCCGGCTTGACACCGTTCGCCCGGCTACGGCATGCTCCGGCCGCCCCCAGCGTGCTTGGGGCTGCTCCGCGCTCTCGCGAGCGCCGGCAGGGGACTGTCGAGAGGCAACTCCATATCCCCGCACCTCACCTCTCACCGGACAATTCCTTAAATGGAACAGGAGGAACGTATGGAATACCGCAGCCTGGGAAGAACTGGCGTTATGGTCAGCCCGTTGTGTTTGGGAGCGATGAACTTCGGTGGTCCCACCAACGAGGCGGATTCTCGCATCATCCTCAACCGCGCTCTCGAGGCCGGCGTCAACTTCATCGATACCGCCAACGTGTACACTGGTGGGGAAAGTGAGCGCATCGTCGGTAAGGTCCTAAAGGAGGGCGGTAAACGCGACCAGGTGGCGCTGGCGACGAAGGTCTACAGCCGCGTGGGCAACCTGCCCAACGATGCCGGGGGGTCCCGCTATCACATCATCACGGCCTGTGAGGACTCGCTGCGCCGCCTGCAGACCGACCGCATCGACTTGTATCAGCAGCACCGCCCGTCGCTCACCATCCCCCAGGACGAGACGCTGCGAGCCTACGACGACTTGGTGCGCTCAGAGTCTGTGAAAAAATCTACCTCGGAGCCTTACATTCGGATTGACCATTCCGCTGGCGCATGCGATGAAGAGCGAAACACGCTGCCAGCGGAGGACCCACGATGACGATGCTCCCGGGATGCGAGTCGAGTGCTCC
>JBIOJT010000301.1:0-5525 GCA_044451055.1 Methylomirabilales bacterium (SeqCode)
CACAATTCTCCAGGTCCTGAGTGTGACTCTGTTCGAGAAAGTGCCCATTCAAGAAGCCCTCGCGCTGATGCCCGACACGACTGTCGGTGACGACGACTGTAACCAGTTGTCATTGTTCGATCGATAACCGGACACTACTGGAAGTGAGTATAGAACTGGCTGAAATAGCCCTGAGGAGAAAGGCGCTCCTCCCAGAACCTGCGGCACGCGCGTTGCAATTCCGCGAACTCTTCGGCACGGAACGCCTGATGGAAGGCTAGAAGGCGATCACGGGCGCTGGCCGGCTCGAAGCAAGTGCCCGACCCGGCCCGGCTCCCTTATATCACAAGTTGTTTTCAGCACCAACATCCCGCATCACGTCCCCCATCACGTATTTCTTTGGGCACCGCGACCCGATTGTGTAATCCGGTTGCCCTCTTGACACCAACCGTTAATGGAGTAGCCTACAGAGGGCGGCGATGGCCTTCCTTCGGCAGAAGGCGCCGTGCGAGAATGCGCCGCGACTCCACCACAATCCTTCTCAATCTCAATCTACCCTGCATCGGGCGAGAGGTCCTGACGGATATCATGCGGGATGCGCATCTGAGGTGCATTCCCGTGAACTTCCTGACCACGTAGAGTGACGAGCAGGAGGTCCTCGGGACCTAGAACCTCTTCACGAACAATTTCATTACCGATTCGATCGTCCTGGCGGCCTCTCCGACGTGGTGCGCCCGATCGGAGAGTTTTCTTGAATCTTGCCCGACTCCTGACGAAGGGTCCCTGGCCGCGCGAGGTTCAACATGGAGAGTCGTCAACGGCTTTCGGTGTTGTTGGTGGAGGATAATGTCGGCGACGCTCGGCTGATCCAGGAACTGCTGCGAGATCACCCCACGGTGCGGGTCGTCTGGGTCGAAACTCTTGCCACCACACTCGCCCACCTGGCGCAATCCAAGATGGACCTCGTGCTGCTCGATCTCGGCCTGCCGGACAGTCAGGGCCTGGAGACGGTAGCTCGGGTCGTCCGTGAACGCCCTGCGCTCCCGATCATCGTGCTGACGGGGCGTGAGGACGACGGGCTGGCAGTCGCTGCATTGACGGCGGGGGCGGAGGACTACCTCGTGAAGGGGGCCATCGAGCCCGATATGCTCGTGCGCTCGATCCGCTATGCCTACGAGCGCAAGCGGGCAGAGGTCGCGCTCCGCGAGTCACACGAGCTCACCAACCAGATCGTCCTCAACGTCCAGGAGGGCATCGTCGTCTACAACCACGAGCTGCGTTACCAATTCTGGAACCCCTTCATGGAGGCGCTGAGCGGTGTGTCGGCCACGCACGTGGTGGGCCGCCACGTCCTTGAATCCTCTCCGCTCTTGGGCGAGGCGGACGTTGTCGCCACACTCCAACGGGCGCTGGACGGCGAGGTGGTCACCATCCCGGAAATCCCCTACCGCGTGCCAGCGAGCGGGCGCGAGGGCTGGATCACGGCAAGCTTCGGTCCGTTGCGCGATGCTCAGGGCGCGATTATCGGCGTGATCGGCAACGTGCGGGACATCACCCTGCATAGGGAGGCGGAGGAAGCTCTTCGGTCTCTCTCGACGATGGATGAGCTCACCGGCCTCCACAACCGCCGGGGCTTCCTGACACTGGCCCAGCAGTACTTGGAGGTGGCCGACCGGAACAGGCGGGCCCTGCTCCTCCTGTTTGCCGACCTGGATGGGCTGAAGGCCATCAATGACACCTTGGGACACCGCGCGGGTGACCAAGTCCTCAGAGATGTCGCCACTGTCCTCAAGCGGACCTTTCGCGCATCGGATGTCCTCGCCCGCCTCGGCGGGGATGAATTTGGCGTCCTTGCCATGGAAACCCCGATGGCGAGTGTGGAAGAGGTTCTGGCGCGGCTCCACCGGAGCCTCGATGCGCACAACGCCGACGCCACACTTCCTCTCTCGCTCAGCCTGGGGGTCGCGTGTTACGACTGGGAACACCGCTGCTCTCTTGAGGAACTGCTGGCGCGGGCCGATGCGGCGATGTACCAACAGAAACGGGAGAAGCAGAAACCGTGAGTTGGCGACGAGCGGCTCAGCACTAATCCCGCCTTGGTAAACCCGCTTCATCGGCAAAGCGGGACAGCCGCCCGTAGGTTTCGGTGATCGATCCAAGGGGAGACGCAGGCGCGGAAGACCGGTAAGGCGGCCCGGAGAAGAATTCGTGAACGACAAACTGAAAGTCAGCCTGACCACATGGGTCACGCTCCTCGTCATCGGTGCCGTGGTGCCGTTGGTGCTTTTTGCCTGGGTGACCTTACGCGAGATCTCGCGGTCCTCCCTGGCGTTTCGCGACCAGGGACAAACCGACACGACGCGGGCACTGTCCTTGGCCGTGGATGGGGAGGTGCGATCCTGGAAAACTGCCCTGGAGGCGCTCGCCTCCTCCCGCAGTCTCCAGCCCGGCCGGTGGGCCGAGTTCTACGAGGAAGCCTGTCAGGTCGCCGCGCAGTATGGGGGCTGGATCGTGCTTACGGACGCAGAAGAGCGACAGCTCCTGAACACTTTGCGTCCCCTTGGCACCCCGCTGCCGTCGGCCACCTCGCCCGAAGCGATCGGGGACACCCTGAAGGATGGCAAGCCGATGGTGAGCGATCCATTTTTCGGGAAGGTCGCCCAACGTTTCGTGGTGGCTGTCACGGTGCCCGTCCTCCGAGAAGGGAAAGTCCGTTACGCCCTCACGATGACGCTCGGCCCCGAACGCCTCACCCAACTCCTCGGTCGCCAGCAGCTCCCCGCCTCTTGGGTGGCCGCCATCAACGACCGGCAACGCCGGGTGGTCACTCGATCCGTCCTCGGCGACACGCGCGTCGGGAAGCCGATGGTGGAGTGGTTGGCGGCGGCCACGCAGGCATCGCAGAGCGGGATCGCGACCGGCCCGCTCGTCGATGGACGCCCGGGTCAGGTGGCCTTCCAGCGGCTTCAGGAAGTGCCATGGGTCGTGGCCCTGGCCGTGCCGATGTCGGAACTTCAACCGGCGGCACCCCTCTGGAGGTTCATCATCGTTGGCGTGATCTTGGGCCTGGCCGCCGTGGGAGCGGCCGTCATTGCCGGCCGGAGGATTGCCGCACCGGTAGCCCGCTTGGCGGCCGCGGGGGGACCGCTGGTGCGCGGGGAGGCCGTGGATCTCGGTGCCCCGTCGGGCATTCGACAGATGCGGGAGCTGCAGCAGGCGCTCGGCGAGGCGTCGGTCGCGATCCAGTCGCGCTATCGCGAGCGGGAGCAGGCCGAGGAGACCCTGCGGCGCGCCAACGAGGCATTGGAGGTCCGGGTGCAGGAGCGGACCGTGGCGCTGGCCGAGGCCAACCAGGCGCTCCAAGCGGCCAATGCCGAGCTTGAGGAAGACATCCAGCGGCGCAAGCGGGCAGAGGAAGCCCTCCGAGAAAGCGAGACGCGGTTCCGGACGATTTTTGAAAAATCGCCGATCGGGAAGGCGCTGATCGGGACCGACGTCCGATTCCTCGGAGTCAACCGCGCGCTGAGCGAGATGCTCGGCTATACCCAGGCGGAGCTGGCCTCCATGAACGTCGCCGCCATCATCCATCCGGACGACTTCCGCCTCAACCGACAGGGTCTGCAACGTCTCTTGACGGGGGAGCAGGATATGTACCGCGCCGAGGAGCGATACATTCACCGGAACGGCCATCTCGTGTGGGGGGATGTGAGCACGTTTCTCATGCGCAATCCGGATGGCACGCCGCTTCAATTCATTAACCACATCCAAGACATCACCGAGCGTAAGCGGGCCGAGGAGGAGATTCGAACCCTCGCGAAATTCCCTGCCGAGAATCCCCACCCGATCCTTCGACTGAATCGCGACGGCATCATTCTCTATGCGAACGAGGTCAGCGGGGCGGTGCTGCGAGAGTGGAGATGTTCGATAGGCAACCGCGCTCCGGACCCCTGGCCCGATAGAATCCGGGAAGCGCTGGCGAGGCCGTCCAGAAGAACCTTTGACTTTGAGTGCGGAGACCGCATCTACTCGTTTTTCGTTGCGCCGGTTCCGGACGCCGGTTACGTCAATCTGTATGCAAGCGACATCACCGATCGCAAGCGGGCCGAGGATACACTCAAGCAGACGCTCGCCGACCTGGAGCGCTCGAACCAGGAGCTCGAGCAGTTCGCGTACGTGGCGTCCCACGACCTTCAGGAGCCGCTCCGCATGGTGGCGAGCTTCACACAACTGCTGGCACAGCGCTATCAGGACCGGCTGGACCAGGACGCGAAGGAGTTCATCGGCTTCGCCGTGGACGGCGCCACTCGCATGCAACGGCTGATCCAGGACCTGTTGGCGTACTCTCGCGTGAGGACGCAGGGGGCCTGCCTGGCGCCCACCGACACCCAAATGGCTCTCCGCGACGCCCTGGAGAACCTGCGGGCCATCATCCAAGAGGCGGGAGCGGTGGTTACTCACGATGAGTTGCCCACCGTGCTGGCCGATGCCGCCCAGGTGTCGCAGGTATTCCAGAACCTGGTCGGGAACGCGATCAAGTTTCGCGGGGAGGCCCCGCCGCGGGTGCATGTGTCGGCCACATCCACCGAGGATGAGTGGGTTTTCTCGGTCGCGGACAACGGCATCGGGATCGATCCCCAATACTTCGACCGGATCTTCATCATTTTCCAGCGGCTCCACCCCAGTCACCGCTATCCCGGGACGGGAATCGGGCTGGCGCTCTGCCGCCGGATCGTCCAGCGGCATGGGGGCCGCATCTGGGTCGCGTCGGCCTCCGGGCAGGGCGCGACCTTTTTTTTCACGCTGCACCGCCAGGAGGGGACGCCCGCATGAGCCCATCCAGACCCGCGATCGAAATCTTGCTGGTGGAGGACAACGAGGGGGACGCGCGCCTGACCCGCGAGGCCTTCAAGGACGGCAAGATCCTGAATGCTTTGCATCACGTCTGGGACGGCGTGGAGGCCCTCGCCTTCCTCCGCCGGGAGGGGGCCTACCGGAGTGTGCCGAGCCCCGATGTGATCCTGCTCGACCTCAACCTCCCCCGCCGGGACGGCCGGGAGGTCCTGGCGGAGATCAAGGGCGACCCGGACTTGAAGCACATCCCCGTGGTCGTCCTGACCACGTCGAATGACGAGCAGGATATCCTCCGGAGCTACAACCTGCACGCCAACTGCTTCATCACCAAGCCGGTGCGCCTGGAGGACTTCCTCCAGGTGGTCCAGTCGATCGAGGATTTCTGGCTGACCATCGTCCGGCTCCCCCCCAAGGCTCCCCCCAGCGCGTGAGGCGCGACATGGCCACCGACGGGCCCCTCGCGGTGTTATTGGTCGAGGACAGCGCCGGGGACGCCCGGCTGATCCAGGATCTGCTCCGGGCGCAGCCCCCGCTCCGGCTCCACTGGGTCGAGACCCTGGCCGCCGCCCGGGCCTACCTGGCGCAGCCCGAGACGGACGTGGTGCTGCTCGACCTCGGCCTGCCCGACAGCCAAGGCCTGGACACCGTCACCCGCCTCGTCCGGGACCACCCGACGCTCCCCGTCATCGTGCTCA
>JBIOJT010000302.1:0-5522 GCA_044451055.1 Methylomirabilales bacterium (SeqCode)
CCCGATTCCCTTGGCGGCCGCCAAAAGGTCCGGCAGCGGCAACGTGACTCCTTCGTATCGCAGCGGCCGCGGAGGCGCTCGCACCGCCTTCGGGTCGAGTGAGTGGGGTGGGGCGTTACCTGTGTCGCTACCCACGACCTGTTGGTGGAAGACGGCAGCCAAATAGACGTTCCCGGACCGGGCGATCGCCTCGGCGAAGGCGCGATCCCGCTCCGGTTTCTCGCGGTCCGGCTCGGCCAAGATGATGTCGAAGGCCACCGTCCGCGCGCCGCCGACCCGCAGGTAATCCAGGATGAGCCCGTAGGCATCCCGGGGCCACGGCCACCGGCCCAGGATGGACTCCAATCGCTGGACACTCTCCTCGTCGATCACGATCACGACGATGTCGGGTCGCGCGCTTCGTGGCGTGGGAAAAGTGCGGAACCGGATGTCCAGGGTCTTCAGCTCGATGGTATGAACGAAGGGCAGTCGGGCGGCACACAGGGCGACGATCGCAGAAAGGATGGCCCAGAGACACGACCAATGCCAACGCTTCCCGAGTGGAGGGAGCATAGGGTCGCATCGTAACAAAAAATGCCTGCCTGGCAAGCCGAAAAACGCCAGGGAATTCCTGCAACCGTTCCGGCGCGAGGAGGCGCGGCATTCGACGCCGTGGTCAGGTATGGTGTGGGCACGATCCCTGCGAATCATTGACTCAGGGTGCCGCCGTAGTATACTGCCCCCGTGCTGGATGGCCCGCGCCCCTGAAGGCGCGCGGTGTTTCCCACGCGCCCGTCGGGGGCAAGGGCAGCAGGATGCACTCGTCCGATGGAATCCCGTTCACGGGGGAGAGGAGAGGAGCATGCGGAAGCGGAAGCAACCGACACAGAGTGGAGGGGATCGGGTGATCAGCCGGCGGAACTTCCTCGGCGTGACGGCCGGGGCCACGGCGGCTCTGTCCTTCGGGACGTTCATCCGCAGCGGGCTGGGTGCCGGCAAGCTGAACATCCTCACCTGGTCCAACACCCTGAACGCGATGGATGACACGTTGCGGGAGCAGGCCAAGCAGTACACCAAGGAAAAAGGCGTCGAGGTCACCTTCGAGTTCGTCAACCAGAGCGACCTTCCCACCAAGACCGCAGCGGCGGTGGAGAGCGGAGCCGGTCCCGACATCATCACCACCTGGAGTGACGGGGCGCACCTGCACGATAAGGCCCTGATCGACGTGAGCGATGTCACCGAGTCTCTGGGCAAGCAACTCAAGGGCTGGACTAACATTGCCAAAGACATCGGCATCGTCAACAAGGTGTGGAAGTCGGTCCCCTGGGGGATCATTCCCATCGCCATCGTGTACCGCACCGACTGGGCCACTGAGGTGGGATACGACAAATTCCCCGACACCTACGACGAGATGTTGGTCCTGTGCCGGAAGATCAAGGAAAAGGGTCATAACTCCGGGTTCGCCCTCGGCCGGGCCATCGGGGACGCGAACCAATCCCATTACCCGATGTTCTGGGCGCATGGCGGCGCCGAGTGCAAGGCAGACGGGAAGACGGTGGCCATCAATTCCCCGGGGACGGCCAAGGCGGTGGATTACGTCCGCCGGCTGTTCAAGGAGGGTGAGACCGAGGATGTGTTCTCCTGGGACGACTCCAGCAACAATCGCGCGTTCCTGGCTGGGGAGCTGGCGGTCACCGGGAACGCCGCGAGCATTTACTGGGCAGAGACCAAGAACGCCCCACAGCTCCGCGCAGTAACGAACCACGCGCTGTGGCCCAAAGGACCGGCGGGACGCTTCGGCTACTCCACCGCCATGGGCCTGGGGATCTTCAAGTTCTCCAAGTTCCAGAAGGAGGCCAAGGAGTTCATCACGTGGCTGATTCAGCCCAAGCAGTACTCCGCCTGGATCGGTGTGGGCGAGGGCCAGATCGCCGGGCTCCTCAACTTCTATGAGGATGACCCGGTCTGGAAGAAGGATCCCAAGCTGGAGGTCATCCGGGAGATCCCGAAGTACGTGCGGATGCCAGGGTACCCTGGGCCCCCGACCCGCTCTGCAGCCGAGGCGATGGTCAAGTACGTGATCGTCAACATGTTCGCCAGGGCGTGCAAGGGGATGTCCACGCCGGAGACGATCAAGGTCGCCGAGTCGGAACTGAAGGAGATCTACGGGAAGGCCTAGCCGCACTCGACCGGGACGGAGGCCGATGGCATCCATCGCACGCACCGAACGACTGCCGGCAAGCCCACGGGTGAGCCGTTTCGTCAAGCCCGAGGCGCTCACGGGATACCTCCTCATCTCGCCGGCGGTGTTTCTCATGCTGGTGCTCCTCGCCTATCCCTTCGTCCTGGCAGTCTACATCAGCCTGAGCGATCGGGTCCTGGGGGAGCCGGGGAAGTTCATCTGGCTCGGGAACTTCATCAAGCTCCTCCAGGACTCGTTGTTCCGCCAGACGGTCTGGAATTCCTTCGTCTACACCGTCACCACGGTCTTCTTCAAGATGCTCCTGGGGGTCATCCTAGCCCTCTTGCTGAATCAGGAGATCCCCTGCCGGAACTTGATTCGAGGGGCCATCCTCCTCCCCTGGATCGTTCCCACATCGCTGAGCGTTCTCACGTGGCTCTGGATGTTCGATTCCCTGTTCAGCGTCGTCAATTACATCCTGCTCGGTCTCGGTCTCATCTCCAAAAAGATTCCCTGGCTGGGCGATCCGTTCTGGGCAATGGTCTCCGTGATCATCGTCAACACCTGGCGGGGCTTGCCGTTCTTTGCCGTGTCGTTCCTGGCGGGCCTCATGACCATCCCCAAAGAATTGTACGAGGCGGCCGAGACCGATGGGGCCATGCGGTTTCGCCAGTTCTGGCACATCACGCTGCCTCTTTTGCAGCCGGTCATCGCTGTGGTTGTTCTATTCTCCACCATCTGGACCTTCGCTGATTTTCAGATCGTCTACATCCTGACCCACGGCGGTCCGATCAACGCGACCCAGATCTTTGCCACCATGGCTTATGACGTGGCGTTGGTGGCGGGGCGGATCGGCGAAGGATCCGCCATTTCTCTGTTCTTGTTCCCGGCATTGCTGGTGGTCATCATCCTGATGCTGCGGTACCTTCGGCGGGATTAGGCGATCGCTATGCGACGCAAACGGCTCCGGACGCTCCAGCGCATCGTCGGGGTGTACCTTCCCCTGGCGGCGTTCCTGTGCTTTGCCCTCTTCCCCTTCTACTGGATGCTGATCAGCAGCTTCAAGGCCAACCCGGAGCTCTACAACCTCAAGGCGAACCGGCTCTGGATCGCGAATCCCACGCTCGACCAGTTCCGGGATCTGTTTGCCAAGACCGCGATTCTCCAGTGGCTGTGGAATAGCTTCTTCGTCTCGTTCCTGACTTCCTTCATCTCCATGACGTTTGGGGTCATGGCGGGGTACGCCCTGGCCCGCCTGAGGTTCCCGGGGGCCCAGGCCTTTGGCCTTGCCACGTTCATTACCTACCTCGTGCCGACGACACTCATCTTCATTCCCCTGGCCAGCGTCGTTCAGAAGCTGGGCCTGTCGAACTCCATCTGGTCCCTGGTGGTGACATACCCCACCTTTCTCATACCCTTCTGCACCTGGATGCTCATCGCCTACTTCAAGTCCATCCCCAAGGACATGGAGGAGTGCGCCATGATCGACGGCTGCAGCCGCATCGGGGCCATGGTCCGGATCGTCCTGCCCATGGCCATCCCCGGCGTCATCTTCTCTGCCATGTTCAGTTTCACGCTCTCCTGGAATGAGTTCGTCTACGCCTTGACGTTCATCTCGGCAACGACTCACAAGACCATGTCGGTGGCGGTGCCCACGGAACTCATCCGGGGGGATGCCTACTTCTGGGGAGAGCTGATGGCAGCTTCGCTGATCGGCTCGGTCCCGGTGGCCCTGCTCTACTCCTTTTTCATGGACTACTTCGTCTCCGGGCTGACGGCCGGAGCGCTGAAAGGCTGAGAACAGACCCACAGACGAAAGGAGGCTGCGTATGCAGTACTTTGTGTCCAAGGCCAAACCGCGCACGATCCTGGTGATGTTTGACCGGGACGATCTCTTGCTTGAAGGTCTCCAGGAGGTCGTGAAAAAAGAGAAGATCGACACCGCGGCCCTCACGGGAGGGATCGGCTCGCTGCAGCGGGTTCATCTCCACACGATCACCACCACTGCGCTGCAGCCCGTGGACAAATACTGGAACTTCACCGGGGCAATCGAGATGGGGAGCGTCCAGGGCTCCGTCATCGGCGGCGACGTCCACGCGCATATCAGCGTATTCGACTGGGACAGCAAGCAGACCTATATCGGCCACCTGGAGCCGGGGAGCGTCGTTGCCTACCGGGCCGAGGTCAGTCTGGCCGTCCTCGAGGGGGTGCAGACCGAACGGTACAACGACGCGGAGGGAAACTTCCGCATCCGGCAGCGCTGATGCTGTGCTCAATGCAAATTCTCAAACTGACGATGGGAAACCGACAACGGAAAGCCGCTGGCATCGGGGACGGCCCCACGTAGGCTAGCCGCTCGTCATTTTCAATTGTCGGTTGTCGGTTTTCCATTTTTCCTTGAAAGGAAGCCCACCATGGATGTCCGTCACGTCGCTGTCGCCGGGACCGGCATGATGGGGCCCGGCATCGCCGCCACCTTTGCCCTGGCCGGTCGTCAGGCCACCATCGTCAGCCGTACTCCCGAGGGTGCCTCCAAGGGGGTGGCCACGGCCAAGTCCCTCATCGAGGTCCTGGCAAAGAATGGCCTGGCTGATCCCGCCCAGGCCAAGGATGCGGCGGCCCGGCTGTCCTCCTCGTCTGATCCCGAGGCGGCAGTGCGGGCCGTTCAACTCTTCGTGGAATCCATCCCCGAGGACCTCGCCACCAAGCAGGCCTTCTTCGCGCGGTTGGACAAAGCGTCGCCCGATACGATTCTGTGCTCCAACACCTCGGGCATCAGCATCACCGCTATTGCCGAGAAATCGAGCCGGCCCGAGCGGATCCTCACCACCCACTTCTGGAATCCACCCTACCTGATGCCACTGGTGGAGGTCTCCGTGGGAAAGCGGACCAATCCAAAGATCGCCCAGGAGGTCATGGAGATCCTCCGGTCATGCGGCAAGGTCCCCGTTCTAGTTCACCACGATCGGCCGGGCCAGTTGGGCAACCGGATCCAGCACGCCATGATCCGGGAATGCGTGAACATCGTCCAGGAAGGGATTGCCACCGCAGAGGACGTGGACCTGGCGGTGAAGACCGGCGTGGGGTTCCGATTGCCCGTCTATGGGGTGTTCGAGCACGCCGACATGGTCGGGCTGGACTTGGTGAAGGCCGTCCAGGATTACGTCCTGCCCGACCTGAGCCCCGTCAAAGAGGCGGGCCGCCTCCACCAGGAGAAGGTAGCCCGAGGTGAGTTGGGCGTGAAGTCGGGCCGGGGATTCCTGGAGTGGACGCCCGAGAAGGCGCAGGAGGTCCGGGCGCGCCGCGACGCGTTCCTCATCCAGTTCCTGCGCTGGCAGAAAGAGAAGCGCCTCACCTGAGC
>JBIOJT010000303.1:0-5501 GCA_044451055.1 Methylomirabilales bacterium (SeqCode)
CAGCTCCCACAGCTCGTCGCGGGTGACGCCGGGCGCGCGGAAGGAGCCGACCCCCGGGGCGGCACGGGGCGGGGGGTTGTGGCGGCCTGCTCGTACGAGGCGAGACCCTTTGGCGTCCGCTCGGCCTTGCCCATCTCGCAGGCCTATCGGTTGTGTCCTCACGCCGTCTATGTCCGGCCCCGGATATCACGGTACTCCGAAATGTCGGATCGCATCTTCGCCGTCCTGCGCACGTACACGGACCTGGTGGAGCCGCTCTCCATCGACGAGGCCTTCCTGGACGTCACGGCCAGCCAGCGCCTGCACGGCCCCGCGGAGGCCATCGGTCGGACGCTGAAGGCCCGCATCCGCGCGGAACTGGGCCTCGTCGCCTCCATCGGCCTCGCCCCCAACAAGTTCCTGGCCAAGGTCGCCTCGGACCTGGGGAAACCGGACGGGTTCGTCGTCGTCTCCCCTGGGAAGGAGCGAGATTTCCTGGATCCCCTGCCGATCTCGCGTCTGTGGGGCGTGGGGCCGAAGACGGAGGCGCGGCTCAAGCGGCTGGGCCTCCAGACGATCGGCCAGATCGCCCGGCTGCGTGTCGAGGGGCTCGAGACGGTGCTGGGGAATGCCGGGCGCGACCTGTGGGAGCTGGCGAACGGCATTGACGATCGCGAGGTCGTGCCGGAGCAGGAGGCCAAGTCCATCGGGGCGGAGAGCACATTCGAGGAGGACACGGATGATCGCGACGAGATCCGGAAGACCATCCTGGAGCTGTCGGATCGGGTGGGCCGTCGCCTTCGGCGAGAGAGGTGCCTCGCCGGCGGGCTGACACTGAAGTTTCGCGATCACCTTTTCAAAACCGTGACTCGGGCCGCGGTCCTGGATCATCCGACGGATGTGGGAGACGACCTGTTCCGGGAGGCGTGGAGGCAACTGCAGCGGGTGAACTGGACGGGAAAGCGCGTCCGCCTGCTGGGTGTGACCGCGACGCATCTGCACCCGGTGACCGGGCCTCGGGGGGGCCAGCTCAGCCTGTTCCAGCCGGCGGCCGATCCCCGGCGAAAGTTAGCCCGCACGGTGGACGCGATCCGGGAACGCTTCGGCGCAGAGGCCATCACGAGAGCGTCGCTTGTCGCCGATGCGCCCACCCGGAAGGGCCGAAAGGTCACCAGCTCGTATTCCAAGTCGTGATGACGCCAATGCAAGATTTCCTCGCATCCGCAGACTCCGCGGATCTCGCAGACTATTCCAGAGAAACCTCCCGGAGAAATCTGTGTTAATCTGCGAAATCTGCGGAGAGGTGGAAAGTTCTTGAGGGGGGTTTGGAGATGGCGGGAAAGATTCCGAGAGGGCATCCGCTGGTTCGATTGTTCGCCAACCTGACTGAAGAGAATTTTGCCGAGCAGCTCGGCTGGCCGGATTCCGAAGTGATCGGATATCTCACCGACGTCCTCACCGACTTCGTGCACATCGACCAAGTCTACAAGATCCGGAATGCCCAGGGACGACGGGTGGAAGAGGTTGCAGAGATGCTCGCCGAGGGCGACCTGCTCCACCGGGCGGAGAGCGTGGACCGCGAGCGCGAGGTGCACAGGCATATCGGTGACTACACCCTGTTCATGACCGGGATCTTCCCCGAGTTTCTCCGGTGCCTGAAGACCTCCAAGGTGGTGATCTCGCCGGATGCCCTCCTGGACTACATCCAGGTGGGCAAGCGCTCCTACCGGATCGTCTCCGAGTTCACCTACGGCCCATACGGAGAGTCCGCGCCCCTGTTCCGAAAGCTCTCCGAGAATTTCGAATTGTGCGTCTACGGGCTGGGGTATGTTCGCGCCGACCTGGATCGCCTCCGCGATCCTCGGTTCCAGGTGCTGAAGGGACGGCTCCTCGGCTGAGCCCTCACCCTTGAACCGCCGACATCAACGGCACCGCCGTTGGTGCGCCAGGTCCGCCAAGGACATGCTGTTCGGATTCCTCTCCTGAGGAACGCGAAACCGCGTGCCTGAGGCGTTCATGGCGTCTTGGCGGTTGATGATTTCGGATTGGGGTTGAATATGGACGTCAAAGACATCGTGCTGGTGGAGGGGGCGCGGACGCCGTTCGGGACATACTGCGGCAGCCTGAAGGACCATTCCGCCATCGACCTCGGGGTGCTGGCCAGCCAGGGGGCGCTCCAGCGAGCCGGGGTGAGCGCCCAGGACGTCGATCAGGTCATCTTCGGGAACGTCGGTCAGTCCAGTCCCGACGCCGCCTATCTGGCTCGTCACATTGGGCTGAAGGTCGGGTGCAAGATCGACACGCCCAGCCTCATCGTGAACCGGCTGTGCGGGTCGGGCTTCCAGGCGGTGGTCTCGGCCGCCGAGCAGATACTTCTGGGACAGGCACAGATCGTCCTGGCTGGCGGCGCGGAGAACATGACCCAGTTGCCCCACGTCATCCGAGGGGCGCGGATCGGCCTGCGGATGGGACACCAGCAGCTTGAGGATTATCTGTGGAGCACCCTGGAGGATTCCTACGCAGGGTGCAGTATGGGAATGACGGCGGAGAACCTGGCGGCGAAGCACAACCTGTCCCGCAAAGAGGTCGACGAGGTGGCCTACGCCTCTCAGCTGCGTGCGAGGGAAGGATGGGAGAGCGGCCGGCTGGCGGCGGAAGTGGTCCCCGTCCCCCTGAGGGGAAAGAAAGGGGCAATCGCCGAGTTCGCCAGGGACGAGCATTTCCGCCCGCAAACGACCCTCGAAACACTGGCGAGCCTGCCGCCGGTCTTCAAGAAGGATGGTGTGGTCACGGCCGGGAACGCCAGCGGGATCTGCGATGGGGCGGCAGCCCTGGTGGTCACCTCCCGGCAGGTGGCGCGAGAGCGCGGCCTCCGGCCCATGGGCCGGGTCCTCGGCTGGGGGCTGGCCGGGGTCCCGCCGGAGATCATGGGGATCGGCCCGGTGCCCGCCTCGCAGCGGGCACTCGACATGGCCGGGCTGCGCCTGGACCGGATGGATCTCGTCGAGATCAACGAGGCCTTCGCCGCGCAATACCTCGCCGTGGAGCGGGAGCTCCACCTGGATCGCGAGAAGACCAACGTGAACGGGGGCGCCATCGCCCTTGGCCATCCCGTCGGGTGCAGCGGCGCCCGCCTGCTCCTGACCATCCTCTACGAGCTGCGACGACGGGGCGGCGGCCGCGGTTTGGCCTCGGCCTGCATCGGCGGCGGCCAGGGAATCGCCGTCGTCGTCGAATCGCTGGCGTGACACCACCCCGAAGCGTGATCGGGAGCATCGTTGGTATCGTTTCCTGAGCCGGGAGTGGCACCCGCGGCTCCGGGTTGAATGCCCGACCTGAGAAGCTTCTTGCCCACGGGAGAAGAGGATGGCGAAGCGCAGCGAACCGACCAAGATCATCTACTCGATGGTCGGCGTGGGGAAGGTGCATGGCACGAGGCAGGTGCTCAAGAACATATCCCTGTCCTACTTCTACGGTGCCAAGATCGGTGTCCTCGGCCTCAACGGGGCCGGTAAGAGCACGCTTCTCCGTATCATGGCCGGGGTTGAAAAGGAGTTCATTGGCGAGACGCACTGCTCACCCGGGTACACCATTGGGTTCCTGGAGCAGGAGCCGACGCTCGATCCCGAGAAGACCGTCATCGTGGTTGTGCGCGAGGGGGTGCAAGAGACCAGTGACCTCCTGAAGGAATTCGAGGCGATCAGCGCACAATTCGCCGACCCCATGTCCAACGACGAAATGAACGCCCTCCTCGAGAAGCAGGGAAAGGTGCAGGACAAGCTGGACGCGGCAGGCGCGTGGGACATCGACAGTCGCCTCGATCTCGCCATGGACGCCTTGCGCTGCCCACCGGGCGACACCCCGGTGAAGGTCCTCTCCGGGGGCGAGCTCCGCCGCGTAGCGCTCTGCCGTCTGCTGCTCACGAAACCCGACATCCTGTTGCTCGACGAGCCGACGAACCATTTGGACGCCGAGTCGGTGGCGTGGCTGGAGCGGCACCTGCAGCAGTACGAGGGCACGGTCATCGCCGTCACGCACGACCGGTACTTCCTCGACAATGTGGCAGGCTGGATCCTGGAGCTGGACCACGGGCAGGGGATCCCCTGGAAGGGGATCCCCTGGAAGGGGAATTACTCATCGTGGCTGGCGCAGAAGCGGGAGCGGCTCCAGCGTGAGGACAAGGCCGAGAGCGACCGGCGACGAACGCTGGAGCGCGAGTTGGAGTGGATCCGGATGTCGCCGAAGGGCAGACACGCCAAGGGGAAGGCGCGCATCAACGCCTACGAGACGCTCCTCCAGCAAGAGCACGAGCAGCTCGCGCGCGAGCTGGAGATCTTCATTCCGCCTGGCCCACGACTCGGCGACGCCGTCATCCGCGCCGAGGGAGTCGCCAAGGTCCACGGCGAGCGTGCGCTCTTCGAGGAGATGACCTTCAGCGTGCCGCCGGGGGCGGTCGTGGGGATCGTCGGGCCGAACGGGGCGGGCAAGACCACGCTGTTCCGCATGATCGTCGGCGAAGAGAAATCGGACAGGGGGACGCTCACCCTCGGTCAGACGGTACAACTGGCGTACGTGGATCAGGTCCGAAGCGACCTGGACCCGGCGAAGACCGTGTGGGAGTCCATCTCGGGCGGGCAGGACCAGATCCCGCTCGGCAAGGCGCTGGTGAACTCCCGCGCGTACGCGGCGCGTTTCAACTTTCTGGGTCCCGACCAGCAGAAGAAGGTCGGGTCGCTCTCGGGGGGCGAGCGGAACCGCTTGCACCTCGCACGGATGCTACGCCGCGAGGCCAACGTCATCCTGCTCGATGAGCCGACGAACGATCTCGACGTCAACACCCTTCGCGCGCTGGAGGACGGCATCGACCGGTACGCGGGGTCGGTGCTCGTGATTTCACACGATCGCTGGTTCCTCGACCGGATCGCGACGCACATCCTGGCGTTCGAGGGTGACAGCAAGGTGTACTGGTTCGAGGGGAACTGGAGCGAGTACGAGGCGGACCGGAGACGCCGCCTCGGCGCCGCGGCGGAGCGGCCCCACCGGATCCGCTACCGACCGCTCACGCGGGTGTGAAGGGGTCTGTCGAAGGGGACCCTGGCGAAGTTGTGAGACTTGCGGCCGCGGGCTGATGTCTCGGCCCAAGCTCCTCATGCTGGACGAGCCGTCGCTCGGCTTGTCCCCCATGCTCGTCACGGCTATCTTTGCCATCATCAGAGAGATCAATCGGGAAGGCGCCACGATCCTCCTCGTGGAGCAGAACGTCTTCCGCGCCCTCAAGCTCTCCAACCGCGGCTACATCCTGGAGAACGGGCAGATCGTGGCCGAGGGGCCGAGCCAGCAACTCCTGCGCGACCCGCAGGTGCGGACGGCATACCTTGGGCTCTAGGAGCCTGTCGGAGAAAAAATCCGCTCCGCACCGTCACTTCGTGCGCACACCGGCACAGGCGTGCGGTATAGTGCGGCCATGAAAACCTTCAAACCGTACACCCCCGACCAGCCGTTCCTGCTGCCCCCGGTCCTCC
>JBIOJT010000304.1:0-5497 GCA_044451055.1 Methylomirabilales bacterium (SeqCode)
GCTTGGTGATGTACTCGTCGGCCCCGATCTCCAGGCCCAGGACCATGTCCCGCACCGCTTCCCTGGCGGTGAGCATCACCACCGGGATGTGCCGCCACCGCTCATCGGCTTTGAGGCGCCGGCAGATCTCGAAGCCGTCCATGCCCGGCATCATTACGTCCAGCAGCACCAGGTCCGTCGCCTGGGCCCGCAGACGGGCGAAGGCCTCCTCTCCCGAATGGCTCACCACCGTGCCGAAGCCGCGGGCCTCGAGCAAGATCTGGATCATGCGCGCGATCCCCTCCTCATCCTCGACGATGAGGATTGTGGACCGTGGCTCGACCTTCACAGCCGGCATCGCGGACACGCCGATCCTCCGGACACGCTTCCCGCACGCCTCAGAGCGAGGCGATGAGCCTCGCCCGCCCCTGACGGCCCGCGCGAGCGCACTTCAGGCGGGCCTACATGACCAACCGGTTGAGGGGCCAGCTCCAGAGTGGACCCATAATACACAACGGGCCAGAGGTGCCAAAGAAAAAATGGCACCCGGATGGATGCCACTGTCCCGCCTCCTCTCATCGATCATGAGGCGGGGGGTCCCGTGGGAAGGGTAAAGGAAAACGTGCTTCCTTGCCCCAGCACACTTTCCACCCAGATCCTTCCGCCGTGCTCCTGCACGATCGCGTTGCAGATCGAGAGACCCAGTCCGGTTCCCTCGACCCGCTCTCCATCCGGCAGCGGGACCCGGTAGAACCGTTCGAAGACCCGGTCCAGATGCTCCGGCGGAATGCCCATGCCGGAGTCCCGGATCTCCACGAGGAGATCGGGGCCCTGCTGCCGCGCCGTCACGGTGATCTGGCCGCCACGGGGGGTGAACTTCAGGGCGTTCCCCAGGAGATTCGTGAATACTTGGTCCATCCTCATCGCGTCGGCCTGCACCTGCGGGAGCCCCTCAGCCGCTTGCAGGGTCAGTCTGGTCTCCCGGTCCTTGGCCAGCAGGCGCAGGCGTTCCATGGCCCCGCGCAGGGCGCCCACCAGGTCAAAGGGTTCGCGGCGGATCTCGAACCGGCCGGCCTCGATGCGCGCCAGATCGAGGATGTCACTCACCATGCGGAAAAGCCGGTCCGTGTTCTTCTGGGCGATCCCCAGAAGTTCCCGGCTCAGCTCGATCCCCACCCCCTCGCTTGCGAGCACCTCCATGGATCCTTTGATCGCCGTGAGCGGAGTATGGAGGTCATGCGTGATCATGGCCAGGAACTCCGAGCGCATCCGCTCCAACTCCTGCAGGCGGGCGTTCAGTGCGGACAGCTCTTCGATCTTCCGGGCCAAATCTGTGATGTCCTGCATGATCATGAAGAAGCCGCTCTCGGGGTCTTCCGGCACGGTCCAGGCGAGGGCGATGCGCAGCACCCGATCCCCGTAGCGGAGGCTGAGGGCCCCCCCGCTTCTCTCGGGGTTGGCCCGCAGGCGCCCGATGGTCTCCTGCAGGGTGAAGCGATGGTCCGCCCGGAGGATCTCGGTCACCGGGGTCCCGATCAGCTCCAGCTCGGGCCGTCCCAGCATCTCCAGGCCCGCGGGATTCACGTACAGGACGCGCTGGCGGCCGTCCGCTTCGACCACCCCTTCGCCGATGGCCCGGAGGATCGCCTCCTTGTGTCGCTTGATGGCGAGCAGTTCCTTCACCTGCTCGCGCGGGACCGTGTTCTCCAGCCCCAGGATCCTTTGCGGCCCCGCGGGCGCCTCGCCCGGCAGCCACCGGATGGTCGCCAGGATGTTCCCCCGGAGCTCTTCGAGTCGTCCCTTGGCCACATAGGCGTCGGCCCCCATGGCCAGTACCTTCTCCTGATCCTCCACCAGCGTGCCGGAGAGGATGACCACCGGAATCTGGCGCAGGCGGGGAGTGCCTTTGATGTACCGGCACAAACGGTCCCCGTCGATCTTCGGCATCACGATGTCCAGGACCACGAGGTCGGGCCGGTCCTGGTCCAAGAGCTCCATGGCCTCCATGCCGTCGTAGGCCTTGGTCACCTGGTAGCCTTCCTGGCCGAGGATCTCGCTCAGGAACTCGACGTAGAATTTGTCGTTGTCCACGACTAGGGCGTGCTTGGCCACCGCCACCTCAAATGCGGAATGTGGATTGCGGAATGCGGAATATCCAGGGGGGCCGGGTCATTCCGCACTCCGCATTCCGAATTCCGCAATTGGTCAGGGCCGGTAGTTGATGAACTGCATGTGGATCCCCAGCTCCTGCTGCCGGAGAAACTGGATCACCGCCTGCAGCTCGTCCCTATCTCTCCCGAAGACCCGGACCTGATCCTCCTGGATCTGCGCCTGGACCTTGAACTTCGCCCCCTTGATCAACTTCACCAGCTCCCGGGCCTTCTCCGTCGGGATGCCCTGCTGGAGCTCGATCCGCTGCCGGACCCGGCCGCCCGCGGCCGGCTCGACCTTGCCGTGCGTGAGCGCCTTGAGCGGTACCTGCCGCTTCACCAGTTTGCCTTCCAGGATCTCCAGCGTCTGCTTCAGTTTGAAGTCATCCTCGGCGGTGAGCAGCAGGGCATGTTCCTCCCGGGTCACGTCCGCAACGCTCCCCTTGAAGTCGAAGCGCTGGCCGATCTCCCGCATGGTCTGGTGGACGGCGTTGTCCACCTCCTGCAAGTCCACCTTGGACGCGACGTCGAACGAACACTCGCCGGCCATGTCTCTCTCAATGTCCCCCTGGATCCAGCCCGCCCCTTTTCGTTCTATGGCTTGGGCGGGGCGACCACCGTGACACCCGCCGGGGGCGCGAACGTGAACTGCTCATCGGTCAGGCCCGAGTTCAGCTTTAGGTTCGTGAGCGCGATGACCGTCGTGTTGCCCGCGGCGTCGAAGAGGGTGGCCCTCTCGACCGTGTAGGTCTGCAGGTTCACCTCCAACAGCATGCGAGCGATGCCAGCCTCAGGCTGCTTGGGCTTGAGGTCCAGGACCATGAAGCTCGTCGAGCCTCTGGTTGCTGCATTCTCCACCGCGGCGATGGTGAACTCGCGGCGGACTTGGCAGTCCCCCGCCAGGAAAGACAGGGGCACGCGGGAGCTGAAAGCCTCGCCGACGTCCTGCACCACCACCTGCCTGTCGACCGGCGAGTACGCCCACAGCGTCTTCCCGTCGGTCACGAACAGGCGCGCCTCGGGCTTGTCGTACTCCCAGCGCATCTTGCCGGGGCGCTTCATCAGGACGACGCCGCTAGCCTCCTGGACATGCCCCAGGCTGCGGTTCGTGGCCGTCTGACGGAACCGTGCCGAGAGGTCCTGGACTCGGGAACACGTGGCATCGACCTTGTCCGCGACCTCGTTCACGTCCGGCGCGGCCGCAGTCGCGGCCAGCGTAAGGCGTGAGGCATGAGACATGAGGGGCAGGAGCGCGCCGAGAATCAGCAGCACCGCTCGCCACATCGCGGAACGCACGCGTTGCCTCGAGGCTCGCACGCTCAGGACTCCGCCCGGGAGACCAGGACCTCGCGCGGGCGGGTCCCGTCCATGGCGCCCACGATCCCCTCGCGCTCCATACGCTCGATCATGCGGGCCGCACGATTAAAGCCGACGCGCAGCCGCCGCTGGATCATGGAGATGGATGCCTGTTGGGTCTGGACGACCATCTCCACCGCCTGGCGGTACAGCTCGTCGTCCTCCTCCTCATCCTCCGGCGGCTTGTCCGGCTCGGGCGGCAAGAGCGACCAGACGAACTCCGCAGGCTTGGGCTGCGCCGTGAGGAACTCCGCGACGCGGCGGATCTCCACTTCGGTCACGTTGCAGCCGTGGATGCGGATGGGCTTGGAGCTTCCCGGCGGGATGTAGAGCATGTCCCCCCTGCCGAGAAGGGCCTCGGCGCCGTTCATGTCCAGGATCGTCCGGGAATCCACCTTGGACGCCACCCGGAAGGAAATGCGCGCCGGGAAATTCGCCTTGATGACGCCGGTGAGGACATCCACCGAGGGGCGCTGGGTCGCCACGATGAGGTGGATGCCCACGGCCCGCGCCATCTGCGCCAGGCGCATGACGGCATTCTCCACATCGGCCTGCGCCGTCAGGATGAGGTCCGCCAGCTCGTCGATCACCACCACCAGCATGGGGAGGCGGCCCCGGTAGGATCCCTGGGTGAGGTCGTCCTCGGGGGGCGGCTCCAGTTCCATCCGCCGGTTGTAGCTCTGCAGGTTGCGCGCGCCGACCTGGGCGAAGAGGCGGTATCGCTCCTCCATGTGCAAGACGACGCGCTGGAGGCGCTTGGCGGCGTCCTTCGGATCCGAGACCACCTTGTCGGCCAGATGAGGGACGCCATTGTAGATCGACAGCTCCACCCGCTTCGGATCGATCAGGAGCAGCCGGACGTCGCGCGGCTCCGCCCGGTACAGCAGGCTGAGGATCAGGGAATTGATGCACACGCTCTTCCCCGATCCGGTCTCCCCGGCAATCAGGAGGTGGGGCATCTGCGCCAGATCGGCCACCATCGGTGCTCCGCCGATCTCCTTGCCCAGCGCCAGGGGCAATTGCAGGGAGTCGTTGCCGAACTCCTTCGTGGCCAGCACCTCCCGCAGGTGAACCGTGGCCCGGTGCTGGTTCGGGATCTCGACCCCCACGGCCGCCTTGCCGGGGATCGGCGCGACCACGCGAACGCTCAGCGCCTTCAGCCCCAGGGCCAGATCGTCCGCCAGGGCCACGATCCGGTTGATCTTGATCCCCGGGCCCGGCTCGAGTTCATAGCTCGTAATGACCGGGCCGGGATTCACCGCCGTGACGCGACCCTCCACGCCGAACTCGAGGAGCTTCTTCTCCAGGATCTGGGAATTCTGCGCCATTTCCTCCTGGCTGGAACCGCCGCGCTCGGCCGGAGGGGCGTCCAGGAACTTCAACGAGGGGTGGGTGTAGCCCTGCGTCCCGGCCGCGAACGGGAACGCTTGCTGGCCCCTGGTGTCTTTGGCACCTCTGGCCGCCTTGCCAGGGGAACCTGGAGGTGTTCCGGGCGCTGTCGCTGCTGTCGCCTCCGCCGGAGCGGTTGCCGTTCCGTCATTGCCCGGCTCGGCCCCCGTGCCAACGGGGGACGCTGGGGGCGAGACCTCCTCTGAAGCCGGCTTGGCCCGCCGGGCGCGCCAGGCGGACAGCGCCGCTTGCATCCGGCTCCAGATTCCGGCGAGACCGGCCGTGGGCAGTGCAAGGAACGAGACGAGCGGCCGTTGCGAGAGACAGATGGCGGCGAGGGTCAAGCCCGCCACAGCCAGCACGGCCATCCCAAATTTGCCGAGCGAGAAGAGGAGCCATCGGAACAGTTCATCGCCCAAGAACCCGCCGGGACGCTCGACGCGTCCGCCCGGCAGGACACCCACCTGGTGGAGGACACTGGCCAGCAGGCTCAAGGACGGGGCAAGCAGGATCAGGCCCGCAGTGCGGCGCATGGGATGGGCCAGGCGACGGCCCCCCACCCACGTCCAGCCCCAGAGGAAGAAGACGGGAGGGACGAGCAGGGCCGACAGCCCCAGCAGTCC
>JBIOJT010000305.1:0-5491 GCA_044451055.1 Methylomirabilales bacterium (SeqCode)
CCAGGACACGGCTGAGGTCGATCCGTACCGGCGCCGAGCGCGTGGGGCCCATAGTCCCTCCTTTCCTGGGAAGGTCTATGGGACCTCAGTATAGCAAAAGCCAGTAGTTGCAACTGAAACATAATTAACTTAGCGGCGATGGATCTAAGAGGCCGACGCATCATGCCCACGCGGAGGCGTGCCAGCATTCAGAAACCACGACAAACCGCTCACTGCCAACCAAGCCAAACTCAAAAATGTCCCCGTAAATAAGTGACCTACCGATTGGTAATGTCTTTCCGCTGGCCAGGATCTCGGTCGAGATCTTATCTGGTCTCAGCATAAGACCCCACGAGACTGGCTCACAGGGAATCCACGGGGCTCCGGACGCCCTTCCTGCCCCGATTCAGCGCATGGGAAATCATCGTCGTCTTCACATCTTTGTGACCAAGGAGTGCCTGAATGGTTCGGAGTCATACCCGTCTCCCAGGAGATGCGTCGCGAAGGAACGGCGGAGGGTGTGGCAGGTGGCTTGCTTGGCAAGCCCCGCCATGGCGGCGGTGGCCTCGACGACCCGCTGGAAAATTGACGGATGGTGTGATGGCCGAGACGGGATGGAAACGCGGACGTGAGGATACTGGCGGGCGCATCGGGCTATGTGTCCGCCGCGGGTCCGGAGCGCTGTCCCTAGCCGACCCCATGGAGCCGCCTCCGTCCGTCGTCCCGGGAGGGGCAACGGATCGGAGGGTACTCCTGACCCCCGCGGCCTGTCCAGTAGATCCACAAACGTTCTACCCGCAAGGCTGATCGGACGCGCCTCCTTCAGACAGGGGGCACCCCCGAGAACCCGGATTTGAACCGCTTGCAGGAGAGGATACGGGCTTGGGCGGGGTATTGACGGACGACAACGCGACAACCTGCAATGCCATTCAAGCTGGACGGGCTTCTGTGGCCCAAGCATTCATTGCACATTCAGGGTGCCGGGGGGGGGACCCAGAAGAGGCCGAATCGATGCCATCCATAACGGAAGGCGCTGGCGAAGTAGAGCCGCAGGGACTCCTTGGGTCGGAGGGGGTGTTTTGCACAATTGTGGTGCCGGGGGTAGAGTAGAGCACTGGTGCCAAGGTGGTAGCACGGGCCTATCTGTTACCGCCCCTTTCGGTCGGCGGTGCCTCACTAGCCCGGGCCTGCCCAGGACACCAGCGCCCCCTCGTCGAACCGTGCGTGCGGTTTGCCCGCACACGGCTCTCCGATCACCGTCAGCCGCTGGCATGCACGGACGACCGCCCGCTCGGCACAGCGGCCTAGCCGCCACAGGATGCACCCAGTAAGAGCTAACGAGGGGTCACAGCCTTGCGGCAATCCCCTCACTGGGCCTCCGTCAGCGGCGGAGTGAAAGTGCGGCCCCTTCCCTCGGCGGAGGTTGTGTTGTCCTCCGCCTGCTCGCGGTAGTATGGGCCGCTCCGACTGCCTGGCCGGCCCCCGGCGATTTCGGCGTAGACCTTATACGTCAGGGTTGGACCCCGATGACCCACCGGGCAGGCTCTCCCGTGGTGCCCCGTGAAGCTGTCCCCGCATGTCACCCCTGCTACCCCGGAGGGTTCGGCCTGGCCTGGCAGTTGTGGGGGCCATGCCGACGGCGGCCTTGCCCCTCCGTCCACGGGGTCGGCACCCTCGATTATTATTTAACGAGGCTACACCTGGGTTCGCTGCGCGCTGCGACCTGCGGGGTTGCGCGCTCCCAGTTGGGAGCGCCCGTCAGGGAACTCAGTGCTTCCGGTTGCCCGTCACACCTCCCTCAAGCTACCTGGGCGACGCTGCCAATTCCCAGGGCCGGACTTCCACCGGCTAGTTTCACGGTATCCACGGCATACGAACGGACCCATAATTGTGCAAAACATCCTCTACCCAACCGGCAGGCAATGGAACGTGATCGGCATTAGTTAGGGTGCCGGGGGAACGGACCCATAACTGTGCAATAGGTTACCTCTTCCGTCGGCCACCGCATGAGGCGCTGGAGAGTGGTAATCAAATCAAGGAGATAGGTAGCATAAGGAGAGTCTGCACGGAGTTTTTGCGACCATAGGTTTCGGAGCAGTGGACCCGGTGTTACGCCAAGTTCAAAATGCCCGCTTTTGCCAAGTCAAGTTGTCCGCTTCGGAACTGGCCGCCGCGGCGCTCGCTGCGCCCCACCGTTGGGCTCAAACTCCCATCCAAAAAACAGCTGATGACACCCGCTGCCAGCTGTGCACAGGAAAATATTTAACCCTAATCCGAAAATAATTCAGGCCGCTAACGCATGACTTACACGTTCATAGAGTGCCTGGGTCACCGGGTTCTGGGCCATCCGCAAGACCTGGCGCCCCCCGATGCGCGCCAGGCGCCCCGCCCGAGCGATCAGGAGGAAGCGGAGCGTCCGCATGCTGCGCAGGGCGTAGGCGTAGGTCCGCTTCCGCGAGCGGGGCTTGGGCGTGGCGAGGGTCTGGAGCTGGAAGCCCCGGAGCAGGTTATGGGCGAGGACGCTGACCTGCTGCCAGGCGCTGTTGGCCCCGTAGTGGTTGGTCGGGACGACATCCAACGCGAACTCGCCCTTGAGCTCGGCGAAGGTCTTCTCCTGGGCCCCGCGTCCGGCCATGAACGCCCAGAGGGCGGCCGGCGGCAGGGCCTTGTTGGTGGTGACGGCCGAGTACTCGCAGTGCCCATCATCCGGCGAGAAGAGGTCGAGTTGGAAGTTCTTCCGCGTCGCATGGGCCACCCGCTTCCGGTAGACGACCACGCGCAAGGTCAGCCCCCAGGGCGTCAGGGGCAACGGGGTCTCGAAGGCGCTGACGTCGGCCGTGATCCGGTCCCAGTGGCGCTGGGCCGCCACGAGGGGCTTCAGGCCGGTCCACTGCCAGAACCCCACCGTAATCGCGTACTCGCAGCCGGCGCGCGCCAACAGGGTGAGGAGCGCGCGCTGGAAGAACGCGGCGTCCATGCGGAACTCGAGCAGGAGGCCGCGGCCGAAGCGGGCACGGAGTTCCCGGATCAGGTCGCGGAGGAACGGGACCGCGCCGGCGCTGTCGTGGACGTTCCCCGGCCGGTTCCGGAGCCGGAGGATCTGCCCGGTCTGGGCGAGGTGGGCGAGCAGCGGGTAGTAGCTCGGGTCCTTCCGGTGGTGCGGGTTGAACCCGCGGAAGGCCCAGGCCACCTGGCCCCCGGTGCGGACCACCGTGCCGTCCACGTCGATCGTGAGGCGGGGGAGCCCGAGGCGCTCGATCTGCTCGTAGAGCAGCGCGCTGTTGAGCGTGATCACCGCGTGCAGGGCGGCCTGCGTGAACTGCTTGAGCCAGTTCACCACCGTGCGCTCCGAGGGGAGGCGGGCGAGCCCGCACAGCCGCGCCACGAGGGGATCGTGGGCGAGGTAGCGGAGGTGCTCCAGCCGGCGCGCCCCGACGACGAAGAGCGTGACGATGAGGAGCACCAGGCGCGCGGCCCCGTAATCGCCGCCGAGGCCGTAGGCGCTGAAGGCCTGGCGGATACGGCGGTGCAGATCGAGGAGCCGGAAGTAGCGCCGGAGCAGCTCCAGGCCGCCGTACGACGTGAGGTCCTGCGGGACGAACTCGATGCGCAAATCACCTTTGACCGCCCGACGAAGACTTGCTATTCTCAAGCGCACGATAGGGGCCTCCTGTGTGGAAGAGAGTTGCTTGGCCGCACTCTCTATACAATCTACGCAGGAGGCCCTTTTCGTCCAGTCTATCCAACGCGAGAGGCACTTTTATTTTCGGATTAGGGTTAATTATTATTTATTGACAATAAGTCTTGGCGGAACGATATTTTGTTTGGCAGCATCAATATTTGCGCGTTCAGTGACCTATAAACAGGAATTCATGCGTAGACCATCTGCCCAACCCGCCCTGCAGGGGTCGCTAAAGCAACTAGAGCCCCACAATCTCGGTAGGGAAGTAGCGGATAGCATCCGAAGTTTGATTCTCAATGGACAATTGCAGCCCGGCGGCCACATCGTTGAAGCTGATCTGGCGAAGACACTTGGGGTCAGCAACGGGACCGTTCGGGCTGGTCTCCAACAGTTAAGGCACGAAGGACTTGTGGAGTACAAGCCCAATCACGGTGTATTTGTGCGGCGTCTCAGCTCTAGGGACGCCTGGGAAGTGTACACACTGCGCAACACGCTTGAAGCGATGGCGGCTGGGATGGCTGCTAGGCATGTGACCGACGAGGCGCGGCAAAAGATCCGAGCCGTCCTAGAGCAAATGCGGAAGGCCGTAGAGGCAGGAGATAGATTAGCGGCTATTCACTCCGACTTTGAGTTTCATCGCCTCGTGGTGCGCCTCTCGGGCCACCGCTTGCTGAAGGAGTATTACCGCCTCGTCGAGCTGCAAACCCAACTCTTCATGGTTTTGACGGATTCTTTCCATCCTGACCTTAGTCACATGATCCCCCTCCACGAGCCTCTCGCTGCAGCGATCATCGCAGGGGATGGTGAGAGAGCTGTGGCCCTGGCTGCTGATCTCAATACTGCTGATGGTGAAAGACTCGTGGAACACCTGACCCAGATGGAGGCAGAGGTGTAAGTCGTTCCTTCGGCATCGAGCATCTCTTCAGCCGCCCTGAAGCGGAAAAACTCAGTCCAGGGCATTTAGGTGATAGTGGCCTTGGTGAGCCCGCGCCGGCATCTGAGAATTGCCGCGACTTCACGAAGTGCTGGGGGAACACAAAGAAAAGCGGTGTTGTTCGAAGCCCAGACCCAGGGCGGCCCGAGGGGGCCACGGCTCGGCACATCTTGCGCTTCAAGGAAAAGTCAACCTTCAGGGTGTGTGGGCAGGCGCTTACCGCCTGAAAGTTTCGTCCGGCCCACACCGTGGCGGAATGGCGGTCAAGGAAGCACTGGAAAGGGTGGAACGCTGATTTGGACCGAGCAAGACATTCGTGACTTCAACGATAAGGCGCGCCAAATCCGCCGGGATGTGATAACCATGATCCATCTCGCGGGGGATGGCCATCCCGGCTCCGCGCTTTCGGTTGCGGACATCATCACGGCCTTGTATTTCAAGGTGATGCGAGTGAACCCCGCTGACCCACAGTGGACAGGACGGGATCGTTTCATCCTCTCGAAGGGACACGCCTGTCCGGCCCTCTATGCAGCCCTGGCGCGCCGAGGGTTCTTTTCTGCAGACCTCCTCCCGTCCTTGCGCCGCTTGGGGTCAATCCTCCAGGAGCACCCCGATATGAAGAAGACTCCGGGCATGGACAGCACTTCGGGATCCTTGGGGAATGGGATCTCGATTGGATTGGGCATGGCGCTGGCGGCGAGGAAGGTCGTGATGAACCTCTAGCGAAAAGGCACCACGCAATCCTCCAGGCCCTTCGGGGGCGGGATGCCGAGCCATTCGGGGTGATCGTGGTCGGCCACATGCATGATCGAGGTCTTGGCGCCATTCGATGCCGAGACCCTATAGACCCGCAGATCGGCAGAACCAAGTGACCCGGCGGCGAGTACCACTTGGGC
>JBIOJT010000306.1:0-5485 GCA_044451055.1 Methylomirabilales bacterium (SeqCode)
GTCGCGGGTACCCGACCGAGAGGGGCGGGCCGCCGCCCCTCCTCGGACTCTCCCCCGGACCGTGCGGTCTGGGAGGGACTGTCGCCTATTTTACGCACCGCACAGTAGATTCAGCTTGCGGCGCTACCGGCCCGGCCTTCCGGCGTCCGACCCAAGCCGCGGGCCAGGGAGTTGCCAGGCGGTCCCCATCAGTCAGGTCCGTGCCGTCTGGGCTCCGGCACGCAAGGCAATGTCATGCCGGGAAAACCGGACGCCCGGCCAGCCCGCCAAGGGTCGCTGTGTGTCGGCAGGCGTGGAGTGACTTTTCGCTTGCGTTGGGAGTGCAGGCTCTAATACAATCCCGCAGATTTTGGCGGCGATCGCGCCAGTTCGAACTTGCTGGAAATCCGAGGACGATTCGACTTGGAGGGAGGTGAGCGAAAGAGACGGGATAAGTTGAACCTCCCCTCTTGAGATCTAACATCATATTGCTGGCCAAAGGAGGCTTGAGAGGACCATGGCGCAGGTAACCTTGGAAAACGTGAGCAAGAAGTTCGACGAGGTGGTGGCAGTCCGCGACGTGAACCTGTTGGTCAAGGACAGGGAATTCGTGGTCCTGGTTGGACCGTCGGGCTGCGGGAAGTCCACGACGCTCCGGATGATCGCCGGTCTGGAAGAGATCACCGCCGGCACGATCAAGATCGGCGACCGGGTGGTGAACGATGTCCCGCCGAAGGATCGGGACATCGCGATGGTCTTCCAGAACTACGCCCTGTACCCGCACATGACTGTGTACGACAACATGGCCTTCGGCTTGAAGCTACGCAAGTTCCCCAAACCCGAAATCCAGCAACGCGTCCAGGAGGCGGCGGAGATCCTGGGCATTCAGGAGCTTCTGGCGCGCAAGCCGCGGGCCCTGTCCGGCGGCCAGCGACAGCGCGTAGCGGTCGGCCGGGCGATCGTCCGGAAGCCGCAGGTGTTCCTCTTCGACGAGCCGCTCTCCAACCTGGACGCCAAGCTGCGGGTGGCGATGCGGGCGGAGCTGAAGAAGCTCCACGATCGGCTCCAGGCGACGGTGGTGTACGTGACCCACGACCAGGTCGAGGCCATGACCATGGGCGACCGGATCGTCATCATGAAGGACGGTCTGATCCAGCAGGTGGGCGCGCCGCTCGAGGTCTACGCGTTTCCGCAGAACCAGTTTGTGGCCGGGTTCATCGGATCACCGGCCATGAACTTCATCAACTGCACCGTGACGGCCCGGGATGGCAACCTCTTCTTCGCCGCCCCGGGACTGGTCCTCCCCGTGCCGTCGGCCAAGGCCAAGGCCATGGCTGCCTACAAGGACAAGGCGGTCACGATGGGAATCCGACCGGAGGACGTGCACGAGGTGACGGCACAGGATCTGGCCAACAGCGTGTTTGACGCCAAGGTCGAGGTGGTGGAGCCGATCGGGCACGAGATCTACCTGGACGTGATGGTGGGCAGCGCGGAGATCATCGCACGGGTGAGCCCCGACGCCCCCGTCAAGGTGGGGCAGACGATCAAGCTGGCGGCAACCGTGGACAAGCTTCACGCCTTCGATCCCCAGACGGAGCGCACCATCGGCCCGACTTGAGATCGGACCTTGGCGCTCGGCCTGGCAGCGCTGTCCCCCTGGAAATCGGCGGGTAGGGCGCCAGGGGCGGGCTTCCGCGTGATCCAAGGCGAGTCCCGACGCGCTGTGACTGCATTCCGGCGGTCCGGCGCGTCGGGATTCGTGCTTTCCGGCCCGCGAAAAAATTCGCCTACGAGGATAGCGACCCGATGAGCAGGCTGCCCACTGGCGACCTCATCCGGCGACTGGAGCGGTGGAGCCCCCTCTTGCTGCTCGGGGGAACAGCGGTCCTCTACCTTGCGCGGCTGGGGGCCTCTGGGCTGTACGATCCCAACGAGGGGATGTACGCCGAGATTCCCCGGGAGATGGTTCTCCTGCGCGACTGGCTGACCCCTCATTTCAACTTCATCCGGTATTTCGAAAAGCCGCCTCTCCTCTATTGGCTCACCGCTCTGTCCTACCAGCTCTTTGGATTCTCCGAGTTCTCGAGCCGCCTGGTGAGTGCGTTGGCGGCGATCAGCGGTGTAGGCGTGATCTACGGGATCGGCCGGGACCTGTGGGGGAGACGAGTCGGGCTGGTCAGTGGCCTGATCCTGGCGACCAGCTTTGGGTACTTCATCTTCAGCCGGATTATCGTCACCGACATGCTCTTCACCGCGCTGCTCGCCGCAACGTTCTGGGCCGCGCTGCGCGGACTCCTCGACGAGAGGCCTCGCCCGGGCATCATGCTGCTGGCGTACGCCGCCATGGGACTGGCCATCCTGACCAAGGGACTCATCGGGCTTGTCTTCCCATTGCTCACGGTCGGGGGCTTCGTGCTTGTGACCCGCGACTGGCAGCTCCTGCGCCGCCTGGAACTCCTGCGGGGCGGCGCCGTCTTCCTGGCCATCACCGCCCCCTGGCACATCCTGATGGGGGTGAAGAATCCGGACTTCTTCTGGTTCTACTTCGTCCACGAGCATTTTCTGCGCTTCGTGGGCCAGCGCGAGCTCGATTACGCCCCCATGCCGCTCTATGTCTTCCTGATCATGGTCGTCATCTGGGCCTTCCCGTGGAGCGTCTTCCTCCCCGTCGCGCTTCGCCGCTACTGGCCGGGAGCGGCCGCGAGCCGGGAGGACCGCGGCACCCTCTTCATCCTCCTCTGGGTCGCGTCGGTGGTCGGGTTCTTCGCCCTCACGCCCTCGCGACTGGAATACTACTCCATGCCGGCGTTCCCCGCCCTGGCGCTCCTGGTCGGACGCCTGTGGGGGACCGAGATGGCTCCTCGCCCCGGCCGGGTCATGACCAGCGGGCTCTCCTACAGTTGCTTCGGCCTCCTCACGATCGCGGTGGGCTTGCTGCCGGCCTCCTGGCTCTTCCCGCGGTTGGAGAACATCTCGGTGTACAATATGTTCACGGCCATGGATGCTTACTCGCGCGACATCCAGTACCGGATCCTCTCCAACGCCGAGGTGTACACCGTTCCCTCCTACCACGAATTGGTCCCGCTCCTCCGGTGGCTCTCCCTCGTCCTCTTGGTCGGGACCGCGGGAGCCACTTTCGCCTGGCTACGTCGGAGGCCAGGGTTGGCATTCGCCTGCATGGTCGTCAGCATGCTCCCCACGTTCACCTTCATCCAGTCCGGGATCGTCCTCTTCGAGCCTCATCGCTCCATCATCCATCTCGCAAACGTCATCCGGCGCGAGTTCCGGCCCGGCGATCAGCTCATCATCGATGGCCCCTACGAGAACTTCGCCAGTGCGGACTTCTACACCGGCCAACGGGCGCGGGTCCTGCAGGGGCACTTCGGAGACTTGGAGTTTGGCTCGCGCTATCCCGAGGCGAGGGGAACGTTTCTCGAAGAGGAGGAGTTTCAAAGACTCTGGCAAGGTTCGGGGCGGGTCTTTCTTCTGAGTGACTCTCCGACCCGTATGGGCAAGTTGCAAGCCCTCGGCTCGGAGCCCGTGCTACTCGGTCGCAGCGGCAAGAACTGGCTGTTTTCCAACAGGAAGGATCCGTCGGGCTAACCGACTTCCAGGCCGGCCGGCATCGCCACGGTGCCGGCGCGCCCGCGGACGGGCCGGGTGACCACCTCGGTCACGGGGATTCTTTCCCCTCCCTGCGCTCGGACCTCTTCGGCTAGGACCTCCACGGGGAGGCACGTGAGGCCATCCCCCCGAAGCATTGAAAGCAGCCGGTCCGCCACGCCCTGAAAGCCGACTCCTTCCATCTCCGCATGAATCGTGAGGATGTTCCACTTCCGACCGTGGATCTCCTGGCGCACCCGGGACACAAAGCCCTGGCCGTCCGGGTCATCCGGTCCCAGGACCTCGTCCAGTGTGGGGAAGGTCGTGGGGAGTTGGAGGGTCTGGAGGTTCCGCCCGGCCACCCGAGGGAAGAACGGCTGGAGGCCCCGGGTGTCACTGGCGTAGGCAAAGCCCATCTCGTCTAGCACTTCGAGGCTGGCCGCGCTCACCTGCCAGCCTGGCGCCCCGAATCCGCGGGGGGCACGGCCTGCCATCTCGCGGTAGATGGCAACAGCCCGACCGATTTCCTGGCGCACCGCCTGCTTTGCCATCCGCTGCAGCCGGTCCTGCCAGCGCCGGTGGTCATAGCCGTGAATGGCCAGCTCATGGCCCGCCGCGACCACCTCGCGCAGAGTGGGCGCCAGGCGGCTCATATGCCGTGGTGGCAGCAGCGTTCCGGAGAGGATCGTGCGCAGGCCGTAGGTGCGGACGGCCGACGTCCGCCGCATCTTGGCCAGGAACCCCGGCCGAAGGGCGCGGACGATGGCGCGCCCGCTCGTATCCGGACCCAGGGCCACGAAGAAGCTGCCCCGCACCCCGTGCCGGTCGAGGAGGCGAAGGAGATTCGGCACCCCGACCCGCAGGCCCTCGTAGGTGCACACATCGATCTTAAGACCAAGAAACACGGATATCGCGCGATCCATGCAATCCTTGGATTGAACCGTACGAATGTACGAGGGTACGAAAGTACGAGGAGGAACGAGAGGTGTAGCCGCCTAGCGTCCCCTCCCTCGATCACGTCGACGAGAGCTGATCTGCTTGTTGAGGTTCTCAATCGATCCCTTCACCAATTTTCCGACCACCCCGGCAGAACCGTAAGCCTCCTCGAACTCCCGCTGTAAGATATACTCTTGATCGAGAGCCACATAGAGATGGCTTTGAAGCTCTTCGACTGAACCGTGGGCAATCTCGTAGAATTGTCGCTTCTCTTCGAAGGAAAACCGCCCATGGGCCTCTGCAATGTTTCCCGTACTTGAGATGGCGGCCCCCCGAGATTGGCGGGTCAACTCGAAATCCTTCTTGAACGCTGGCTTGTTGGTCAGCGCATAGATCAGCCGAACTAGCTTCCTGGCCTCTTGCCAACTGTGCAGATCCTCAAACCGATCTATACCCATCTATTCGCACCGTCCGAAACATTCCGTACATTCGTACCCTCGTACTTTCGTACGCCTTTTCCTTTATCGCCCATTCCCCTCCCGGAACCACTCGATGGTCTGGCGGAGGCCTTTCTCCAGTGGCGTCTCCGCCCGGACGCCGAGGATCTCATGCATCCGCCGGGGGCAGGGGACGCGGCGCGGCACGTCTTCGTAGCTCTCGCCGTACACCGACTGCTGGGGCACGAAGACCACCTTGGACCGGGAGCCGGCGATCCGGATCATCGTCTCGGCCAACTCGAGGATGCTGGTTTCGACGTCGCTTCCCACGTTGAAGATCTCGCCCAGGGCACGGTCGTTCACGCCCGCCTCAACCGTGGCCCGGATGGCGTCATGAATGTAGGTGAAGCACCGTGTCTGCTTCCCGTCCCCGATCACCGTCACGGGCTCGTCCCGCAGCACCTGTCCCATGAAGATGGTGATGACGCGGCCCACGTCAATCTTATCCAGGCGCGGGCCGTACACGTTGA
>JBIOJT010000307.1:0-5481 GCA_044451055.1 Methylomirabilales bacterium (SeqCode)
GGACTCTCCCCCGGACTGTGCGGTCCGGGAGGGACTGTTGCCTATTTTACGCACCGCACAGTATGCAACGCTGGATTGTGAAGGGAATGGGGTGATGACGACGACAGATGAGCTCGCAGAAAAGGAAGACAGGGTCAGGCGGTTCCTGCAGCAAAACGGCTTGAGAGGCGTCCTCCTCAAGCGGCAAGCCAACTTTTCCTGGATGACGTGCGGGGGCGTGAACGCCGTTGGAATCGCCACAGAACTGGGAGGCACTTCCCTTCTCATCACCGAGAACGCCAAGTATGTGCTCTCCAACAATATCGAGGCTCCCCGGATGATTCACGAGGAGGGCGTCGAGAAGTTGGGGTTTACCGTGAAGACGCACTCCTGGTACGAGGATCTGGAAGTCACGATCCTGAGAACTCTCGTCGGGAAAGGCCTGGTGGCGTCCGACGTGTTTGTGCCGGATACGCGGTTGATGGCGGAAGAGATCGCCCGCCTTCGCTACTCGCTGACACTCGATGAGGTGGAGCGCTACCGCTGGTTGGGGGAACGGGCGTCTCATGCCGTCGAGAAGATCGTGATCGCAACGCGCCGGGGGGAGAAGGAATCAGAAGTCGTTGGGAGGCTGTGCCGCGAGCTCTGGAAGGATCGGATCGATCCGGTCGGCCTCATGGTCGCTGCGGATGATCGGATTGGGCGATTCCGTCACCCCATCCCCACCGAACGAGAGGTGGACAAATTCCTCATGGTCTCTGTCAATGCCCGGAAGGGTGGTCTCATCGTCTGCCTGACCCGGTTTGTCCATTTCGGCAAGGTGCCGGCCGCCCTGCAGAAGCAGTTCGAGACCAATGTCTTTGTGGACTGCACCTTCATGGCCCATACCCGGCCCGGCACGCCGGCGCGCGAGGTCCTGCAAAAGGGGCTGGAGGCCTATCGAGAGCGAGGATTTCCCGACGAATGGAAACTGCACCACCAGGGAGGGCCGATCGGCTACCAGCAGAGGGATTACCGGGTCCACCCCGGGACCTCCGATCTCATCCAGGAGAACCAGGGCTTCACTTGGAATCCGAGCATCACCGGCACGAAGTCCGAGGACACCATCCTCGCCACTCCCAACGGACCGGAGATGATCACGCACCCCACGATCTTCCCGACGATCTCGATGGAAGTGGCCGGGGTGCGCTTTACGCGGCCGGCCATTCTGGAGAAAGAGTAAGGTCCGCGATCGACTGGAAAGCTGGGATACTCTGAGGCCAAAAGCCTCTCAGCCATCTGGCTACCCGGCCGCATTTGGACTTCCAGTGATCCGTCATACTCACAGGATGACCAGTTCCCGCGGCGTGAATGTCAGGTACTCCGGGTCCCCGGTCGTCACCAGGATCGTGTCCTCGACACCGACGATGCCGCAACCCGGAAAGACGATCTTGGGCTCCACCGCCAGGGTCATGCCGGCCTCGATGGTCAGATTCGATCCCGCCGCCAGGTAGGGGATTTCGTCCAGCTCGACGCCCACCCCGTGCCCCACGAAGCTGACCTGCGCTGGCCCCGTATTCATGAACCGATCGGCATAACCCAGTCGCTCTGCCAGGGCTGCCGCGCGGGCAAAGACATCGCTCGCCTTCATGCCCGGGCGCAAAGCGGCCATCACCTGCTCGAGGATGTCGAAGCACGCCTGATATCCCTTCACCAGATCCTCGGAGAGTGCTCCCAGCGAGAACATGCGCGTCTGATCCGAGTGATACCCATCGAGGGCTCCGACATAATCCAGCATGATGGGCTCGTGAGGTTGGATTCGCCGCATCCCCGGACCGTTTCCGAAGGCCGGTGACAGGCCGCTCCCGCCCGTCGGGGCATCCAGAAAGGAGGGAACCGCCCCGCCCTCGCCGCTCAGCAGGTGACCGTAGAAACAGTCCAGGTTGAACCGGCGCGTCCGGATGATCCCCTGATGCCCGTGCCTGCGCGCCTCCGCCTCCACCTCCGCTGCCAGCTCCAGCTCAGTCATTCCGGGCCTCAGAAGCTCGCGGAGTTTCCTCGCCATGCGGTCCTGGATGGTTGCGGCTTTCCGGATGCGCGCCACCTCGTAGGCCGACTTGATCGTCCGCGTCTCGCGAATCATCCGGGATGCATCCACGAACTGCATGGTGGGGAACAGTCGCCCCACCCGCGCATACTGCTCGACCGGCAGGACGTCGAATTCGAGGCCGACGCGCCTGAGCCCGCCGAGGCCATGACTCGCCAGGAGCCCGGAAATCTCCCGCGGATTCTCCAGCGGCAGTATGTGCTCGAGGGCCGACTCGGCCCGGGCACGCTCCAGGCTTCGCCGCACGAGCATGAGTGGCGGTCCGCTTCGCCCGATCACCAGCCACGCATCCTGCACCGTCCCGGTGAAGTAGAACAGATCCGCAGCCTGGAAGATGAAGATTGCCTCGGCATCGTCGGCTGCGACGAGCCTCGCCTGAAGCCGCGCGATCCGATTCTCCAGCTCTGAACGGGGGACTAGCTCCATGTGCGCCTCGATCGGATCGGGTTGTCCGGGTCAGGTGGCCACGGGGTATGAGCAATGAACCGGATCGCTCATCGCCATTGACTCAAAGCCAAAACCATGAGCGACCAGCCACGAGCCATTGGCCGAACGATGAGTGAGGCATGGTGTCCGATCGAGTGACCCATCGTCAAGGGAAAAGACCGCGGACATGACCTGGTCAGGTGCCCATCGTGAAGCGATTGACGCTCCCCGCTCCCCCGTGCATAATGGGGCACGACCTGCGAGAAGGATCCGCCGTCCAGTCCATTCGAAATCCGGGGAGGGGGCCCGCCGTGATTGACCTCAAGAAAGTCAATGAGGAGCTGAACACCTATATCCGCCCGCAGACCTTTCCAACCGCCGTCCGCATGTTCCGTCAAGGGGAACCCCTGCCCGACAAGGCCAAACGCCCGGGCCGGGACTTCAAGAAAGGATTTGCCAACTGCCAGACTATCGACATGGTCCGGCGCTATGGCTGGACCATCGCCCTCACCCGGGACGATAGCATCTGCTCCCTGGGAATCGTTGCCCTGGGCTTTGACAAGGAACTGAAGTACTACCACGAGGGGAACCTCTGCGAGGCGATGTACACCGAGACGGCTGAGGCCGGCGCGCGTTCGGAATCGGCCGTGGACAAGTTCGCCTACAATCAGTTCCAGGCCCTGGTGGCCGCACCGTTGGACCGCTGCGATTTCGTTCCGGACCTGATCTGCATCTATGCCAACCCGGCGCAGGTGATGCGCCTGGTCCAGGCCGCCCTCTGGAAGCGGGGCGGGAAGCTCACTTCATCCTTCGGCGGACGGATCGACTGCTCCGAGATCATCGTCACCACGATGAAGACCAACGAGTGCCAGGTCATCCTCCCCTGCAGCGGCGACCGGATCTTCGGCCAGACCCAGGATCACGAGATGGCCTTCACGATCCCCTCTAGCAGGATCGAGGAGGTCATGGAGGGCCTTCGCGGCACCCACAAGGGCGGCATCCGCTATCCCATCACCCAATTCATGGAGTACGAGGGGAAATTCCCGCCCAAGTACATGGAGGTCAACAAGATGTGGGACGCCGCGGCAGGCAAGGCCCAGTACACGCCGCGGGACCGGGTGGCGGCCGCCTACAAACGCTCCTACGCGGACAGCGTCCCCGCCTATCCTATCATCGCGTCGTATGCGGGGATCCAGGAGGGCTACACCATCCGGGAATACTGCAGCGACGCCAAGAAGGCCATCAAGGCCCAGCTCAACATCTACGAGAAGCACCGGCACGACGTAGTCCTGGCCTACACCGATCTGGCCAAGGAAGCCGAGGCGGCCGGCTGCACCGTGAAGTGGAGCGACACCATCGTTCCCAGCATCAGCGAGCACGTGCTGGCCGAGGACAAGGGCAAGCTGGCCCGGATGAACATCCCGGATCTGAAGAGCGCCGCTCGCCTGCCCATGTTCCTGGAGCTGTGCGAGGGGCTGATGGCCGCCAAGCTTCCCACGGCGGCGGGCGCCGTGGTCACGGGCCCCTGGACGGTGGCCATGCTGATGCGGGGGCCCGAGGCCCTGCTCCTCGACACCGTGGACGATCCGCAGTTCGTCCGGGACCTCATGCGCTTCACCACCGACTACATCCGGCAGCTCTCCGAACTGGTGGCCGCCACCAAGATCGGCCTGTCCTTCGCAGAGCCGACCGCCTCGTGCAGCGTGATCTCTCCCGACAACTACAAGGAATTCATCAAGCCGTTCCACCAGGAGCTGGTCCAGCACTTCAAGAAACAGCGGGTCAACTGCACGGTGCACATGTGCGGGATGACCCATCCGCTCTACGAGGACCTGGTGGATGCCGGCTTCGGCACCATCAGCATTGACATTGACCCGTCCGTGGACCAGTTGAAGGAGCTGATGCGGGCAGCCGAGAGGAAGGCCGTGGTGATCGGCAACGTGGACGCCACCATCTTCGAGCGGGCCAGCCAGGCGCAGATCGAAGCGGAGGTGAAGCGCTGCCTGGCCACGGTCGGGGACCGGAGCGGCTACATTCTGTCCACCAGTTGCGAGATCCCGCCCATGTCCAAGCCCGAGATCGTCCAGTGGTTCATGGACGCCGCCCGGACCCTGGGCCGCTACCAGCACGAGGTAGAATCCCAGGCCTGAGGCTCAGAAGGGATAGGGGGGATGATAGGCGGGGCGTCCTTGCGGCCCCCAACAGGGATCGCTGGTTTCGGGCGAGCTTTGATCCGGTGGGGCCAGTATGCTATTCTGCCGCCAGGCTTGGAGCCAGTCGTTCCTGATTCTCGAAGGAGATCCGCCATGAAAGCCGTGCAAGTCGAGTTACCGGACGGTCTGGCATCGGAGATCGAAGCGTTCGTCAAGAACGGATGGTTTACCTCCGAGGCGGAAGTCATCCGCGCCGCCCTGCTGGAGTTTGTCCGGCGGAACCGTGTTGACCTGCTGGAGCGGTTCATGCGCGAGGACATCCGCTGGGCCCTCACCCAGAAGGGGGCGAGTGCGTGAGGCTGGCGGCCTGGACCTTCTGGAACACGCAGGCGAGGTCATTCTCCCGAAGAAGGTCGATGCAGAACTGGTTGCCCTGCTGCCGGAATGGCCCAAGGATCGCCCGGGGTATCTACGGGTCGTGGCGATCTCTCCTGACGAAAGACAATGGATGGACCTCTGCCAAAGCATGGGCCTCGGGACGGGCGAAGCGGAAGCGATCACCCTCGCGCGATCCATGCACGCGGACTGGCTCCTCACGGACGATGCCGCTGCGCGGGTCGTGGGCACGCTTATGAGTCTCGAAGTTCACGGTTCCCTGGGCGTGATCCTGTGGGCGGCCGCGGCCGGGCACATGGACCGCGACCGGGCCTTCGCGTTGCTTGACAGGCTGGCAAAGAGTTCCCTCTGGATCTCCCTGCGCATTCTTGACGAAGCCCGCCAGGCCCTCACGGATCTCTTCGCCTAACCAAACTTGCCCGGCATGAACGGCCAAGTGCA
>JBIOJT010000308.1:0-5474 GCA_044451055.1 Methylomirabilales bacterium (SeqCode)
ATCGCGATCTTCATGCCGATCATCACGTCGCTCGCAAAAGTCGCGCACATCCATCCGGTGCACATGGGCGTCCTCATCATCGTCAGTCTGGCGTTTGGCCTGATCACCCCCCCGTACGGGCTCATCCTGTTGCTGGCTTCCACGCTGGCAGGCACGACCTTCCTCAAAGCGTTGCGCCAGTCGGTGCCGCTGTACGGTGTCTACTTCCTGGTGATCACGCTGATCATCCTGTTCCCGAATGTCGTCCTCTGGCTGCCGCGGATGGTCATGCCCCAGTCGGTGGGCTGCTTCTCGAACCCGAGTGGACCCGGCTACATCTGCCCGCCGGGCTAGAGGGTCACGGATCGGCGCCGGTTTTTCACACGAACATCGACCGCGCACAATCGAACCTCGATCGAATTCTCCTCGAGTCTACGTTCGGAAACATAAGATCGATCGCCGAAATCGACAACCGGCCTTATGTTCCCTTCCCTCGGGTTTTTCTTCGCTCGTGCCGCCTCCAGGCCGACGCGAGACTCACCCCTCGAGAGACGATCTGAGGAAACCCCTCGACGGGAAGCCGGCCATCCCCCTAGGCTTCCAGCCCATCGGGAATCGGTGTCGTTCTGGTCTCGTAGTCTGAAGGAGGACTGACGTGCAGCTCAAGCTTTTCGAAAGGAAGTTGGCAGATCTCGCCCGTTTGGAGGCGGATATCAATCAGTGGCTGGCGGCCAACCCGAAGCTGATCACGATTCAGCGAGACTTCCATGTGTACCACAATCACACGACAGGTGAAGAATGCGTCATGGTGGCCTTGTGGTACGAACCCAAGACCGGCATCTAACCACGGAGGGTAGCGACAGGGAGGTCGAGGAAAGAGTCGCCGAAATTTCACCCGAGAAGCGGACAATCCGATACCGGCCATTCGACATCGACCGATCGTCGATCGTCCATTGCCCGCTCGCAATTGCTTATTGGTGCAGGCGGGGATCCAGCGCGTCGCGGAGCCCCTCGCCCAACAGATTGTAGGCGAGGACCGTCACGAGGATGGCCATCCCTGGGAAGACGGAGAGCCACCAGGCGATCTCGATGTTCGCCTTCCCGTCGATGAGGATGTTCCCCCAGCTCGGCGTCGGCGGCTGGACCCCGAGTCCAAGGAAGGACAGGCCCGACTCGGCCAGAATGGCGCCTGCCACGCCCAGGGTGGCGGAGACGAGTACGGGGACTAACGAGTTGGGGAGGATGTGCCGGAACATGATCCGGCGGTCGCGTGCCCCTAGGCCGCGGGCACTCAGGACGAACTCCCGCTCCTTCAGGCTCAGGATCTCACTCCGCACCAGTCGGGCGAGGCCCATCCATCCCGTGAAGCCGATGACCGCCATGATCACGAAGATGCTGGGGCGCAGGAAGGCGATCAGGGTGAGCAGCAGGAAGAACCGGGGGAAGTTGAGCATGAGGTCCACGAACCGCATGAGCAGCTCGTCCGTCCGTCCCCCGTAGTAGGCGGCCAGCGTGCCGATCAGGGTCCCGATGACGACGGCGATTCCCACCGAGACGAACCCCACGGACATGGAGATGCGCGCCCCGTACAGCATGCGGCTGAGGACATCGCGTCCGATCTGGTCCGTCCCGAGCCAGTGGGCCGGGCTCGGGGACAGCAGGATCTGCTTCACGTCGTAGGCTGAGGGATCGTAGGGCGCGAGGACCGGAGCCAAAATCGCCGCCAGGCCGAGGAGGACGACGACCACGCCCCCGACCATCGCCAGGTGATTCCGCCGGAATTGCCGCCAGAAGATGCTCTCCCGGAAGACTCGAAGGCTGGCGAGCCCGCCGCCCGGCGTCGGCGATCCAGTGACGGGCTTCAGTTCCATCCGCTCCGCTACAGGAGCGCGAGTCGCCATCTATCCCGCCCCACCCCCGGAGACCCGGATCCTCGGGTCCACGATACTGTAGAAGAGGTCGGCCAGGATGTTGCCCAAGAGCGACAGGCTGGCCCCGATCACCACCAGCGCCATAATCACGGGCTCGTCCCGCGAGTAGGCGCTCTGGACGAAGAGCTGCCCCATCCCGGGGATGCCGAACACCGTCTCGATGATCACGCTGCCCCCCAGCAGGCCAGGAACCATCAGGCCCAGGAGCGTGACCACCGGGATGATGGCGTTCCGCACCCCGTGCTTGTAGATCACGATCCGCTCGGAGAGTCCCTTGGAGAGGGCCGTGCGTATGTAATCCTGCCGGATGACTTCCAGGAGGGTCCCCCGCATGAGCCGCGACAGGAACGCCAGCCCTCCGAAGGAGGCCACCAGCACGGGCAGGATCAGGTGGGAGAGGATGTCCCACACCTGAGACCAGAACGGCAGGTATTCGAAATTCAACGAGCGGAGCCCCGACATGGGCAGCCAGCCGAGCTGCACTCCGAAGAGGATCATGAGGAGAAGCGCGAACCAGAAGTCCGGCATGGCGAAGCCCACGAACACGAACAAGGTCATGAGCTTGTCGAAGAGCGAGTATTGCCGGGTCGCCGACAGGATCCCCAAGGGGACCGCCAGGATGAGGGTGATGAGTAGCTCCAGGACATTCAGCCCCAGGGTGATGGGGATCCGCACCTTGATCTTGTCGATCACAAGTCTCCCGTCGGGCATGTACGACCGCCCGAAGTCCAGCCGCACGGCGCGCCATAGCCAGATCCCGAGCTGCTCGTAGATGGGCTTGTCCAGGCCGTACAGCTTGCGCAGGGTCTCCCGCTGCACCTCCGACTGCCGCACCTGGAGATCCTGCTGGATCACCGTGGGCTCCCCCGGCGCCAGCTTCAGCATCAGGAACGACAGGACGAGGATGCCCATGAACAGCGGGATGGAAATCAGCACGCGCCGGATGGCGTAGGCCAGCACGGGAGTATCCTCAGCGCGTATAACGTTGCAGGTTGGCAGGCACGTACCACTTGATGAAGTTGTAGCTGATCCCGGCCGGGGCGGGCTCGATGCCCCGCACCCTGGAGGAAACGACTGGCAAGGTATCCGGAACGTACAGGAAAACCACCGGTTGATCCTCGGCCATGATGTCCTGGATCTCCCAGTAGATCTCCTTGCGCTTGGCCTCGTCGAAGGTGCGCCGTCCCGCCTCCAGGAGCTCGTCCACCTTGGGATTCTTATAGGAGATATGATTCAATTGATCCGGACCCGTCTGGGTGGAGGCCCAGATGTCAAACTGGTCGGGGTCCAACCCCAGGCCCCAGCCCAGAATGATGGCCTCGAATTGCCGCTTGCGGATGAAGGTGTTGATGAAGGCCGCCCAGTCCACCACCTGGATCTTTACGTCGATGCCCACGGCCCTGAGGCGCCTCTGGATGATCTCGGCCGTCTGCTGGCGCACCGAATTCCCCTGGTTCGTCATGATGGTGAAGCTGAACGGTTTGCCATCCTTCACCAGAACGCCGTCGCTGTTCATCCCCGTCCAGCCCAGCTCTGCCAGGAGTGTTTTGGCCCTCTCCGGATCGAACGGATAGGTTTTCACGTCGGCCTTGTACCACCAGGTCCCCGGCTTGTACGGACCCACCGCCTCCCGGCCCAGGCCCAAGAGCACCCCCTCAATAATCTCCTGCTTGTTGATGGCGTAGGCCATCGCCTGGCGCACGCGCTTGTCCTGGAAGCGAGGGTCCAACAGGTTGAACCCCAGGTAGGCGTAGCCATTGGCCACGTACCGGTACCTATTGAAGGCCTTGCGGAAGGCCGGGTAGTCCGTCTGCCGCCGGTATTGGATCGGCGCGAGGCCTGCCATGTCGATGTTCTTGGCCTTCAGCTCCAGGAAGATGGTGGACTGGTCGGGGATGATCCGGTACACGACCCGCTTGATGTAGGGGTGGCCCTCGAAGTAGTCCGGATTCGCCTCCAGGACGATCTTTTCCCCCGTCTTCCACTCCCGAAAAAGATACGGGCCGCTCCCGATCGGGTTGCTGTTCTGTGGCGTCGTTCGCAGGTCCACACCCGCCTTCCACGGCGCCTCCAGGATGTGGCTGGGCAGGATCCAGATCCCCCAAGAGAGCAGTGCCGGCGAGTACGGTTTCTCGTAGGTCACCCGATAGGTATACGGATCCACCATCTCGGCGTGCCGGACCTGTCGAAAGGACTCGGCATAGGCCGTCGGCGTCTTGGGGTCAATCATGTAGCGATACGTGAAGTCCACGTCGCCGGCCGTCACCTCTACCCCATCGTGCCACTTCGCGCCCTTGCGCAGGTGGAAGGTGATGGTCAACTGGTCCTTGGAGATGTCCCAACCCTCCACCAGTTCCCCCTCCAACCGCAGACTCTTGTCGGTTCGCACCAGATTGGAGTAGATCAGGCTGCCGATCTCCTGGGAGGAGGAGTCGCTGGTGATGTTGGGGATGAGGCCGCTGATGTCCCCGATGGACGCCTCGACAAGGGTGTCCCCATAGGCCGGCCCCCCCTCGGGAATCGGAGAGTCGGCCGCCTCCTCCGAGCGACTGCAGGCCGCCAGTGGGAGCGCGGCAGAGAGGGGCCACGCAGCCAGCAGGCGGAAGCCGCGCAGGAAGCGACGGCGAGAGATGGACGAGCTGGTCACTACTTTGTCGGAGCAGCCGGGGCCGGACTGGCGGGGCCGGTCGGCCCTGGCGTGGCTGGGGTGGCTTGGCCAGGCGCTGGCACAGGCGTTGAGCTCTGCGCCGGAGCGGACTGGGCCGGCCGCGTGCCCTCCGTGCCGATGACCGAGGACCTCCCGCGCTGCGAGGCCAGGATGGTCAGCGTGAGCGAGGTCAGCATGAAGAGGATGGCCATGGCGCTGGTCAACTTCGACAGGAACGTGGCGGCGCCGCGGCCTCCGAACACGGTCTGGCTCGAGCCGCCGCCGAAGGCCGCGCCGATGTCTGCCCCCTTGCCGCTCTGCAAGAGCACGACCAGGATCAGGCCCAAGGTCACCATGAGATGAAAAATCGAAAGCGCGAAGTACATGCAACCTCCCCGTCAACAAGGGCGGCGGGCGGGGCGGCGCCCCGCTGCCGCGCTAGCCGCGAAACTTCACGATCCGGGCGAAGGACGACGCATCCAGGCTGGCGCCACCCACCAGCCCGCCGTCCACATCGGGCTGCGCCATCAAGGCGACCATATTGTCCGGTTTGACGCTGCCGCCGTACAGGATGCGGATGCCCGCGGCCACCTCCTGCCCCGCGATCTCTTTCACCAGCCCGCGCAAGAACGCGTGGGCCTCCTGCGCCTGGGCCGGCGTGGCCGTCCTCCCGGTGCCGATGGCCCAGACGGGCTCGTAGGCGATCACCAGGTGAGGCGAGGTGAGGTGACGGGCGAACCCGCCCCGAACCTGCCGTTCCAGGACCGTGAACGTCTGGCCCGCCTCCCGTTCCTGCAGCGTCTCCCCCAGGCACCCGATGCAGGTGAGCCCGTAGGCCAGGACAGCCCCAATCTTCTTGTCCACCGTGGCATCCGTCTCGCCGAAGTACTGCCGGCGCTCCGAGTGGCCCACGATGA
>JBIOJT010000309.1:0-5458 GCA_044451055.1 Methylomirabilales bacterium (SeqCode)
CCCCTGCGGGCCGTACCCCATCATCCCGGGACCGTCGCCGTAGCCCATCCCCGGCCTGTTCCACCACGCCGTCGCCGCCCCGGAAATCCCCAGGACGAGCACTGCCACCATCGCCACACCCAAAGTCCTCTTCATGTCAGTACCTCCTCTCCCGTACTCTTGTGAATGAATGAGGCGCCGTCGCTGCCAGGAGAGAAGGGCAACCCTTGTGCCAAGCGCATGGTCACCGGACGTCCTGCGTCTGGGAATCCTGCAAGCCCCAAGAATTCAGAGGATTCCGCATGCTTCCAGGTCATCAGCCGGATGGCTCTTCGACAGAAGGGACGGGTGCCATTCGACAAAATCCCCGAGGGGTCCGACAATTCCGTCGAGCGATCCCACATGACGCTGCGAACTTCGAGGCAATCTGGCGGACATATCCACGAAGAGTTAATGCCGCGCCTGACATGTTCCGCCATGCCGCCACCTACCTGGATAAAATCTTAAAGGGCGCGAAGGCGGGCGACCTCCCAGTCGAGCAGCCCACGAAATTCGAGCTCCTCATCAATCTCAAGACCGCCAAGGCCCTCGGACTGACGATCCCCCCAACGCTCCTCATCCAAGCGGAGGGGGTGATCCGCTAAGAACCGTCGAGGCAACTTCCGGCCGCTCCATCCCGCCAACACCCTTCGCTGTCCGGCCGGTGTGGCCTGCGGTTTGGTGCCCGCACCTCCCCCAATCAGGAGTGCCGAACGCCTGCGTTTGATCTGGGCGGTGTGCGGCCGCCGCAGGAAGGGCACTGGTCGAGGCGGCGGACCTGTCCTCCATCGGCGTGCCGGGGGACCAGTCCCCTAACGGAGCAGTGGATCCCCGCTCCCGCCAGCCGACGGTGGAGACTCACGGTACCCGCAGCCGTGTAGCGCATGGAGAGAGGGCAGCAGCCCCGGGGATCTGGGCGCGATGCCGGCCGGGATCCGAAGTGGCGGCGACGGGGCGGAGGAGCGACTCCCCGCGACGCGGACGCCGAGGGAGCGAACTATCCGATCCGCCACTGGGTGGCAATGGAAGGTGGTGGGCGCGGACTAGCGGCTCCCGGGAGGCGGGGGCTGCTGCTCTGCCGCGCGCGGTCGCACGTCGGCCGCAGCCGATTGTTCACCGTCCTGCTCCGGTAGGATCTCAAGCGTGAGACAGTAGTCCTTGTAGCCGATTGACCGCCAGAACGCCCCAGCCGGGGCGGTGGCTGTCAGAACCTCGACGGTCCAGCGCTTGTGGCGAGGCCACAGGTGGTTTCGGAGAATGGCCACGGCCGTTCGACCGATGCCTTCACGTCTCCGGTCCCGTCTGACGAACAACTGCCGACGGGAGACCTCGGTCGTCTTCTCCCTGCAGAGCGCGGAGGCCACGGGTTCCGCCGTGGTCCCAAAGATCACAGCCGTGTACTCGTCGCCCAGCCCTCCCTTCATCCTCTCTCGGAGCCCCGGCACCGTCATGGGATTACGGTGGCCTTCGTCCCGAAGGAGGTGATGGTTCCACTCGGCGAGGAGGCCAAGATCCCTGTCGGCTGCGAGGCAGTATTCCATTTTCAGCATCTTGGGCAAACGTTCGAAGTAACGCCCCGACCAAGGCAGACCGTCGTGAGAGGTCCGGGCGCCTGAGGGGTTAGCGCTTCAGCACCTCGATTAGGAATGAAGCGGTAGCGCTGCGGGCGGCGGGTAGGTTAAGCAACGTGTGCGGGGCACCCGGAATGAGCACGATAGTCGCCTTCTTGTGGTCCTTGAGAGCGTCGGCGCAGTGACCCTTGGTGGCGGGGTTGCCAAGCCACGCATTTGCCTGGGAAAAGTATAGATCGGTGGAGCTGATGATATTCAGCACAGGCGTGTCAGGATCCAACGCGTTCTTGGGATCAGTCACGAAGTAGTTCGCTTCGCAACTCCAGGAATAGACGATGCGACCCGCAAACTCGGTGCCCGTGTAGCGGGCCACCGCAACGGCACCTTCACTGGTACCGGCCAAAACGAGGCGGCTTGGATCAGCCCAGGGCTGCCGGTACAGGGCGGACAGGCCGGCACCAATCTCAGACAAGCGGAGCGCGTGGATTTTCTCGTAGGTGGCTTTGTCCACTGGTGATGTGTAAGTGATCCGATCGGGCAAGGAGAAGGAATCTGGGGCGAGGCTGGCCACACCGAGGGACGCGAGCCAAAGCTGCCATTCGGAGATTGCCTTGAGATTCAATCCGGACGAGCCGTGGAGGAAGAGGACGACTGGGACCCTTTCCTTGACGGAAGGCGCATCCTTGAATTTCCCAGAGAAACCAGCCTTGTCGGTGGCGCTCTCGGGAAGCACTAGGGATGCATTGGCGACCGCGTCTGCAAGGGAAGTTTGAGTGTGTTGCCACGCAGTTCCCGTGACTTGCCCCTGGGGATCTTGTTGCTGGGCGAGTGGGGACGTCGTGGCGATACTGAGCGTCAAGAATGATAACGCCAGAAGTCTTCGCATGCATGCCTCCAATGGTTCTTGGGCCAAAGTCAGCTGAGCGCAAAAGGCTCACTACCGCTACACGGTCTCTCGGTACCGATCTACCTCCGGCAGTGCTTCCGCTTTGTGACCGAGGAGCTCCTGAATGGTCCGGATATCGTATCCGTCTTCCAGCAGGTGTGTGGCGAAGGAATGGCGGCAGTTGTGACAGATGGCAGGCTTGGCGAGCCCCCTTGTGGCGGCTGCGCCCTTGACGACCGGCTGGAGGAGTGATGGATCGGCGTGACGGCCGAGCCGGGATGGAAACGCGGACGGGCGAACACTGGTGGGTGCATCGGGCTGTCTGCCTGCCTTGGGTCCGGAGCGCTGTCCCTGGCCGGTCCCATGGGGCCTCCTCCGTCGGTCGTCACGAGGAGGGGCGACAGTCCGAAGGGTACGCCCGGCCTCCCGCGCCTGTCAAGCTACGCCATACACTGGCCGCTGCTCCTGTGGATTCTTCTGCGACACCTGCTATACTCCCGGCAATCCTATCGGGTCTTCCAGATTGGAGGGCGTCCATGGACGAGCCGGTTTTCCTCGACTCGCGGGAAGAGATGGAGCAGATCCTGCGGGAGGAGGTGCTGGGCTACCTGGGGCTCGCGGGCGACGGGCAGCCGTACGTCGTGCCCCTCAATTACGCCTACACGGCCGGGAAGATCCTGTTCCACTGTGCGCTCACGGGCCAGAAGCTCGACGCCATCCGCCGCAACCCCCACGTCTGTTTCACCGTCGCCCGGCAGACGGGCGCGGTGCGTGACCACGCCGGCTCCGTGTGCCATGGCGACAGCGACAGCGTGATCTGCTCCGGCCGGGCCCGGCTGCTCGATGACCTGCCGGAACGGGCGGCCGCGCTGAACGCCTTCAACCGCCGCTACCGGCCCGAGGCGCCCGACCTCCCGCGGGAGCGGGTGGCGCAGTGCATGGCGGTCGAGATCACGCTTGCCGCGATGACCGGGCGGCGGGAGCGGGACCGCCACCGCACGTTTTGGCGCTCGGCCTTCTAGGCAGCCGTCGTCTGGACGCTTCCGGGCTGACGAGGTGCTCCAGGAATGGGAATTGCCTTGGTCTGCGGGTCTGTATCCTCGGTCAGCCACGCTGGTCAGCGCCGACGATTATCCGGACAGGTGTGGAGGCCAGCTGACGGGCTTCTCGGAGCAGGGGACTGTTTTTGCACAATTAGCGTGCCAGGGGACCGGTCCCCAAATGGAACAGTGGATCCCCTCGCCCGCCGGCCGCCGGTGGAGACTCACGTTAACCGCAGCAGTCTAGACAGCACGAGACGCAGGGGTTCCGTTTGCACCCGGAGTTGTGCTACACTCCGCCCGCTGGAGCATCCTCGGCCAGATGGGCTGGCCTGTTCGGTTTCGCCGGTCCCACCTGTGCGTCGAGGGCGGGAAGCGGGCGTTCGCCCCCCCCGGTGAGGTCCCAGCGTGACTCCGGGAGGTGAGGAATGCACGAGGCGTTATCCCGGCCGTGGCCATGGTACGTCGCCGGCCCCCTGATCGGTTGCTTCCCCGCACTCTTGCTCCTGCTGGGCAATAAGGTCTTCGGCGTATCCAGCAACCTGCGGCACGCCTGCGCAGCCGTGTTCCCGCACGGGCTCGCCCATTTCCGCTATGACTGGCGGCGCGAGGGGGCCTGGAACCTAGCCTTTGCCCTGGGGATCTGCCTCGGCGGCGTGATCGCCGGGGTCTGGTTCCGCAATCCGGTGCCGGTCGCCATCGCCGCGCGGACGAAGGCTGATCTGGCCGCACTCGGGATTCGAGATTTCTCCGGTCTCGTCCCCGGCGACCTGTTCGGGTGGGTGAGCCTCCGGAGTCTGCGCGGGTGGGCACTGCTTGGGGGCGGCGGTTTCCTGGTCGGCTTCGGTACGGCGTACGCCGGCGGCTGCACGTCCGGCCATGGGCTGTCCGGCGTGGCCGACCTGCAAGGGCCGTCCATCCTCGCCCTCCTCGGCTTCTTTGCGGGGGGCGTGGCCGGCACGTTCCTCCTCCTGCCGTTCTTGCTCGGGCTCTAGGTATGACTACAGCCGACAGAGCACGACCGCGGATCGGCTGCCCGCACGGAGCGGTTCCCCCGTCAGCCCTCCCCGGCCCTCGGCCGCTGGGGCTGTGGGTGTATGCCCTCGCTGGCCTCCTCTTCGGCGTCGTGCTCACGAAGGCGGAAGTGATCTCCTGGTTCCGCATCCAGGAAATGTTTCGGTTCCAGGGGTTTTACATGTTCGGGATCTTCGCAACGGCGCTGCCCGTAAGCATCCTGACTGTCCAGGCGATCAAACGTGGGGGGGTGCGCACCGTGCGGGATGAAGCGATCGTCCTCCCGCCGAAACAGTGGGGGCGCGGAATCCGCTACATCGTAGGCGGGACGATCTTCGGCCTCGGGTGGGCGCTGACGGGGGCGTGTCCCGGCCCGCTGTTCGCCTTGCTCGGCACTGGCGTGGGAGTCATGTCCGTGGCAATCGTGAGCGCCCTCGTCGGGACCTGGACCTATGGTTGGTTGCGGCCCCGACTTCCCCACTGACCGCGGGGCCCCAACTCCCGACTCGCCCCTCGCGATCCGGCCGGCGCACTGTCACCCACACCCCGGGGTTGGAGTCCGTATGAGCGCCCCCACCGACCAGCCCTCTCCTTCGCCGCGAGCGTCCGGCTCGCGCCGTGTGCTCATAGTCGGGGGCGTGGCCGGCGGCGCCTCGTGCGCGGCGCGCCTGCGACGGCTGGACGAGGCCGCCGAGATCGTCGTGTTCGAGCGCGGACCGTATGTGTCATTCGCCAACTGCGGCCTGCCCTACTACGTCGGCAATATCATCACGGACGAGCGCACGTTGCTGGTGGCCTCCCGCGAGCTGTTCCGGCAGCGCTTCAACGTTGAGGTGCAGACCGAGACCGAGGTCATGGCCATCGACCGCCCGGCGCGGACGATCAGGGTGCGGGAGGTCCGCACCGGGACCAGCCGCGACGAGCGGTAC
>JBIOJT010000310.1:0-5442 GCA_044451055.1 Methylomirabilales bacterium (SeqCode)
AAGGCCGATGCGGCTGGAGGAGGTGGAGTAGGCAAGGGGCTATCGGGCTCCCCGCCGAAAGCGCTCCCAGTCGCTAGGTCCCATAACCCGGGGCGCGAAGCGGGCAGGAAAGCGGAGTGCGGGAAATCCGCACGCTCCGTTTGACCGGGCGGGGGCTGGAGACGGGCCCACGGCGATCCTAATCGGGCACGAAGCTGGAAACGGCGGACACAGCCAAGGGGAGCCTACGGGGCAACGCGCCAGCCCTCGACCCTACCAGCCCCGCGGCCCGCCGAAAGAGGTGCTCTCCGGCCCGGCGGCCGGTCCTCGATGTCTGGTAAGGTGATCAACGTGAGAGGGCGGAATCGGAGAGCGACGTTCCCTCGGGCACCGCTGGCCCTGTGGCCCGGCCATTGCGGCGATCCCGGACGGTATCGTCCGCCACCGCCTCAGTCCGCCCGTGGTTTCCTGCAATGCCTTCTACCCTTGGAGCGCCTATCGCGTCATGGAAGGGAGGTGAGGCCGCACGGGGAATGGGCCCCTGAAACCCCGCTGGATTTCGGGCTCGGCGACCGCGTCCGCTTTGACAGGGATGGTAGCCCACGGATCGAAGCATCGGCGCCAACGTTTCTCTGGGGGAGGAGAATCATGTCGAAACGTCTAACGATCCCAGTCACCTTCGCAGCCGTTCTCATCGCGCTGAGCGTCGTTGTTTGCATCGCCGGGACGGCGCTGGCAGGAACCGCGCCCTTCCCGAAAATGGACATCAAGCTGGGCCACCAGGGCGAGCCGGAGATGTCCTATACCAAGGGCGCAGAGAAGTTCGCGGAGCTGGTGAAGGAGCGAACCGGGGGCGCGGTGAACGTGCAGGTGTTTCCGATGGCCCAACTGGGAAGCGAGAGAGACATCTCGGCTCAGGTCAAGGACAACGTCACTCAGCTCTCGATCCTGACACCCGGCCTCCTGGCCAATTACCCCGGATGGGGACCCGTGGGAGTCTTCAGCATGCCGTACATCATCAGGGGCGCGACCGAGGAGGAGCAGGCTCGCATCCTCACGAAGCTCGCCCGTGGCCCCATCATGCAGGAGATGAACGAGAGGGCGGCCAAGGCCAGTGGCATACGCGCCCTGGACCTGGGGTGGTGGTACGGCAATCGACATTTAACCACCAAGACGAAGCAGGTGCTCAAGGTAGCGGACATGCAGGGCTTGCGGATCCGCACGGTCGAGGGTCCTATCAATGGCGCGGCCATACAGGCCCTTGGGGCCAGCGCGACGCCCATGCCGATCAGCGAGTTGTACACTGCGCTGATGATGGGGGTGGTGGATGGTCAGGAGAACCCCCCCAACACCATTTATGCGCACAAGTATTACGAGGTGCAGAAGTATCTCTCCTTGACCGGACACATGACCCAGCATCTCGTGCTGTGCATCAGCGAGACGTTCTTTCAGAGCCTGTCGCCCGAGCTTCGGGCTCTTCTCATCAAGGCCGGTCAGGACGCTGGGGACTCCCAGTCTGGCTTGCAACTGAAAGCGAACGACCAGGCCCTGCAGGACTTAAAGGCCAAAGGGATGGTGGTGGCGACCATCGACAAAGCCGAATTCGCCAACCGGACCAAAGACGTCTGGAGAGCATTCGAACCTGCGTTCGGCAAGGGGCTGTACGAAAAGATTGTGGATGCCCAGAAGTAGAGCCGCCCCATGCGGATGGGGGGCGACGCTCCACCCCGGTTCTCTGGCGGGGGGCGGTGGCCCACTTGCGATTTGTCCCAGGTCGGCACCCTGCTCGTGCCTCGTTCGCGGATTCTCATACGGCTGGGATCGCTGTGGGCGCATCGCTTTTGCTCTGGGGCAGGCCTCCATGCGGCCGCGACTACTTGCGGATTCGCACTACCAGGGCGTGCGCCCGACGCACCCGGACCGCGGCGCACGCCCGAGCATACGAGAGCACTCTTCATGACGCGCGGGTGCCGCAGCGACATGACAACGAATGAGTGACCTCCGGCCCTCAGGGGGGCCCAGAGGTACTTCGCTGTCGTAGCCCATCTGGGGATAATTGCGGTGACGCATTTTCTCGACGGGACCTATTGGCCCCCTCTTCCCAGTGTGGGAGAGGGGACACAAATGAGTGTCACCGTATGTGAGTTCTGCAGCCTGAGCGCCCCGCGATGGCCCGGACCCCTCGCCGCCGTTGAGGCGGCGGGAGGGGGGATGGCGGAGAGGAGGCAATGGCCATGGGGTCCGTCAAGCTCCCCAACCTCGCGGGGCCGGTGGGACGACCTTGGGGTGTTCGTCAAGGACGCCGGGATCTCCTCCGTCGCTGCATCGCCTACCTCCGCCAGGGCGGTGTGATCGACGCAACGCTCAAGATCGTCCTCCCCATGGCACTCCTCGGCGAGCTGGGCGTGGTTTTTCTTAACACGCTGAGTCGCTCGCTCTTCGGCATCTCGCTGCCAGGGGCCAACGAGGTGGCGGAGCTGGCACTCTCGACGATTGCCTTCCTGGGTGGAGCCTACGCATACAGACGGGGGGGGCATGCCTTTATCCGCATGCTGGTCGAGGCCTTGCCGGTTGGAGGCCGGCGGGCCTGCTACGCCTTGGTCGAGTTGCTGGTTCTCACGGTCGCGGTCACGACGGGACTGGCCTCGCTCTCGCACTTCGTCGCCCGATGGGACGAATTGAGTTCGATCCTTTCCATACGCATGAGCTGGTTTGTGCTCCCGCTCGTGGCTGGTATGGTCGTACTCGCGATTACGGCGATCGAGCGACTCCTTGCCCAGCGCCAGAGGACCGTGTTCGCGGTGGGGGCCCCCTTCCTCGCGCTCGTCCTCCTCCTCGTGCTGACGCGCGCCGCCTGGCGACCATGGGTAACCAGCGGTGCGGCCCTCACCCTCGGGGTCGCCCTCTTCTTAGCCACCGTGCTGGTCGGCGTGCCTGTCGCGTTCGCGCTGCTCCTCGGATCCATCGCTTATCTCTATGCGACGGGCACGGTGCCGATGGTGGTGCTCGGCCACACCGAGATCAGCGGGGTCAGCAACTTCGTGCTCCTCGCCCTTCCCTTCTTCATCCTCGTCGGCAACATCATGACTCGGGGTGGCATCAGCCTGCGCGTAGTCCGCCTGGTGCGGGCGCTTGTCGGTCATTTGCGAGGCGGCCTGCTGCAGGTGATGGTCGTGAGCATGTACATCGCCTCAGGCCTGTCCGGTTCGAAGTCGGCCGACGTGGCCATGGTCGGGTCGGTCATGCGGGACATGCTACGGGAGGGAGGGTACAGCCTCGAGCAGGCAACGGCCGTGCTCGCCGCCTCCGGCGTGATGGGCGAGACCGTGCCCCCCAGCATCGCCATGCTGGTGCTCGGCTCGATCACGACGCTCTCCGTCGCGGCCCTCTTCATCGCCGGCCTCATCCCGGCCGCCGTGATCGGCGTCTGCCTCATGGCACTGGTCTATGTCCAGGCCCGACGTGCGCACGCTGGGCGCGCGGCCCGCGCCAGCGTGCGCCAGCTCGCGCAGGCGGCTCTCGGCGGCCTCTTGCCGCTCATGATGCCGGTGTGCCTCGTCGGCGGCATCCTCCTCGGCATTGGCACCCCGACCGAGGTCTCCTCCTTCGCGGTGATCTACGGGCTCGTACTCGCCGGCTTCATCTACCGCGAGCTCGGGTTCCGGGAGTTTGTACGCGGCGCGATCGACTGCGCGGCGGTGACCGGCATGGTCCTGTTCATTCTCGCAGCTGCCTCAAGCTTCACGTGGATGCTCACCGTCGCGTACCTCCCCCAACGCCTCGTCGGGATCCTGACCGGCGCGCATCAGAATCCGTGGGTGTTCTTACTCGCCTCGATGCTACTCCTCATCGTGGCCGGCGCAATCCTCGAGGGCCTGCCTGCCCTTCTCATCTTGGCGCCGATCCTAATGCCTATCGCAAGCCAGCTCGGCGTGAGCCAGCTCCATTACGGCATCGTCTTGATATTTGCCATGGGCCTCGGGAGCTTTATGCCGCCGATCGGCGTGTGCTTCTATGTCGCCTGCGCCATCTGCGAGACGACGATCGAGAAATCTGCGCGCGCCATGATTCCGTACATACTCGTGTTGTGCCTCGGGCTTGTGGTGGTGACGCTGGTGCCCTGGTTCACCCTCGTCCTGCCCAAGCTATTCCATCTCGGCGGATGAGCCGGTCCGACGTCGCGAAGGAGGAGCGTGATCACTGCCGCTCGGAAAACGACCGGGCCTTTTTGTTGCACATACGGTCTCAGCAGCAGTATAGGGACTCCGCTTCAGGAAAGGTATCCGCTGAGGATAAAGCGTCGGCATGCGATCGCATCAACCTGTTAAGACCTGGTCCCCCCCGCGCATCACTCCCATCACCCGTCGCGAGGTGCGGAAGAGCGTCAAGAAGTGCCGGGCGCAGAAGCTCGCACCCGAAGTCGAAATAGAGACCCTCCTCCATTACCACATTATGTTCCGTTTCACCAAACGCCACACACCAGAGAGAGCCCGAGACTCAAGCCACGGATTCGTGCCATGTTGGAGCACCTCTTCAAACTGAAAGAGAATCACACGACGGCTCGGGCGGAGATCCTGGGCGGCGCGACGACCTTCGTCACGATGGCCTACATCATCGTCGTCTAGCCGTCGGGGCGCGGGGCGGCGCCTGCGGGGTGCGCGAGACCGGGCATCGGAGGGGCCGCTGTCAGCACCGCTGGCTCGACCTAGCGCGCGTAATGCATGACCAGCACAAGCAGCGAGACCAGAATCACCGCCAACACCCCTCCAAGCAATCGATACTTCCAGAGGTCATTGATCTCGGCCGCCATCGCATTACCTCCTCTTTGTCTCCCGCTGGCCCTGCTGGGACCGATTACGCATTCCCGATGACCAGCCCAGCCAGGAAAACGAGCGCGCCGCCCCCCACGACCTGGAGGGCCGCCGCGAGGATATTCGCCAGGGCGAGAATCGCTTGTTCCCAGAGGTCTGGGCATCTCCGAACCATCATCATCCCTTTGTCCCGCCTGCGGGCCGGGATCGATCCTCGCCAGGGAGTACCCGCCGGGCCTACGGGATGGGAGTCGGCTCGGCGCCTGCCCGTACGAGGAGCAGCGGGGGGCCCGGCGTGTCCAGGAGCTGGGGCGTGACGCGCCCCCCCGAGCAGGCATCCCGCGGACCGGCCGTGCGGGTGACCATCACCAGGAGATCGGCGCGGGTCTGGGCGGCCTCATCGAGCACCCAGGCCAGGCCCCCCCGCCCGACATAGCTCCTGGCCCAGATCCCCCGGGCGCGACATCCAGCTTCCACCTCCTGGAGGGAGGCGGTCGCCTCCTCCACCTCGCGCTCGAAGACCTCCCGCATGGTCCAGGGGAGGTACAGGCCCGTGGGGCACGGAGCGATGGCTGGGGTCGGAACCGCGTGGACGAAGCAGACGCGCGCCGACAGGGCCTGGGCGAGCCCGGTGGCGATCGGGATCGCCGGC
>JBIOJT010000311.1:0-5434 GCA_044451055.1 Methylomirabilales bacterium (SeqCode)
GCCTAAGAGCGTGGTGTACAGCTCGGTATCGTCCATGGCATGGCCTCCTTTCGGGCCGGGACGATACCACGTAGCAAACCCTGGTGGCCACAGTCCTCCCCCAAGATGTTGGGGCTACCCACACTCAAGCCGGAAGGACCATCTCTTTCAACCAATCGGAGGCGAACGATCATGACGACGCGACCCCCAGCCGACGTCGGTATGTCCCTCGAGGCCGTAGACACTCCGGCCCTCTTGTTGGACCTGGACGCATTCGAGAAGAACATCGCCCGACTGGTGGGAGCCGCGAGCGGGAAATCCGTCCGACTGCGCCCTCACGCCAAGAGCCACAAGTGCCCCGTGATCGCGCTGCGGCAGATGGCGAGCGGCGCCGTCGGGGTCTGCTGCCAGAAGGTGAGCGAGGCCGAGGCCATGGTGTACGGCGGCGTGCCCGACGTCCTGGTGAGCAATGAGATCGTCGGGACCCCGAAGATCGCGCGGTTGGTCACCCTCGCCAAGCAGGCGCGGGTGGCGGCCTGCGTGGATGACGCAAGCAACGTCGCTGCCCTGAACGACGCCGCGACCACCTTCGGCGTGCGCCTGCCCATCCTCGTCGAGGTGAACGTCGGTGCGAATCGCTGCGGCGTCGAGCCGGGCGAGCCGGCGCTCGCCTTGGCCAAGCAGATCGCCGCCTCGACGGGGTTGCGGTTCGCGGGCCTGCAGGCCTATCACGGGGCGGCACAGCACCTTCGCGAATATGCCAAGCGGAAGGAAGCCATAGAGGTCGCCGGAGAAAAGACCCGACGCACCGTGGAACTGCTCCGCCGCCACGGCCTGGTGTGCGAGACGGTGTCGGGCGCCGGGACCGGCACGTACGAGTTCGAGGCCACGAGCGGAATCTGGAACGAGCTCCAGGCGGGATCCTACATCTTCATGGATGCGGACTACCTGAAGAACCTGAAGCCGGATGAGACCCCCGGCAGCGAGTTCGCGCCAAGCCTCTTCGTGTACGCCACCGTGATGAGCCGCCCCACCAAGGACCGGGCCGTACTGGATGCGGGACTCAAGGCGCTGAGCGTGGATTCGGGCATGCCGTCGGTTGCCGGCATGGGGGACGTGGAGTACATCCGCGCGTCCGACGAGCACGGGAAACTCACGCTGCACGACCCGGGCCGCGCCCTCCCACTGGGAAGCAAGGTGCGACTCATCCCGGGCCACTGCGACCCCACGGTCAATATGTACGACTGGTACGTCTGTTACCGGAACAATCGGGTGGAAGCTCTCTGGCCCATTACCGCCCGCGGGGCCGTGCTCTGAGCCGCGGGCAAAACCTGCTCTGGCGGTTTTCCGTCAATGGAGGACACCGGTCGGGTGGGCAGGAATCCTCGGACTACTCGTAGCCGGCTTGGGCAAGGTCGTCCTCGGTGAGACCGAAGTGGTGGCCGATCTCGTGCCTGAGGGTGATGCGGACCTCCTTCCGGATCTCGCGCCGGTCGCGGGCTACTGCCTCGATGGGCCGCTGATAGATGACGATCCGGTCCGGCAGGAGGTTCCCGTACCAGGGTCCCCTCTGGCTCTGGGGGACTCCGTGATAGAGACCGAGGAGTGTGGCGCCGGGTTCGATTCCCGCCAACTCTAGATCTTCCTCGGTCGGCTCGTCCTCCACCACCACGTCCACATTTTCCAGCCGTTCGAGGAAGTCGGGCGGGAGCGACTCTACCGCCTGGGCAACCAGCTTTTCAAATTCGGTTCGGCTGAGATGTACTACTCTCGCATTCCTCTTGCTCTTCTGTCGCTCCGCAGGCTCCATTCCGCTTTGGCCTCCCCGGCTCGTGGTCACACTCGCTCCGGCTCAGGAGCGGCATTCTCGCCTCCAAACGCCCTCCCGGCGGCCCGTTGGCTTTGTGGCCCTCACTCGTATCACACCCGGCGTCTCTGCCGCCCCCAGGGAACCCACCGTCGCTTGAAGAGGCCCACGAGGAGCATCCCTGCGGCGAATCCCCCGACGTGGGCGAACCACGCCACCCCACCCGCTTCGAAGTTGAAGGTCAAGAGCCCATTGAAGAGCTGCACGACAATCCAGAAGCCCAAAACGATCACCGCCGGGATCTCCGCAAGCTGGGTAAAGAATCCGAGGGGAATCAGCGTCAGCACGCGGGCGCGGGGAAAGAGCAGGACATACGCGCCCAGCACCCCCGAGATGGCGCCACTGGCCCCGACCATCGGGACCCGCGAGGCCGGGCTGGCATAGATCTGCGCAAAGGCCGCCCCCAGACCGCAGAGGAGATAGAAGAGGATGAACCGAATCTTGCCCATGGAATCTTCCACGTTGGTACCGAAGATCCATAGGTAGAGCATGTTGCCCGCCACGTGGAAGAACCCCGCGTGGACGAACATGGAGGTGAGGAGAGTCACCTCCGGCGAAAAGGCACGGCCCACGATGTCGCAATTCCCCGTCACACCGCAGGGGATCAACCCATAATAGAGGATGAAACGATGGCCGCCCCACGACCCCAGCAGGAACTCCTTGAGGTACACGTAGGCATTGATCCCGATGATCAGCAAGGTGACGACGGGCGCCTGACGGGTGGGGAGGTTGCTCCGTAACGGAATCATGCGGGTATTCCCGTGCTCTGGGGCGCCGTCAGATATCCTGCGGTGGCTCGGCGGCTTCGCCTCGTCCGAAGTAGAGATAGCGATCCAAGGCTTTGTTGAACTGCGTCCACCCCGGATGTTGTGGATCCGGATGACTCTGGGCGAAACTGAGGAACGAGTTGACCTTGCCGTCCAGATCCTCCGCGTAGTGGAGAACCAGGGCCTCCAGCGTCTTGGGCCGCCTGGGCGAGCCCCATTCCAGCTCACCGTGGTGGCTCAGAATGCAGTGGAGCAGCCGCTGCTCCACGTCTTGAGGAAAATCGGGAATAACGCGAATGCGTTCCTCCACCAGGAGCGCCCCCAAGGTGATGTGGCCCAGCAGACGCCCAGCATCGGAGTAGTCGAAGACTCGATCCCAGGTGAGCTCCCGCACCTTTCCCACATCGTGCAGCATGGCCGCCGCCAGGAGGAGGTCACGGTCCACCGCCGGGTAGTAATCGGCCAGCAGGCGGCACAGCCCCACCACCGATTGCGTGTGCTCCAGGAGGCCGCCCAGGACGGCGTGATGGATGCTCTTGGCCGCGGGCGCCGCGCTGAAGGCGGCCATGAAGGCCTCATCCGCTAGCAGGTCGTGGAGCAACTGCTTGAGATGCGGCTCCCCCATGCTGTCCACGGTCTCCCGCAAGCGGGCGAGGAGCAGCGCGGGGTCCTGCAGGCTCCGGGGCAGGAAGTCCTCCGGAGCGATCTCCTCCGGCGTGGCCTTGCGCAACCGCGTGATGGTGAGCTGCCGCTCCCGCTGGTACGTGCCGAGGAGTCCCTGCACCTTCACGATGTCGCCCTCGTTGAGCTCCTTGCTCGCCTCCTCCACCCCCTCCCACATGACCGCCGCCACCTCGCCCGTGCGGTCCCCGAAAACCAGCGACAGGTACGGCTCGCCACTTCGCCGCTGGCGGACCTGGACCTGCTTGGCCAGGAAGAACGACGTGACGGGCTCACCCTCGATCAGGTCGGCGACGAAAACCTTCCCCATGCGTTCCTCACGTCCCGGCGATCCGGATCCCCACGAAACCGCAGAGTCGGGCGTGGCCCCCGGCCGCCTTGCCTCCGCGGGCCTCATCGCTTCGGCTCGATGAGGGGGACGAAGCGGACGGGCGCGATGACCTTCTTGGTGAGCTGCCCCCGCTCCTTCCGGCACTGGAGCAGCTCCTGATAGCCCACGGCAACATCAACAGGGATGACCAGACGGCCCCCCTCTTTGAGCTGGGCGACCAGCGGACGCGGGATATGACTGGCGCCTGCGGTCACGACGATGGCATCGAAGGGAGCCTGGGCCGGCCAGCCTTGATACCCATCGCCGGCCCACACCTTTACGTTCCCGTAGCCCAGGGCCTTGAGGCGGGCCGTGGCGCTCGTCGCAAGCCCCGGCAAGATCTCGATCGTGTAGACCTGTCCCACGATTTCCGCCAGGACAGCGGCTTGGTACCCGGATCCCGTCCCGACCTCGAGCACCCGCTCGCGCCCCTTCAGTTCCAGCAGCTGGGTCATCAGGCCCACGATGTACGGTTGGGAGATGGTCTGCCCCTCTTCGATGGGGAGAGGGCGGTCCGTGTAGGCATCCTTCGCCAATGCAGGAGGCACGAAGCGATGGCGGGGCACTTTGCCCATGGCCGCGAGGACGCGCGCGTCGGTGATGTCGCGGCCCTTGAGCTGGCGCTCCACCATCTCCTGGCGGGCCCGCGCGAACGCCGCCTCGTCCTGCGCTGCGGAGGAAGCCGCAAGCGCCAGACATCCGGCGACGATGGCCCCGGACCGGGCAACCCACGCGGTCCTCATGCTGCCCTCCGGTCCCCATTCGGCTTTCCTCGTCAGCTCGTCGTCCTGAGCACGGTCTTCAGAATCTTGCCCGTGACCGTCTTGGGGAGCTGGGATACGATCGAGATCGTCCGCGGGACCTTGTAGTTGGCCAGCCGTTGGCGGCACCACTGGATCAATTCCTGCGGGTCGGGCTGTCGTCCGTCGCGGAGAACGACCAGGGCCTTGGGGGTCTCGCCCCGGACCGGATCCGGGACACCGATCACGGCGGCCTCCGCCACGGCCGGGTGACTCGCCAGCGCGAGTTCCACCTCACGCGGATAGACATTCAGCCCGCCCACCAGGATCAGATCCGTCTTCCGATCCACGATGGAGTAGTAGCCGTCCGCGTCCATCCGTCCCAGATCGCCGGTGTGGTACCAGCCGCCGCGCAGAGCCTCGGCCGTCTCCGTCGGACGGTTGAGATACCCCTTCATCACGTTGGGACCGCGGGCCACGATCTCCCCGACCTCGCCCACCGGCAGCGCCGCATCCGTGTCGTCCACGACCCGCAGTTCCACCTGGGGGATCGCGGGGCCAACCGAGCCGACCTTGCGCACGCCCAGGGGCGGATTCACGGTCAGGACCGGCGAGCATTCCGTTGGGCCGTACCCCTCGTAGATCCGCACACCGTACTTCGCCTCGAAGGCCTCGAGGACGGGCGGTGGCAGCGGCGCGCCCCCGGAGATGCACAGCCGCCACGCCGAAAGGTCCAGCGCCGGCCGGGGGAGGCCGGCGAGGACCGCGTACATGGTGGGAACGCCGGCGAAGACCGTCACCCGATGTTCCGCCATGGTCTTCAGCGTAAGATCCGGAGCAAAGCGCGGCTCCACCACGATGGTGGCGCCCAGGCTGATGGGTTCGAGGAACAACACGGTGCCGGCGAAGGCGTGGAACAGCGGCAAGACGCAGAAGAAGACGTCCTCCTCGGTGATGTGCAGGATCTCGCGGAAACTCCGGATGTTGGCCAAGAGGTTCCGGTGGGTGAGCATGGCCCCCTTGGGCCGCC
>JBIOJT010000312.1:0-5413 GCA_044451055.1 Methylomirabilales bacterium (SeqCode)
CCCTCCGCCTCCGCCGTCACCTCCGTCTGGCGCTGTGCCAACACCGCCGCCTCCACCACCAGCTTCCCCATCCAGCGCTGTGCCGGCACCCCCGCCCTAGCAGCCGTAGCCTCGCTGAGGTTCGTTGAGCTGCGGGGCCCTTTTGGAGAAGGGGAGGCTGATCGACCACTGCGCACTCCGCCTGGACCGATAGGCTCATCAGGCCAGAAATGCGAAGCCCGTTCTAGTGGAGGCGGAAGGACGCGATCCCGAAAGGCGTTCAATCCCGGACCCTGGCGTCATGCCGTACTCTCCCCGCCTCGCTGACTCCACCACTCACGCCGACCGACCGCCGAAGAACCGGAGGAACCAATCATACGTCTCCTCGGGTGCTTCCTCCGCCACGTAGTGGCCGCAGTTGATTGGCCCGCCGACGACGTCCTCCCCATAGGCTGTCCAGATCCGCAGGACATCGCCGTGGACCAAGCCCGTGTGGCTCCGAGCGCCCCAGATCACGAGGAGGGGACACGTGACCTTCCGGTCCTTGTCGGCCGCGTCCATCTCGAAGTCGCAGGTGACGCAGGCCCGATAATCCTCGCAGGAGGCCCGAATCGTTTTCCACGTGAAGCAGCGGACGTATTCGGCATAGGCCTCCTGGCTGAAGCACCCCAAGCCAATTCCGGGCTTGGAGAGCTTCTTCTCCATGTACCACGCCGCAGGCACCGCGGCCATCATCCGTTCGGGCATGTCGTAGGGCTGGGCCATGAAGAGCCAGTGCCACGATTTCATGGCCCACTCCTTTGAGGCGTGGGTCCAGATGTAATAGTTGGGCAGGATGTCGACCACCGCCGCCTTCTTCACCCGCGCCGGATGGTCGAGACACATGCGGTGGGCGGTGCGGGCGCCCCGGTCATGGCCGGCTGCATAGAATTCCTTGTAACCAAGTGCCTCCATCACCTCGACCTGATCCTGCGCCATCACCCGGAACGAGTAGTGGCAATGGTTGTCGCCCCCATCCTCGGGGCCGACGCTGTCGCCGTATCCGCGCAGATCGGCCGCGACGACGTGAAAATCCTTGGCGAGGCGGCTGGCGATCTTGTGCCACGACACGTGTGTCAACGGGTTCCCATGCAGGAGCAAGAGTGGCGGCCCCGTGCCCCCGTGCCGCAGATGGATCCGGGCCCCGCCCGTCTGAAAATCCCTGGTTTCGAAGCCCTCAAACATGTCTTCGCCTCCCCGCCTCTCTCAGGCCGCTCCTCTGTCAGGGAGTTTCTTCAGGGGCAAGGTGCCCGAGGCCGACGGCGTCAGTTGCACCCTTTCAACCCCTCCGCATCGGCGAAGGATGACCCATGGTCAGGGGCAATTCAAGCTCACTCCCGCTGACGGAAACCCTCGTTGCCATCGTTGTCAATCACGATGAGACTGGCGTCCACGCTCCCCCTGGGAAGGCCTCGGACACCCCGAAGCGTGGGCGGTGGCACTGATCTTCTGAAGGGAGTTGGCCGCCAGAAAGGGCTAAGAGGCTGACCGAGAACAGGCTACGGAGTGTCGGGGGCCCTAGGCCAAGAATATTCCGGCAAGCCAGCCAGAACTGCTAGTCTACTGTGTCACACAGATGCCATCTTATGGAGCACCGCCGAGAGAAAGGCACAGGAAGTATCCCTAGTCTCTGATCAGATAATTGACTTGTAGTGCGACGCTCCACGCTAACGGCTTTCGATTGCTCACTGAATTTTCGGTCGGATGCGGGGGTCGCGCCGAGCCGTGTCACCGCGCCACGAGGGCGGCCCGCAGACCCGGCACGTCCTCGGCCCCCGTCGGCACCGTGATCGTCGAGCCCTCAAAGTCCCGCCCGACGGGCTCGACGCGCCCGCCTAGGTGGCGACTCAGGAAGGCCTCGACCACGACGTTGAATGACAAGCGGTTCTCCGGCCGGGCGAAACCGTGCCCCTCGTCGGGGAACAGCACGTAGGTCACCGGAATCCCCCGGCGCTGCATCGCGGTCACGACCTGATCCGCCTCGCTCTGCTTGACGCGCGGGTCGTTGGCGCCCTGGCCGATGAGCAGCGGGCGCCGGATGCGGTCCACGAAGGTCAGGGGGGAGCGGCTTTCCAGGAACCGCCGTCCCTCCTCGGTCCGGTGGTCCCCCACCCGCGTCGTGAACATCGCGATCCCCCGCTCCCAGTAGGGCGGGATGGTGTTCAGGAGCGTCACGAGGTTCGACGGGCCAACGATGTCGACCCCACAGGCGAACACGTCCGGCGTGAAGGTGAGGCCCACCAATGCCGCGTACCCGCCATACGATCCACCCAGGATCGCCACTCGTCCCTTGTCGGCGATCCCTTCCCTGACCGCCCACTGCACGGCGTCGATCAGGTCGTCGTGCATCTTGCCCGCCCACTCACGGTTGCCGGCATTGAGGAAGCGTTTCCCGAAGCCCGTCGACCCTCGGAAATTCACACTCAGGACAGCGTACCCACGATTGGCCAGCCACTGGTCCTCGCCGTTCAGGCCCCAGGTGTCTCGAGCCCACGGGCCCCCGTGGACGACGAGGACCATCGGCAGGGGCCGATCAGGCCGCCCGGTCCGCTTCGTGTCGGAGCCCACGGGCAGCGTCAGGTAGGAGACCAGAGCCAGCCCGTCGCGGCTCGTGATCACCTCCGGGTGCATCTTCGCGAGCGGCAGCCCTTCCAAGGCCTTGCGGTTGGTAAACAGAAACGTCGCCTTTTTCGCATCGCGGTCGTACAGGAAAAAGCGGGCGGGCCCGTCGTCCACGATGGCGGCGACCGTCCAGATGCGATCGTCGAGGGTCCGGCTCGTGACCAAAAGGTCCCCTTCCGCCACCGTCCGGAGATAGGCGAAGTCGCCCTGGATGGACGGGTCCAGCACCTTCCATTCGGGGCGCGTGTAGTCGAAGGCCACGGCCTGAATGCTGTGCGTCGTCGGGTGCTCCAGCACTCCCGCGACATCCGTTCGCGGATCCTCGGCCAACACGGTGCTCGCCCCGGTCTGCAGGTTCAGGGCCGTGAGGGCGGCGGTCTCGCGCCCCCGGCTGTCGGTCATGTACAGTACCTGCCCGGACTGGTCGAACCCGATGGGGTGGGTGGTCAAGGCGTCTTGCATGGCAATCGTCTGGAAGGGTTCCCAGTCACTGACTGCTGGGGCACTGGAGGCCGACTCGGCTGACGGGATGACCGGCCGGAGGAGCTCCATGCCGCCATCGCTGGTTGTTCGGATGCCAAAGCGCACGCGGTAATCGTCGGCGGCGACGAAGCCGTCAAACCCTGGGTTCTGCAGGACCAGCGTCAGCTCACCCGTCCGGATGTCCACCCGATAGAGGTCGTGATAGCGAGGGTCCCGCGCATTGAGCCCGACCAGGATGGTGTCGGGAGACTTCGGACTCACCTGCTCGATGCGGGCCTTCGGGCGCATCGGCTTGCCGCTGGGGAGCATCCTCGGCTTGCCATCGGGGCCTGGGATGCTCTCGAAGGGGGTGAGGTCCCTGGGCTGTCCCCCCGCCAGATCGACCACGAAGACCTTCCAGTTCTCGTCGCCGCCCTGGTCTTGGAGGTAGAGGAGATGTCTGCCGGTCTTGGCCCAGAAGTAGATGTGGATCCCCCGTCCGGTGTCTTTCGTCACCGGCTTGGCGGCCCCGACGTCGTCCACAGGGGCCACCCAGACATTCAACACGCCGTTCACTGGCGCCAGGAAGGAGAGGTGCCTGCCGTCTGGACTGACCCGGAGCGCCGCCCGGTCCGGATTGCCGAAGAGGACGTCGCGGGGGATGAGCGGTGTGGAGGTGGGAGCCGTCGTCGGCTGGTCCCCCTGTCCAGCCCACGCCTGATCGAAAACCCACGCGAGGCCCACGAGGATCAGCAAGACCGTGGTCAGAGCCTTATACGGGACCATGCACCCCTCCCAGAGAGTGAACTTCCCTCAGCGCGTAAATGCGTGCCCTTGCCTTCGGTAAGAACGCTGCCCGCCCTTCCGCCCTCCACGAGAACGGGCCATCGAATCCAGAGGCTTCCTGCCGCGGGCTTCTGCCTCCGAGACTGGCTGAGACTCCAGCGACCCGCCGGAGAGAAACGTGGTCCTCGGCTCGTCCTGTGCACCAGCCGGGACCGCCCTCCGGGAGACAGGCCGTAGGGTACCCGGCCAAGCGGCGAAGACCAAGGAGAAACCGGTCCTCAGCGCCGTGACGATAGGGTCCGCATCGGAGGGACCAGGTGGCTGTTCGCGCCGGCCTGCCGTCTACGATAACTCGCTACGGTGCCCCCGATCACGCTCTCCAAGGGAGACCCAGAGGGCAACGCGAGGGCGGATGGAGTTCTTGCGGAACACACGGATTTCTTTCTGGCCTGGATCAGCAGCACGGCCAGGGCGGGGTGGTGTAATGATCATTCCGAAGATTGCTGACCCGCGTTTCCTGGAGCAGCCCGAGGCCCTGCGAAGATCCTGGCCCATCTGGGCATGTGGTCGGCGCAGGTCCATAGCCCGCCCGCGGCGGCTTCCTGCTTGACGGCGACACTTCCCTCAGGCATGCTCCCGACAGCCCGCTGCCGAGTGCGGATCGTCGGGGGCGGCCCTGGGGTGATGTGGCCCACGAGCGAATTCCTTTCATCCAGCTCATCTCATCCATGTTCAGGTGTGGTTCTCCCTTCAGACTCCTTCTGGCAGCATGTGCCCTTCTCCTGCTGGTAGTTCCCGCGCGGGCTGGTGGCGCAGGTCAGTCAGCCATCGCGAAGATCAAAGAACGAGGCGTGCTGCTCTGGGGATCCGATTCCGAGGGTGGCGCGCCCTACGTCTTCCCGGACCCCAAGGACCCCTCGAAGCTCATCGGCTTCGAACTCGACATCGTCGAGGCCATCGCCACACGGCTCGGCGTCAGGGCACGGCTGGTCCAGACCGCCTGGGACAGCCTGATCCCTGCCCTCGAGCGCGGCGATTACGACATGGCCATGAACGGCCTCGAGATCATTCCCGAGCGGGAGAAGCGGGTGCTCTTTTCCCGGCCCTACTATGTCTACACGCTCCAGCTCATGGTGCGGAAAGACGATGACCGCATCAAGAGCATCCATGACCTCTCCGGGAAGAAGGTGGGAACCCTCGCCGGCGCGGTCGCCCACGACATGCTCAAGAAGATCGGTGGGGTGGACATCCGGTCCTACTCAGCCGCGTGGCCCTATGAAGACCTGGCGCTGGGGAGGCTCGACGCCGTATTCCTCGACACACCGATTGCCGCCTATTACGGCAAGCCCGACACCCGTCTCAAGTACGCCGGTCCGCCGGAGGGAGGAGGCTTCTACGGCATCGCCCTCAGAAAGAAGGACGGGGATCTCAAGCAAGTCATTGACGCAGTGATCGAGGACCTCTTGCGAACAGGTGAACTCAAACGCATCTACGAAAAGTGGGGACTCTGGGATGAGGCACAGAC
>JBIOJT010000313.1:0-5375 GCA_044451055.1 Methylomirabilales bacterium (SeqCode)
AACTACGGCCTGACCCACAGCGGCAGCCAGTGGGTCTTCCGCTTCCGCCCCCACGACGGCATGAGCGCCAAGGTGGTCGCCAAGTTCCTCGTCGAGGAGCTCAAGCTCAAGAAGGTCGCTATCATTCACGCCTCCGACGCCTTCGGCAACGGCGCGCGGGACAATCTAGTCCCGGCAGTGAAGGCGCTGGGGGGCGAGATGGTCCTCGACCAGGGCTACAACAACCAGGAGAAGGACTTCACCGGCGTGGTCCAAGCGCTCAAGAAGTCGGGGGCCACCGGCCTCAGCACCTACATGACGTTCGGCACGGATCTGGGCGTGCTGGCCCGTCAGATCAAGCAACTCGGCGCCCAGGTGACGTGGGTGGGCTCCCCCTCGATCACCGGGGTGGACAGCCGGAACCTCGCGGGGGATTCGCTGTACGGCACCTACGGTGTCACCGATTTCCACGTGGACGCCAGTCCCACCTCCACGGAATTTGCGAAGGCCTACAAGGCGAAGTTCGGCCAGGAGCCGGATCTATACGCCGCCTGGTGCTATGACGCGGTCCTGGTATTCGCCGAGGCGATGAAGAAGGCACCGGACCTGAAGCCCGAGAACCTCCGCAAGGCGATCCTGAGCATCCAGAAGTTCCCGGGCGCCGAGGGCGAATACAACTTCGATCAGAACGGGGACGGCCTGGATCACTACCACGTGGTGCAGAACGTCAACGGGTCCATCAAGTACTTCAAGACGCTACGCGTATCCCGAGAGTAATGTCACCGAAATACCTTTGCAGTCCGGCCGTCCTACCCATCCCGTCTCCCCGGGTACCGGGTACCCCACCAAGGAGGTGCCCGGTGAGGTGTGGGAGAGGCCGATGGTGAGGGGGGCGGTGCGAGACCAGGTGACAGTTCCCCGACCCCGGGGAGGATAGGTCATGCTCGAAAGCCTGTCCATGAACGGACAGCTGGTGTTTGCCGGTCTCGCGATCGGGGGCGTGTACGGGTTGGTCGCCCTCGGCTTTGTGATGATTTTCCGGGCGACCAACGTCGTGAACTTCGCCCAGGGCGAGTTCGCAATGCTGGGCGCGTACTTTCTGGTCGCCCTGTGGCAAGGCCTCAAGCTGAACTACTTCGCTGCCATCGTGCTGGCGCTGGTGGTCATGGCGGGAGTGGGTCTGCTCTTCGAGATCACGGTTTACTACCCACTGCGCAATCGGAGCTTCCTTCCCGTCATCATCGCCACCATCGGCGCCAGCATCATGTTCCAGAACGGGGCTCTGGCCGTCTTCGGCCCGAGCCCCGAGAAGGTCCGCCCGGTAATCGAGACGGTGGGCGGGACCGGCGGCATCACCCTGGCCGGCGTCTTTTTCGATTACCAATACGTGATCACCCTCGTCGTGACGTTCCTGCTCGTCGGCCTCCAGTACCTCTTCTTCGAATACACCATCCTGGGCAAGAAGATGCAAGCCACCTCGCAGGACAAGGACATGGCCAGGCTCCTGGGGATCCCGGTGGTGTTCATGATCGCCCTGACCTTCATCTACAGCAGCCTCCTGGGCGGTCTGGGCGGCATGCTGGTGGCCCCCATCTTTTTCGTGACGCACAAGATGGGGGCGACCTTGGGTCTCAAGGCGTTCGCGGCCACCATCTGCGGCGGGTTCGGCGATGTCCGAGGCGCCATCCTGGGCGGCCTCGCGCTGGGCGTGATCGAGAGCTTCGGCGCCGCCTACATCTCGGCCATCTACAAGGATGGTTACAGCTTTTTGGTGCTGATGCTGTTCCTGCTGTTGCGACCGCAGGGCATCTTCGGCGAGAAGGTCGCGGAGAAGGCGTGACCACCGAACGCGTCAAGAAATCTGCCGCCCTCCCCCGGGTCAAACCGGGCCACCTGGCCTTGGCCCTGGGTGCCGTTGTGGTCGTGCTCCTGCCGCTCCTCTTCACGAGCCGATACACCACGAACCTGCTCATCCTGGGCGCCGCGTGGGGCATCGCCACGCTCGGCCTCGTCGTGGTGCTGGGATACACCGGGCAGATCTCGCTGGCCCAGGCGGCGTTCTACGGGCTCGGGGCGTACGCGGTTGCCCTCGGCACCACCCGCTGGGGGGTGAACTGGTGGCTCGCCCTGGTGCTGGGTCTGCTCGCCGCGATCCTGGCGGGGGCAGTGCTCGGCAGCACCACGCTCAAGCTGGGTGGCCATTACCTGGCCATGGTGACGATCTGTTTCCAGATCATTTACACCCTGATCAACACCAACTGGATCGCGGTCACGGGCGGTCCGGACGGGATCAGCAATATCAAGCGGCCGCCCTTCCTCGTCCCGCTGAACACCGCGCAACGCTATGCCTGGTTCGCGCTGGTCGCCCTGCTCCTCGTGGCCGGTCTGGTCTGGTGGATCCGCGACACCGCCCTGGGCCGCGCCATGCGGGCCATTCGCGAGAACGAGCTGGCAGCAGAGGCGCTGGGGGTGGACACGCGCCGGGTAAAGGTCATTGCCTTCATCCTGAGCGCCGTCATCGCGGCGCTGGGCGGCGCGATCTATGCCTCCGGGTACCTGTACATCAGCCCGGACAGCTTCAACTTCGACCACGCGGTCGCCTTCCTCGCCATGGTGCTCGTGGGGGGGAGCGACTCCGCGCTGGGCGCCATTCTGGGCGCCACCCTGCTCACCTTCTTGCCCGAGTGGCTGCGGGACCTGAAGCGGATCTACCTCGTGGTTTATGGCTGCGCCATCATTCTGGTGATCGTCTTTATGCCTGAGGGCCTCTGGGGCTATGCGAGGCTTTTCGGGCGGCGCTTCGCCCGGCCCATGGTACTCCCGCCGGCCCGGGGCACGCTGCGGGTGGGCGGCCGTGGGAAGGCCGGCGAGGAGATCCTGCGGGTCGAGCACCTCGTCAAACACTTCGGCGGTGTGAAGGCAGTGGACGGTGTCGACTTCACGGTGCGGCGAGGCGAGATCCATGCCCTGATCGGCCCCAACGGCTCCGGCAAGACCACGATTATCAACCTCCTCTCCGGCCTCTACGTGCCTACCGCCGGGCGCATCCATTTCCTGGGTCGGGATATCGTGGGGTTGCGTCCCAACCGCATTGCCCACAGCGGCATGGCTCGCTCGTTTCAGAACCTGCGCCTCTTCCGCGAGCTCTCCGTGTGGGAGAACGTCCTGGTCGGGGCGAAGCGAGAAGAGGGGAGCGAAGCCGAGACCCGGGACCGTGCCATGGCAGCCATCGAGTTCGTGGGACTGCCGGACAAGGCCCACGAGATCTGCCGGAACCTCCCCTACGGACATCAGAAGCTTGTGGAGCTGGCGCGCGCCCTGGCCGGGGAACCGGATCTTCTCCTCCTCGACGAACCGGGCGCCGGCCTGAACCAGACGGAGAAGCAGGAGCTGATCCAATTGCTGAAGCGCCTGAATGACATGGGGCTCACGATTCTCATCGTGGAGCACGACATGTCCCTGGTCTCCCAGGTCGCCACCTGCGCCACTGTCCTCAACTTCGGAGAGAAGATCGCCGAAGGGACGGCGGATCAGGTGCTGCGACACCCGGCCGTGGTGGAGGCGTATCTCGGCGACAGGGAGGTGGCTCTCGGTGTTTGAGATCCGGGATGTCCATGTCGCCTATGGATCGGTGACCGCGCTGCGCGGGATCTCCCTCGAGGTGCACGAGGGCGAGATCGTCTGTCTCCTGGGGGCCAACGGCGCCGGCAAGTCCACGACGCTCCGCACCGTCTCGGGCCTCCTCCATCCGCTGCGGGGCGAGGTCCTGCTGCGCGGCTATCCCATCCACCGCCTCTCGGCCGAGGCCATCGCCAAGCGGGGCATTTCCCACGTCCCGGAAGGGCGGCGCATCTTCCCCGGCCTGACGGTCCGGGAGAATCTGGTCCTGGGCGCGTCGAACCGGCCCATGCGCCGGCAGGAGCTGGAAGACGACATGGCGCAGGTGTTCCACAGCTTCCCGGATCTCGAGCGACTCAAGCACGCGCTCGGCTGGACGCTGTCGGGCGGCCAACAGCAGATGCTGGCCATTGCGCGCGGCCTCATGGCGCGGCCGCAGGTCCTCCTGATGGACGAGCCCTCCCTCGGGTTGGCCCCCATCCTCGTTCAGGAGGTCTTCCGCGTGATCAAGGAGATCAACGTCAAGCGGGGCACCACCCTCCTTCTGGTGGAACAAAACGCCAGCATGGCCCTCTCCGTCTCACACCGGGGCTACGTGATGGAGACCGGTCGCATCGTGCTGGCGGGGACGGCGCAGGACCTCTTGCGGGATCCCCAGGTGAGGGACGCATACCTCGGCGGCCGCAAGACGGGGTAACGGCAGCGCACGCCGCTTTTCTTCGATCTATCCTTATCTCTGTCCGCAACTCCCGGGGCCAGCCGTGTCCCCTGGCCGGCACAGGAAGCGCGCCGGCTGGCGTGAGAGAACCGATTGGCGGCCCGGATACTTGGCGAGCAGCCTCTGGCCTGAGCCTTTCCGTGATCCGGCATTCGCGAGACGATGGTCGCCCCATCGAAAAAGCTGAAACGACGGAGAGCATATGAATCCGGTCGAGGAGGCTCTGGCCAAAGGTCTGCCGGCCCTGAACGAGTATGATGCCAAGCGCTTTCTCGCAGGCTTCGGCATTCCTGTCTGCCATGAAACGCTTGTGAGCGATCCGGAGAAGGCTGCAACCGAGGCCGCCAACATCGGGTTCCCCGTCGTTCTGAAGGCGTCGGGAGCCACCCTTTTCCACAAGACCGAAGTTGGCGGCATCGCGCTCAACCTGAAAAGCCGGGAGGAAGTCCGGAACGAGGCCCATCGCCTCCTCAGGATCCCGGGTTCTCAGGCCGTACTCGTTCAGGAGATGATCAAGGGAGATCGGGAACTGGTGTGTGGTCTGACCCGGGATGCCCAGCTCGGTCCCTGCGTCATGTTCGGCCTCGGGGGGATCCTCACCGAGGCCCTCGATGATGCGGTCTTCCGACTCGCCCCTCTGACCAGCGCAGACGCGCTGGAAATGATGCAGGAGATCCGAAGCGCGAGGATCCTCGGGCCCTTCAGGGGACAGCCGCCCGCGGACAGGGCGGCGCTCTCGAGGATCCTGATGGCGCTTGGGACGATCGCCATGCAATACGAGGCAATTCGCGAGGTTGATCTCAATCCTGTCAAAATCCGGGCCGACGGCTCGCCGGTCGCTGTGGATGCGCTCATTTCCCTGAGAACGAAAGAGCCCTCACGGCACTGATCTTCGAGCCGGACCGTCTGTGGGTTCAGCCCCTCTTGATCTTTACTGTGCGGTGCGTAAAATAGGCGACAGTCCCTCCCGGACCGCACAGTCCGGGGGGAGAGTCCGAGGAGGGGCGGCGGCCCGCCCCTCTCGGTAGCGTCAACCCAGCCGCGGACGGCCGGGGCAATG
>JBIOJT010000314.1:0-5346 GCA_044451055.1 Methylomirabilales bacterium (SeqCode)
CGCCTCACGCGGCGCTTTGGGGGTCTCGTGGCCGTCTCCGATCTTTCCATGACGGTGACGCAGGGTACGATCCACGGTCTCATCGGCCCCAACGGCGCAGGCAAGAGCACGGTTTTCAACCTGATCTCTGGTGTGTTCCCGGCGTCGGCCGGCCAGGTTCTCTTTAAAGGGGAGCCGATCTCGGGCCTGGGACCGTCGGAGATCTGCCGGCGGGGGGTGGCCCGCACGTTCCAGGCGACCACGCTCTTCCGCGAATTCACGGTGCTCCAGAATCTCCTCGTCGCGGCCCATCTGCGGGCGGCGGACGGGCTGGCGCCGGCACTCTTCGCCTCCCGAGCCTACCGGCGGAAGGAGCGCGAGGCCCTGACCAGCGCGCAGGAGCTCTTGACCTCCCTCGGCCTCGGCGGGACCGCCCAGGCGTGGCGCTCCGTGGAGAAGCTTCCGCACCGGGACCAGAAGGCGCTCAGCATCGCCATGGCACTCGCCACGGGAGCAGAGTTGGTGCTGCTGGACGAGCCGCTGGCCGGGCTCACCGCCCGGGAACGGGAGGATACGCTGAGCGTGCTGCAGAAGCTCCGCGACCGGAGCCTGACCATCCTCCTGGTGGAGCACGATATGAGGGCGGTGATGGGGCTCTGTGACGTCGTGACGGTTCTCGACCACGGCGTCCGGATCGCGGAGGGGACACCCCGAGAGATCCAGGAGAACCCGGCCGTGATCGAGGCGTACTTGGGGGCGGAAGAGCATGCTTGAGGTGAGGGACCTTCACGTCCACTATGGCAACGTGGTGGCGGTGAACGGGGTGTCGCTTTCGGTCGCCGCCGGCGAGATCGTGGCAGTGATCGGGCCCAACGGCGCCGGCAAGAGCTCCACCCTCCGGGCAATCTCCGGATTGGTGTGTCCGTCGGCGGGGCGGATCACCTTCGACGGAACCGACATCTCCGGCTGGAAGGCACACCGGGTCGTGGGCCTTGGCCTGAGCCACGCCCCAGAGGGACGGCGGCTCTTCCCGCACATGACCGTGCTCGAGAACCTCAAGATGGGCGCCTACCTCCGGGGGAACGGCGGCGCCATCGACCGGGCGTTGGAGGAGGTCGTGGCCCGTTTCCCGCGCCTCGCGGAGCGCCGCCGTCAGCGGGCGGGAACGCTCTCGGGTGGCGAGCAGCAGATGCTGGCGATTGCCCGCGCCCTCATGGCGGAGCCGCGGATGCTGATCCTGGACGAGCCGTCCTTCGGGCTGGCGCCCATGGTAGTGAAGGAAATCGGGCGGATCATCCAAGCGATCAATCGGGACCGGAAGGTGGCCGTGCTCCTGGTGGAGCAGAATGCGCGTATGGCGCTCTCCATCTCCACCACCACCTACGTCATGGAGACCGGCAAGATCGCGCTGGACGGCCTCTCGGCTGCGCTCCGCGAGAGCCCGCATGTCAAGGCGGCCTACCTCGGCGGCTGATGACCACCCCGCCCGTTCGCTTCGGTATCGCGGTCGGCGGCTTCTCGGGGGTGGTCCCCGGGCCGGCGGAGCTCGCCGAGTTCGCGCGGAAGGCCGAGGCCGTGGGGTTCGACTCGATCCAGGTGGGAGACCACATCCAGTGGCATGTGCCCATCCTGGAGTCCACGACCCTGATGGCGGCCTTTGCGGCGGTGACCCATCGCATCAGGGTCGCCAGCGGCGTCATCATCCTGCCGCTCCGTGACCCGGTGCTGTTGGCGAAGACGATTGCGAGTCTGGACGTGCTGTCCGGTGGGCGCGTGATCTTCGGAGTCGGTGTCGGAGGGGAGCACCCCGCCGAATACTCGGCGATGCGAATTTCGATGAGCGAGCGGGGGTCGCGCGCGAACGAGAGCCTGGAGATCATCAAGGGTCTCTGGGCCAATGAGCGCTTCAGCTACGAGGGGAAACACTTCAACATCCGCGACGTGGAGATCTCACCCCGTCCAGTCCAGCCCTCCATCCCCATCTGGGTCGGGGGTAGTTCCGAGCCGGCCCTCCGCCGCGCGGCCCGCTACGGTGACGGCTGGGTCGCTGCCTTCGCGAGCGTCAGGAAGTTCACCCGCCTCTCAGCTGACCTCCGTCGGTTCCTCCAGGAGGGGAGGCGGAGGGTAGAAGGATTCACGCTCGGCAGCTACCTCTTCGCCAATGTGGGCGACGACGCGGCGCGCGCCCGGGAGGCAGCCGCGCGGTACGTGGGACGGGTGTACGGCCTTGACGGAGAGCGGATCGTGGAGCGCTTCGGGGCCGCGGGGCCAGTGGAGGCGTGCGCCACGCGAGCCCTGGCCTATGTCGAGTCCGGGGCGGACTACATCGTGCTGGGGCCGGCTTGGGATCACCGGGACTGGCCACGCCAGCTCGACGGCTACGGGGAGGTCATCGAACGAGTCCGGCGGCGAACAGGAAACCACTGATGGGCCACGAAGCGATCCTGGTCGAGAACGCGGGGGCAATCCGCCGGATCCGGATGAACCGGCCGGAAAAGCTGAACGCCCAGAATCCCACGCTCATCAACGAGATGGACGCGGCGTTCGCCGCGGCGGCGGCCGATCCCGACGTCCGGGCCGTCGTGCGCAAGCGGCGGCCGGACTCGGCATGAGGCCCGCCGGCGTATTCCCTTATGGGCGCCACTGGCCCCGGATCCACCCCTCCGCGTTTGTCACGCCCGGGACGTACATCATCGGACGCGTGACGATCAAGCAGGAAGCGAGCGTGTGGTTCGGGGCGGTTTTGCGGGGAGACTTCCAGCCCATCGTCATCGGCGAGGGAAGCCATGTCGAGGACAACGTGGTGGTGCACGGGCGCGTGATCGTCGGCCGGCGGTGCGTCATCGGCCACGGGGCGATCCTGCACGGCTGCTGGGTGGGGGCGGAAGCGGTGATCGGAGCCAACGCCGTGGTCTTCGACGGCGCCCGGATCGGGGCCGGCGCCCTGGTCGCCGCGGGCTCAATCGTGTACCCGAAGACGCGGGTGCCGGCGCGGACGGTGTTCAGGAACTCGCCCGCAGGGAATCACCCGGTGCTGGAGGCGGTCGGCCCGCGGGCGAGGCGGTGGCGCGCGTCGGCCTACCGGCGACTCATTCGCGTGTATCGGAAGACGGAGACAGCGGGGAGGATACACCCATGAGCTTCCAGACACGCCTGACCCGGGAGCTGATCGAGCGGTTCGCGCCCTCTGGCCACTGGGGGACCGAAACGTTCTACCAGATCCTGGAGCGGCAGGCGGTGGCCCACCCCGAGCGGGAGGCGCTCGTGGACCGGTCTCACCGCGTCACCTACGGGGAGCTCAAGGTCCGCGTCGACCGGGTGGCCGCCAGGCTGGGGGCGTTGGGTATCGGCCGGGGCGACGTGGTGACCATCCAGCTCCCGAACTGGGTGGAGTTCGCCTACGTCTTCTTCGCCCTGGAGCGCCTGGGGGCGGTGGCCAACCAGATCGGCCCGGACTTCCGGAGCCGCGAGGTGGAGTACATCATCCGCTTCTCCGAGAGCCGCGCCTTCGTCTGCCCAGCCTCCTTCAAGGGCTTCGACTACGTCGCGATGATCGAGGAGCTCAGGCCGAAGCTGCCCGACCTCAAGGTGGTCTGCGTCCTCGGGGGCCGGGGGAACGGCATGCTCTCTCTGGACGACGTCGTGTACGGCGAGGACTCCACCTCGCTGCGGGCCGAGCTTGTGGGGGCCAACGACGTGGTGCGGATGGCCTTCACCTCCGGCACCACCGGGAACCCCAAGGGCGTGATCCACAGCCACAACACGACCCTCTCCACCTGCTGGACCCTGAACCGCGACATGAACGTAACCGAGCGGGATGTCTTCCTGATCTACCTGCCACTCGGACTGAACTGGGGATACCTGACGCTCGTCCAGGCGGTGTTGGCGGGGGCGCGGGCAGTCCTCCTGGACCAGTTCAGCGGCCGCGCGGCGCTGGAGCTGATCGATCGGGAGCGGGTGACCTTCATCCCCACCGCCCCGGCGTCGATCATTTCGATGCTGAACGAGCCGACCCTGGGCCGCTTCGACCTCTCGTCGCTGCGGGTGGTCATCACGGGGGGCGCCTCGTGCCCCATCGAGACCATCCGCGAGTTCCGCGCGCGGATGCACGGCAGCCTCATCGAGCTCTACGGCATGCTCGAGACCGGCTTCCACACCTACACGCGCCTCTCAGACGATCCCGAGGCTGTGACGGGGACGGTGGGGAAGCGCTCCTCGGGCATGGGACTGCGGCTGATCGACGAGCACTGCCGCGACGTGCCGCCGGGGGCGGAGGGGGAGATCGCCGCCGACGGCCCTTCGGTGCACCTCGGGTACCACAAGAACCCCGCGGCCAACGCCGAACTCTTCACGGCGGACGGCTGGTTCCGCACGGGCGACCTGGGCCAGTTCGACCAGGCCGGCAACCTCAAGATCGTCGGGCGGCTCAAGGAGATGATCAACCGCGGCGGGAAGAAGTTCTTCCCGCGCGAGATCGAGGAGATCCTCTACACCCATCCCAAGATTCTCCACGCGGCCATCGTGGGCGTCCCCGACCCACGCCTGGGCGAGCGGAACTGCCTCTGCGTGATCCCGCGGCCGGGCGAGCGCGTCTCGCTGGAAGAGATCGTGGCGTTCCTGAAGGACAGCGTGGCGACGTACAAACTTCCGGAGATGGTCGAGATCTTCGAGGACCTGCCCTTCACGCCGACCGGAAAGATCCAGCGCCACGTCCTGGTCCGGCAAGTCCTGGACCGGCGGCCGGGGCTCCGGGCCGAAGGTTGAGCGATCGAGGCCGCCCGTCGGGGCGACCTAAAGCATGAATGGAGGACAACGTTGATCGCTTTCAAGGATATTCTCTATGAGGTTCGAGAGCATGCCGCGCGGATCACCATCAACCGGCCCAAACAGGACAACGCCTTCACCGGCAACACGCTCAAGGAAATACCCTGGCGATCGAGGCTGCCGGGGCCGATGAGGAGGTGGGGGTGGTCGTGCTGACCGGCGTCGGGGACAAGGCCTTTTCCTCGGGCGGGGACGTCGACTAGGAAAAGGAGGGCGGGCTCGAGCAGCAGGTCCTGGAACCGTACATGCTTCATCTGACGGTTTCTCGCTGTCCGAAGCCCATCATCGCCCGGGTCAACGGCTACTACATCGGTGGCGCCAACCACCTGCCCTACTTGTGCGACTTTACGATTGCCGCAGAGCACGCCATCTTCGGCCGCCCATCGTAGACCCAGAACTTCAAGTTCCCGTCGTTCTGAAGAGGTACAGGTCTCTTAATCCTCGACGTTCTGAAGGAGCCCGGGATTCTTACTCCTCCGCGCTCGCGAGAGGGCCCAGGATCTCTAGTCCTGTGTCTTCACCTATCAGGACAACTACCTACAC
>JBIOJT010000315.1:0-5341 GCA_044451055.1 Methylomirabilales bacterium (SeqCode)
TGGCCCTGGGCGCTGGACATGGTGGCGCAGGCGACCAGGGAAACAAGGAGAAGAAAAAGAGCGAGGTGGCCGAAGCCCGTCGGGAAGCCGGCTTCACGTCTTTGAGTCCCCATGGGCTTTCTCCTGGTGATGCGGGTTCACGTTCGTGGCTGGCGCCTCTCGGCACCCCTGGGGTCTGCCTAGACTCGTCCGGCCCCGCCCTGTGCCTGCCACGATGTGGATCCGGCGGCACGCCAATGTATGCAGTCCTTGGAGCACCTCGGGCACCGCGATACCCGAGAGCTGGTATCCCTGGCTGCCTGAGGGGCCCGCGTCAGAGAGCTTGTGAGGAGCTGGAGGGGGGCGTCCCGGCCCTCGACGGTGCACGATCCCGGGAGGGGCTCGGGATCCGGGCCCGGACGGCCCCCCAACTGCAGGCAGCAACGGAGCATGCCGGGCGGCCTACACCGCGCCGGGCCCGAAGGCATGCCCGCGCGGCATCCCGTGGTGCCCCCTGTCCTTCCGCAACTCGATCCAGCAGGCCAGGTGCTCCGGCGCGAGCTTGCTGCGGAGGGCGAGTTGGCTCTGGAGGCGCGGATCGAACAGCTCGGCCTGCCGGGATTTCACCTGGACCGCCGCCGACTGGATCGCCCCCAGATCGGTCGTGGGCTGCCCCAGCAGGGTTCGCAGCTTTTTGCGGGCGGTGAACAGGCCTTGGACATCCGCCCGGGCCGCCGTGCGCTGCGCCTGGAGCAGGGGATGGATGTCCGTTAGCTACTGACCGGGGAGCGCCACCCGCTCCTGCACCCGACGCCAGAAGATCTGCGTCATGGCCGCATGCATCCGCACCTTTCATCCCCGTAGTACGCTCCTTTCGTTCCCTTTGTTTCACCCGAGAGGGCGCCTGGGACCGGGGGACCGCCCGTGGGGAGGATGGTCTCGTCCAACCTTGTCGAGGCGGCTTGGCGAGGACAGGCTGCAGTCTCATGGTACTCCCACGCGACTTGACGACCTCGACGAGCCGTTTGGGATCTCGATCGGTCTTGGCGCGGCATGCCTTCGAATTCCCCCTGGTAAACCCCGCTGCAAGAGGGAGGTAACCCGGGAGCACCGTGGCGCCGGAGGCGACTGCACGCACGGCGACAGCATGCAGTGAGGATCGCGCGCTCGGGGGGAGTCGGGCAGCGGGAATCCGCCTAGCGTTCCACCAGGAACGTGGGAGGGTCGAGTGCCCCGCAAGTGCAAGAGAGAGATGGATACGGGAAACATAATATATTATCATATCTGCCTTGAGAATGCTGTGGGTCTTTCATGTGGTACGTCACGAGCGCTTCGATTCTTTGGGGAACCCAAGGGTTATTCGAAGGAGGCGTCTGCCAAAGGGTGGTGCCCGCGGGAGTTGCATGGCTCCGCTCCCTGCCTCGGAAATCTCAGGGGCGACCACAGTGCAACCCTTCGCAGGGGTCAATAGGGGTCACGGGAAGGATGCATGGTATTTCTTCGGAGCAAAGGTAACCCCCTGCTGTAAGTCTTCATGAAACTTCCTCCTCTCGCCTTCCGTATAGGGGAGGGGGCCCCTGCTGCAGGGAGACGGCAAGTATTGGCCGGATTGGGGATGCTCGGTCCGAGGGTTGCCTCTCAGAGCAGAAGACCGCAACCATAGCGTCGAGCCTACGAGTGCTCCCGACCACAGCATCGGCCAGAATGTCCTGGAGTTCGTGTGCATCGCCGCACTCTGCGGCGATCGAGCACGCCTGGTGAGGCGGGTGAGGCATCACGTGCCAGACGTCCCCTTTGCCGGCCAGGGTCGCATAGACGAACCATGGGCGGGTCGGAGCGATTGGGATGTTGGCGGATCATGTGGCTGAAGTGTTTTTCGTGAGGCCGTGACCATGGCATCCACGCAGGAGGCCCCGAAGAACGACGTGCCAGAGCGACCTAGTCCCCCTCTGGTACGCAGGCGCTGGTGGATCGGGTTGCTGGTGCTCTGTCTCCTCGCCATCGGGGCCTACGCCCTCTTGAGCAAGTGGGGCCAGGCGCAACCGCGCGCCGCCAGGCAAGAGGCACCCGCCGCGCGCGCGCTGCCAGTGGTGGCGGTGGCAGCCAAAAAGGCCGACATCGGAGTGTATCTCGCCGGGCTCGGCTCGGTCACACCGCTCAACACCATCACCGTGAAAAGCCGCGTGGACGGACAACTGATGGAGGTCCCCTTCCGAGAAGGGCAGATCGCCAGAGAGGGAGATGTGCTGGCCGAAATCGACCCCCGGCCGTTCCAAGTGCAGTTGACCCAGGCCGAGGGACAGATGGCTCGAGACCAGGCGTTGCTGAAGAACGCCCAACTCGACTTGCAGCGCTACCGGGTGCTGGTCGCGCAGGACTCGATTGCCAAGCAGCAGTTGGACACCCAGGAGTCTCTGGTTCGCCAGTATGAAGGAGCCATCAAGGTTGACCAGGGGCAAATCGACAGCGCCAAGCTGCAACTCATCTACTGCCACATCACCGCACCGATCAGCGGGCGCCTTGGGCTGCGCCTGATGGATCCCGGCAACATCGTGCACGCGACCGATGCCAATGGGCTGGTGGTGATCACCCAGCTCCAACCGATTGCCGTTCTTTTTTCCATCCCCGAGGACAACCTCCCCCAAGTGCTCGCCAAGCTCAAGGCTGGCGAGCACTTACCCGTTGAGGCGTACGATCGCGCGCAACAGCGAAAGCTGGCCACGGGATCGTTGCTGACGGTGGACAACCAGATCGATCCCACCACCGGCACGGTCCGGCTCAAGGCCGTGTTCCCGAACGAGGACAATGCGCTGTTCCCCAACCAGTTCGTCAATGCGCACCTCCTTCTGGACGTCATGCGCGGGGCGACGGTGGTGCCGACCGCCGCCATTCAGCGGAGCCCCCAGAGCGCCTTCGTCTACGTGGTGAAGGCAGATCAGACTGTCGCCATGCGTCCCGTTACGGTCGGCGTCAACCAGGGAGACGAGACATCGATCAGTGCAGGGCTCGCCTCGGGAGAGTTCGTTGTGACGGACGGCGCGGAGAGACTTCGAGAAGGTGCGAAGGTGGAGTTGCAGGCGGGGGGCGACAATAGCCCACGAAAGAGCAACTGATGAATCTCTCCCGGCCCTTCATCTTGCGGCCCGTTGCGACCACGCTGCTGATGGCTGCCATTCTGCTGGCCGGCGCCGTGGCCTACCGTGAGCTACCCGTCGCCGCATTACCGCAGGTCGATTACCCGACCATCCAAGTCCTCACCTTCTACCCTGGTGCCAGTCCTGACGTCATGGCCTCATCGGTCACGGCTCCATTGGAGCGCCAGTTCGGGCAAATGCCCGGATTGAAGCAGATGATGTCGACCAGCTCCAGCGGCAGCTCGGTGATCACGCTCCAGTTCAGTCTGGACCTCAGCCTCGACGTCGCCGAACAGGAGGTGCAGGCGGCCATCAATGCCGCCTTCACCTATCTCCCCGCGAATCTCCCGAATCCCCCCGTCTACAATAAGGTGAACCCGGCCGATGCGCCGATCCTGACGCTGGCGTTGACGTCAAAGACCTTGCCATTGCCGCAGGTTGAAGACCTCGCGGATACCCGGTTTGCGCAAAAGATCTCCCAGCTCGCGGGCGTGGGCCTTGTCAGTATCAGCGGGGGGCAGCGGCCGGCCGTTCGCATACGAGCCAACCCCACTGCTCTGGCGGCGTATGGCCTCACCCTTGAGGACCTGCGCACTGCGGTGTCGGCCGCAAATGTCAATCAAGCCAAGGGCGGCTTCGACGGTCCGCACCAGGCCTATGTCATCGGCGCGAATGACCAGCTGCTTTCGAGTGGCGAGTACCGGTCACTGATCATCGCCTATCGCAACGGTGCGCCGGTCCATTTGTCCGACGTCGCCGACGTGTCCGACGATGCGGAGAACGTGAAGCAGGCGGCGTGGAAGAACGAGACCCCGGCGGTGATCGTCAACATCCAGCGGCAGCCAGGCGCCAACGTCATCGAGGTGGTCGACCGCATCAAGCGTCTGCTGCCACAGCTCGAGAGCGCGCTACCCTCCTCTGTGAACGTGTCCGTGCTGACCGACCGGACCACGACCATTCGCGCCTCGGTCCATGACGTGCAATTCGAACTCATGCTGGCCGTGGCGCTGGTTGTCCTGGTGATCTTTCTCTTTCTCCGCAGCACATCCGCCACAACGATTCCCGCTGTCGCCGCTCCCCTGTCGCTGGTGGGGACGTTCGGTGTCATGTATCTGCTGGGCTTCAGCCTGAACAACCTGTCCCTGATGGCCCTCACGATTTCAACGGGCTTCGTGGTGGATGACGCGATCGTCATGATCGAAAACATCGCCCGATTCATCGAGCAGGGGGACTCTCCGCTTCAGGCCGCCCTCAAGGGCGCCGAGCAGATCGGCTTCACCATCCTGTCCCTGACCGTCTCGCTCATCGCGGTGCTCATCCCCCTGCTCTTCATGGGCGATGTGGTCGGCCGGCTGTTCCGCGAGTTCGCAATCACCCTCGGCGTCACGATCCTGATCTCGGCGGTGGTGTCGCTCACGCTGACGCCCATGATGTGCGCGCGACTGCTCCGACATACGCCCGAGTCGCAGCAGGGACGGCTCTATCGCGTATCCCAACGCTGGTTCGATCGGATTATCGAGATGTACGGGACGACGTTGCGCTGGGTCTTGGATCGGCGAGGGCCGACGCTCGTGGTGGCGGTGGGTACTCTGGCGCTCACGATTGTCCTATACATCATCGTGCCGAAGGGCTTCTTCCCGGTCCAGGATACCGGCGGCATCCTGGGCATCTCCGAGGCGCCCCAGACGATTTCGTTCGCGGCGATGGCCGAGCGGCAGCAAGCCCTGGGCAAGGTGATCGTGCAGGATCCGGCAGTGGAAAGTCTGTCGTCGTTCATCGGCGTGGACGGGACCAACGCAACCCTCAACAGCGGGCGCATCCAGATCAACCTGAAGCCGCTGGCAGAACGGAAGGTGAGCGTGAATGAGGTCATCCGCCGCTTGCAGCCCACCCTGGCGAAGGTCGAGGGGATCACCCTGTTCCTCCAGCCGGTGCAGGACCTGACCGTCGAGGACCGGGTGAGCCGCACGCAGTACCAATACACCCTCGAAGATCCGGATGCGGACGACCTGAATCGCTGGGCGCCGAAGCTGGTCGACGCGTTGCGCGCGCTGCCGGGGCTGGTCGATGTGAGCAGCGATCAGCAGGACAGGGGACTCCAGGCCTCGTTGGCGATCGACCGCAGCACGGCGTCGCGACTGGGCATCAGCCCGCAACTCATCGACGACACCCTCTACGACGCCTTCGGGCAGCGGCAGGTCTCCACGATCTTCACACAACTGAACCAA
>JBIOJT010000316.1:0-5340 GCA_044451055.1 Methylomirabilales bacterium (SeqCode)
AGGAGACCGTGCGGGCCTTCGGTCGCATCGACATCCTGGTCAATAACGTGGGAGGGGCGCGCACGGCGGGCCCGTTTCTGGAGACGGCCGACTCGGCTTGGCAGACCGCGGTGGACCTGAACGTGATGGCGCCCGTTCGGTTCAGCCGTCTGGTCGTGCCGGAGATGCAAGAGGTCGGCAGCGGAGTGATCATCAACATCTCGTCGATCTGGGGACGGGAAGCGGGAGGCACTGCGACCTACAATGCGCTGAAGGCGGCCGAGATCAGCCTGACCAAGTCAATGGCGCGAGAGCTGGCGCCCCTGAGGATCCGGGTCAACAGCGTCGCTCCCGGTTCCATCTTTTTTTCCGGGGGATCCTGGGACCGGCGGCTGCAGGCCGACCCGGAAGGTATCACCGCCTTCATGCAGAGGGAAATTCCCTCTGGCCGCTTCGGCAAGCCGGAAGAGGTTGCCGACGTCGTGGTCTTTCTCTGCTCCGAGCGAGCCAGCTGGGTGACCGGCGCGTGTCTCAACGTGGATGGGGGCCAGTCCCGGTCGAATATCTGATGGGACACACCTGGTGTCCAAGGGGCGAGTCATGACCCGGGAGTCAAGGGCCAGGAGATGCCTGGGCTTTCTGTTGCATGTGGGTCCTTTCATTTTGATGGCTGCCTCCGGTCTTTCCACGACCGTGGCTTCTGCGGAGGAAATCATCATCTTTCTCCAGGACGGTCGCACGATCCAAGCGGACAAGACGGAGATCATCGGCGACAGAATCCGCATCCACGAACCGGCGGAGATAATCGAGATACCCCGGTCGGACGTGCTGTCGATCCATCCGGTGACTCCTCCCAAGGCTTCGCCCGCTACACCCCCACCTGCGGACGTCTACCGGGACGTGACGCCGCAGATGACCGACAAGGTTCGTCGCGAGATCCCGGAGCCGGGCGCTCCCCTGGGGAAGTAGCATCGAGCGCGAGGGGGTCAGGGCGAGAACCGGAACCAAGCGCCATGGGCGCAGACCACAGCTTGCTGTGGGTAGATCGCTGAAGGGAACATGTCGGAGGCCAATTGGAATCCCCGCAAGACAGCAACGATCGGCATCGTCGTAGTGCTCACGATGGTGTTGATCGCTGGCGGCATCAGGACCTGGGTCGGCTGGCGCTACCCGCTTCCCGATCCCGGCGGCGCCGCCCTTCCTACGGTTCGCTTGTACGCGGGCATCGAGGAGATCGCCGCCTTCCAGGGCACCTCGCGCCGGTCGCAGGTCTGGGTGCCTCTGGCCCGTACCCCCCGCCACGTCGAGGATGCTGTTCTGGCTGCGGAGGATCGCCGCTTCTTCCAGCATTGGGGGATTGATCTTCTCGCCGTGATGCGCGCGGCCATCACGGACATGCGGCATCAGGTGGTACGGCAGGGTGGAAGCACGATCACCCAGCAACTTGCCCGCACCCTCTTCCTCGGTAGCCAGCGCACCTGGGGGCGGAAGCTTCACGAGGCGATCATCGCCCTTGCCCTCGAACTCCGGTATTCCAAGCCGCGCATCCTCGAAGCCTACCTGAATTCCGTCTACATGGGGGACGATGGCGGTGTCGCCGTCCACGGCCTGGGAGCGGCTGCGCGCCACTTCCTGCGCGAGGAGCTTGCCGCAGTGCGCCTGGATGAGGCCGCGCTGCTGGCCGCGGCAATCAGTGCCCCCAACAGGACGTTTGCCGGAGGGCCTGCCCGTGCGCGGCAGGCCCGTGATGCCGTGCTTCAGGCGATGGCCGCGGAGGCGATGATCCCGGAGGCGGCCCTCCAGGCCGCCATGGCCCAGCCGATCCGGCAGCCGGTCGCCACGTCGGCCCTCCGGGCTCCCTACTTCGTTGATCTCGCCCGCGACGAGATCGCCCGACGCGTGACGCTCCGTCCGGAAGACGAGGTCCGGATCCAGACGGGTCTTGATCCATATCTCCAGCGGGCGGCCGAACGCGCCATCCGCGATGGCATTCAACGGATCGAACGGCACCAGGTTGGCCTGGCTCCGGGAAGACTCCAAGCCGCCCTGGTCGCCATCGAGCCGGCGACCGGACAGATCCGAGCGCTGGTGGGTGGGCGCCGGTATCTCGATAGCCCATTCAACCGCGCAACGCGGGCGGCCCGCCAGCCCGGCTCGCTGTTCAAGCCCATTGTGTATCTGACCGCCTTCGAGGCCGAGCGCGCTGGGGCCTCCCCAGGCTTTACCCCGGCGTCCCTGATTCCCGACGAGCCGACGGTGATCCGGAGTAGCAACCAGCGGTGGGCACCCCACAACGTTGACGGCCGGTTCCACGGCCCGGTTACGGTCCGCCGGGCGCTGGAGGAATCTCTGAACGTTCCCGCTGCGCGCGTGGCACAGGACATCGGTCCGGATCGGATCGTTCGCACGGCGCAGGCGCTGGGCGTTGAGAGCCGCCTGGTTCCAGTCCCGTCCCTGGCCTTGGGAACTTCCGAAGTGACGCTTCTCGAGATCACCACCGCCTTCGCCACGCTGGCCAACCTGGGCTTGCGCGTCACGCCGACGACCCTGTCTGCGGAACAACCCCGAACAACCGCGCCCCTCGTGTCTCCGCTTCCTCCTCCAGTGCGTGCCGTCTCGGCCGAGTCGAGCTTCCTGGTCACCCATATCCTCCAGGGCGTGATGCGTGAAGGAACGGGCCGCGCCAGCGCAGGCTGGGGTCTCAGCGACATCACCGCGGGGAAGAGCGGTACGACCGATGGTCTGCGGGACGCGTGGTTCGTCGGCTATACACCCGATCTGGTGGTGGGTGTGTGGGTGGGGATGGATGATGGCAGATCCGTCGGGCTCACGGGCGCCCAGGCAGCGCTCCCCATTTGGGCAACGGTGATGCAAGCCGCCGTACGACGTGCGCCCCCCAAGCCGTTCACGCCGCCGCCCGGCGTCGTGCTGGCCTCCATTGATCGAGACACGGGGCGTTCAGCCTCGTTCTGGTGCGGCGGCGGCCCCGTTATCGAGGAGGCGTTCCGTGCCGGCACCGAGCCGACGGCACGCTGCGGAGACATACCCCTCGCAGAGCATGCCCGAGGTTTCCTGGATTGGATCCGGAGCCTGTTCCGCTAGCACCCGCCGACGACCTCCGCTCTTGTATGAGCAACGCCTGCGTCGCTATCCGGGCGAAACCATAGCCTGGATGAGGAAACTGCAGGAGTGCGCGACGGCCTATGCTGCCAGCCAGCCTGCCCAAGGGTTCCCGGCGCAGCGTGACCTCTTGGGCCCAGATGGAACGAAGTGCATCGAACCGCTCTCGCCGAGAAGCGAGAGGGCGGGATACGTCTTCACCTACACGCCATCCGCGCCAGAGCCCGGCGGCAGGATTCCCGCGTATGCCGTGACGGCGCGCCCCGTCGATCGTGTGCGACCCGGTCAGGGTAGCCTCTCCATGGACGCGACGGGGATGATCCACGCGACCGGCGAGGATCGGGACGCCACCCCTCAAGATCCAGTAGTGCAATAGTCCAGATGCTCGGCTAGTATGAGAGGGCCAGGCGGCCTCGAGTAAGGCAGCGTTTCCTGCGAGGCATGGGGCATGGTCAAAGCGGCTCGTGTTCTCGTGATCGGCTCGTCGAATATGGATTTCACCGTGGCGGTGCCGCGGCTTCCGGCGGAAGGGGAGACCATCACGGGCGGGCGATTCTACGTGGGCCATGGGGGAAAGGGCGCCAATCAGGCCGTGGCCGCGCGGCGGCTGGGTGCCGAGGTGCGCTTCGTCGGGTGCGTCGGCCAGGATCCCCCGGGCGATCAGGTCGCCGATCAACTGCGCGCGGAGGGAATTCCAACCGAGGGACTGATTCACGTCGAGGATGCGGCCACCGGGGTCGCGCTGATCATGGTGGATGCCGCGGGGCGGAATCAGATCGCGGTGGCGTCAGGTGCCAATCTCGAGCTGCTGCCTGATCAGGCCAAACAGCACGTCTCCTTGGTGATCTGGGCGCAGGTCCTGCTCTGCCAGCTTGAGATTCCCATCCCCACCGTGGAGTGGGCCCTCGCCGCCGGCCGCGAGCGCGGGGTCCTCACGATCCTCAACCCGGCCCCGGCGCAGCCACTGCCCGACGCGCTGCTCACCCTGGTGGATTGCCTGACCCCCAATGCCGGTGAGGCGGAGACTCTGACGGGCCTCGCCGTGAAAGGGCCGGAGACGGCGGCCCGGGCGGCCCAGCATCTGCTCGCCCGCGGGGTGCGACGCGTGATCGTCACCCTCGGGACGCAGGGCGTTCTCTTCTGCGACGGGTCGTCGGCCCTGCACTTCCCGGCGTTCCCGGTGGATGCGGTGGACACGACGGGGGCGGGCGATGCCTTCAACGGGGCCCTGGCGGTGGGGCTGGCGGCCGGGGGCACGTGGGAAGAGGCCCTCCCGCTGGCCAACGCGGCCGCCGCGCTCGCCTGCACGAAGCATGGCGCTCAGACCTCCTTCCCCCGGCGGGCCGAAGTCGAGGCCTTCATGCGAAGGTTCAAGCACTGACCCGCTCCCTCACCATTCATACTACACGAGGCGGAGATGAACTCCCACAGACTGCCACGGAGCGTCGTGCCCAGCCAATACGAGATCCGCATCGAGCCTGACCTGCGTTCGGGGACCTTCACCGGGACCGAAACGATCGAGGTGACGGTGCGGGGGGCGGTGAGCGAGATCCTGCTCAACGTGGCCGACCTCACGATCCGAGAGGTCACCATCCAGGACGGCCGCGGCGCGATCTTGCGCGGGGCGGCGACGCTGGAGGGAGCGACCGAGCGGGCCCGCCTCGTCTTCCCCCAGGCGCTCGATCCCGGATCGTGGCGGCTCTGGCTGTCGTTCGCCGGCATCCTGAGCGACAAGCTCCGCGGGTTTTACCGGAGCACGGTGAAGCTCACCCAGTCGCCTGCCTCGCCACCGGCGGACGACAGAGTGGAAGAGAGCCTGCTGGCCGTCACCCAGTTCGAGGCCACGGACGCGCGGCGGGCGTTCCCGTGCTGGGACGAGCCGGCGTTCAAGGCGGTCTTCCAGTTGACGCTCGTCATCGAGGACGGCCTGACGGCGGTCTCGAATACTCAGGTCGTCAGCGAGGATCGAATCCCAGGGACCCAGAAGAAGGCCGTGCGCTTTGCCCCCACCATCAGAATGTCCACCTACCTGGTTGCCTTCGTCCTGGGGAGGCTGGAGGCGACCGAGGCGCTCCGGGTGGACGGCACGCCGGTCCGCATCTGGTGCGTGCCGGGCAAGACGCGGCTGGCTCGGTTCGCCCAGGAGATCGCGGTCTTCTCACTCCGCTTCTTCCAGGACTACTACGGCATCCCGTATCCCGGAGGAAAGCTCGACCTGCTCGCAATCCCGGACTTCGCCGC
>JBIOJT010000317.1:0-5307 GCA_044451055.1 Methylomirabilales bacterium (SeqCode)
GCGGGCGGGTCCACGCGGGAACTGACCCACGGCCTCGTGATCAGGATTCGCGAGCACACGCGCCTCACGGTGGTCGCCCACATGACCTGCGTCGGCGCGACGCAGGAGGAGATCGGGAACATCCTGCAGGAGTACCAGGATCACGGGATCGAGAACATCATGGCGCTGCGGGGTGATCCGCCAATGGGCGAGACCTCGTTCGTCCAGCCACCCGGGGGGTTTGCCCATGCGGCGGATCTGGTGGCGTTCATCCGCCGAGAGTTCCCAAGAATGGGCATCGGGGTGGCGGGCTTCCCGGAGGGTCATCCCGAGACGCCCAATCGCCTCAAGGAGATGGAGCACCTAAAGGCAAAAGTGGATGCCGGGGTGGACTACATCTGCACCCAGCTCTTCTTCGACAATCGCGATTTCTACGATTTCTGCGAGCGGTGCCAGATCGTGGGCATCAAGGTCCCGATCATCGCGGGCATCATGCCCGTCACCTCCATCAAGGGAATGGCCCGAATGGCGGAGTTGGCCCTGGGCGCCAGGTTCCCTGCGCGCCTGACAAAATCCCTCGTACGGGCCAAGGACGACGAGTACGTGGAGAGTGTGGGCATACACTGGGCAACGGAGCAGGTGAGGGACCTCATCGATAACAGCGTGAAGGGGGTCCACTTCTATACTTTGAATCGGTCGAAGGCCACCTTGAGGATTTACGAAACGCTCGGTCTGAAACACCTGGCTGCGTTTGGAGATTAGAAGCAGGCGCCGCGAAAGCGGCTCATCGGAGGCAAAGAGTGAACACTCAGTGGAGGCGGGTTATCTCGGTTCGTTCTCTCGGACCTGTCATCCTCACATGGTGCCTGCTCGTCGCGTTGTCCGGGTGGGCCAGTGCCGGAGAAAAGGAGAAGAGGGTGGACGGTCCATTGCATGCGACGTTCAAGACGAGCATGGGGAACATCGTGGTGCTGCTGTACGAGGACAAGGCGCCCAAGACGGTGGAGAACTTCGTCGGCCTGGCCACGGGCACGAAGGAGTGGACCGATCCTAAGACGGGGCAGAAGGTGAAGCGCCCGCTGTACAACGGGACGATCTTCCATCGGGTCATCCCCAACTTCATGATCCAGGGTGGGGATCCGCTGGGGACCGGGAGGGGCGGACCGGGCTACAAGTTCGACGACGAGTTCAACCCCGCCCTGCGACACAACAAGCCGGGGATCCTGTCCATGGCCAACTCCGGCCCCAATACCAACGGGAGCCAGTTCTTCATCACCACCGTTCCCACCCCGCACCTGGACAACCGGCACTCGGTCTTCGGTGAGGTCGTGCAGGGGCTGGATGTGGTCGTGGCGATCGGGAACGTCGCCAGGGGCCCCAACGATCGCCCGCTGAAGGATGTGGTGTTGAACGAGATCGTCATCTCCCGGGGGAAGCCGTAGGCTCGTTTGCTCGCAGGAGTGCCAGCTCCTAAGGAGAAAGGGACATGACGCCGGCCATTCAGCAGCGGATGAGGTTCAATGGCTCGCCCGCCCGCCTGTTCAATCTGTACATGGACTGCCGGCAACATTCGGCCGCGACGCGCGCCAAAGCTGTGGTGAGTAGGAAGGTGGGGGGCAAGTTCTCGGCCTTTGACGGGACGCTCAGCGGAAGGCTGCTGGTGATCGTTCCGAATCGCATGATCATCCAATCCTGGCGCGCCAAGCACTGGAAGAAAACCGATTTGGACTCCATCCTGGTGCTGAAGTTCAGCAAGATCAGGGATGGGACTCAGATCGACCTGGTGCACGTCAACGTGCCCGAGCATGATCACGACGGCGTCAGCCAGGGATGGGAGAAGTATTACTGGAAACCCTGGCGGGACTATCTGGAGCAGAAATCCCGTGAGTCGCGTGCTCGGTGAGCGAGACCTTCCTTGTTGCAAGGAGTGCGTGAAGGCGGCAGGTGATTGCGTGATGACATTTCCGCAGAGGATTCCCTTGTGATCTCGCACGTAATCTCGGTGATGGACGGCCGGTTGGAGGATGCTCTCAACGCGTTGGCGGCAGGACGGGGACTCTGCCGCGAGGCGGCGATCCGCCTCCTGGAGCCGTCGGCGCCACTGGAGCCGCTGCTCGCGGCAGCGGCGGCCCTCCGAGACAGGGGGAGGGGAAAGACCATCACCTACTCCCGCAAGGTCTTCCTGCCCCTGACGAACCTCTGTCGGGACCGCTGCGGCTATTGCACCTTCCGGCGGGATCCGGGGGACCCGGACGCGTGGGTCATGACGCCGGAGCAGGTGCTGGCCGTGGTCGAGAAGGGCGCCCGGCTCGGTTGCACCGAGGCCCTCTTCAGCCTGGGGGACGCGCCCGAGGCCGTGTTTCCCGAGGCGCGGGCGATTCTGCAAGGGTTGGGTCACCGGCGGACCCTGGAATACCTGCGGGCGACCTGCGCGCTCGTGCTGGACGGCTCGCCCCTCTTTCCCCACGCGAATGCGGGCGTCATGGGTGAGCCGGACCTCCGCGCGTTGAAGCCCGTGAACGCGAGCATGGGCCTCATGCTGGAATCGGCGAGTCCCCGCTTGCTGGGGGCGGGCGGGCCGCACCGCGGAGCCGTGACCAAGCATCCGCGGGTGCGCCTCCGAGTCATGGAAGTCGCCGGACGGCTGAAGATTCCATTCACCACGGGCATCCTCGTCGGCATCGGCGAGACGGGCGAGGAGCGCGTGGATTCTCTGCTGGCCATCCGCGCCATGCACGAGCGGTACGGTCACATCCAGGAGGTCATCATCCAGAACTTCCGGGTGAAGCCGACCATCCCCATGCGCGACCGGCCGGAGCCGACGCTGGAGGAGATGCTGCGAACCGTCGCGGTGGCCCGGCTGATCTTGGGCCCATCCATGAACCTCCAGGCGCCACCCAACCTCACCCAGAACTACGGCCGCCTGCTGGATGCGGGGATCAACGATTGGGGCGGGGTCTCGCCCCTGACGCGGGACTTCATCAATCCGGAAGCCCCTTGGCCGCATCTCACGGCCCTGCGGGAAGTCACGGAGGCCCGAGGATTCCTCCTGCGCCAGCGCTTGCCGGTGTATCCCGAGTACATCCTGGATCGCCGCGAGTACCTACCGGCCGAACTCGCCGAGCGCATCCGGGCGTCGGTGGCCAGCGACGGCCTGGTTTCCGAGGATGGCAATGCAAAACCGATGACCGACGACTGACAACCGGACCATTGTCCGTTGTCGGTTGTCCGTTTTTCAATGAAGGGAGTACTCATGGAGACGACCGTTCTGCCATGTGATCCAGATACAGCGGTTCGCAGTGTGTCTCCGGCCATCGCGCGCATCCTGGACCGGGCGCTGGAGGGACGGGAGCTCACCCACGCCGAGGGGTTGGCCCTGGCAGAGATGGGGGCCGACTCGGTGGATGCCCTGGCGAGCGTCGCGGACGAGGTGCGCCGCCGCCGCGTGGGGGATATCGTCACCTACGTGGTGAACCGGAACATCAACTTCACCAACATCTGCATCATCGGCTGCAAGTTCTGCGCGTTCAGCACGGGCCCGAACGCCCCCGACGCCTACGACCTGTCCTTCGAAGAGATCGCCAGGAGAGCCGCCGAGGCGTGGGAGCGCGGCGCCACGGAGGTCTGCGTGCAGGGCGGGCTGCCCCGCGAGCTGGACGGCACGCATTACCGGGACATCCTGCGGGCCATCAAGCGGGCCACGCCCGGGCTCCACATCCACGCCTTCTCCCCCATGGAGGTGGTGTACGGCGTGGAGAAGACGGGGATGCTGCTCGCCGACTATCTGGCCATGCTGAAGGCCGAAGGTCTGGGGAGCCTGCCCGGCACGGCAGCCGAGATCCTGGACGATAACGTTCGCCAGCTCCTGTCGCGGAAGAAGGTGACGGTGCAGCAGTGGGTGGATGTCATCACCACGGCCCACCGTCTGGGCATTCCGACCACCTCGACCATGATGTACGGCCACGTGGAGCGCCCGGTGCACTGGGTCGATCAACTCTGTCTCCTGCGGGACATCCAGAAGGAGACGGGCGGGTTCACGGAGTTCGTGCCGCTCGGCTTCGTCCACTTCAACACCAACCTCTTCCAGGAGGAGAAGGCCCGACCCGGCCCGACGACCGAAGAGCACCTCAAGGTGCATGCCCTGGCCCGGTTGATGCTCCAGGGCGTCATCGACAACATCCAGGTCTCGTGGGTAAAGCTGGGGCGCGACCTGTCGCAGCGCTGCCTACAGGCGGGGGCCAACGACTACAGCGGCACCCTGATGGAGGAAAACATCTCGCGGCTGGCCGGGGCCACGGCCGGGGAGTACCTGCCGCCCGAGGAGTTTCACCAGCGAATCCGGGAGCTGGGCCGGATCCCGGCCGAGCGCAACACGACCTACACGCTCCTCAAGGTGTTCCCCCGAAACGGCCAGTGAAAAGAGACCGATGACCGAGGACCGGTGACCGATGACCAAATCCCAATGAGAACTGACACCGCATTGGTCATTGGGAATCGGTCATGGGGATTTCGCCGTCGAGGAGTGTCGCAGCCAAGGGAACGGGGAGCAAGGGAGGAGGCATGCGGATCGCCGTGGTCGGGGGAACCGGCAGGGAGGGGAATGGCCTGGCGCTGGGCTGGGCCCGTGCGGGTCAGGAGGTGGTCATCGGCTCGCGCGTGATGGAGCGCGCCGTGCGCGCCGCCGAGGCCATCAACGCGGCGGTGGGGCGCGCAGCAGCCGCTGGGAGGCTGAACCGCGATGCAGCCGCGGCCGGAGAGATCGTGGTCCTCACGGTGCCCTACGACGCCCACGAAACGACCCTCAAGGACATTCAAGAGGCGGTCCGGGGAAAAGTCCTGGTGGATGTCACGGTCCCCGTGGATCCCGCGAAGCCGCGCCATCTGCGGATTCCTCCGGGAGGATCGGCCGCGGAAGAGGCACAGGCCCTGCTCGGACCCGAGACCCGGGTGGTGGCGGCCTTCCAGAACATTTCTCACGCTCATCTGGATCATGGGGAAGCGAGCGCCTGCGATGTCCTGGTGTGCGGCGATGACGCCGACGCCCGCCAGGAGGCGATCAGGTTGGCCGGGTGGCTGGGCTTCCGTGGCCTGGACGCTGGTCCGGCGCGGAACGCCAGAGTGGTCGAGGGCCTCACGGTCCTCCTGATGGGGATCAATCGCCGCTACAAGGTGAAGGCTGCCGGGATACGGATCACCGGACTACCTGACCAATGAAAAACTGACAACGGACAACCGACAACGCACCATGGATCGGTTGTCAGTGGTCGGTGTCGGTTTGACATTGCTGCAGAGAAGGACGCCTGGGGGGAGGCATGCGCATTGTAGTCC
>JBIOJT010000318.1:0-5292 GCA_044451055.1 Methylomirabilales bacterium (SeqCode)
CCCCCCCCGCGGCGGGGTCCCCGCTGTCTGAGCGGAGGATGGGGAGATATCCAGAGCGGCGAGCCAGAGCCTCGGCGTTGGCGGCTTGGTCCGCAGCGGCCAGGTTGATCTCCACGGCGTACGGAAGGGAGCGCACCAGGGCCTCCCCAATCAGACCCTTCGTGCGAAGCTCCTCCCCTGATTCGGCCGCCTTGGAGGCGGAATCGAAGCCTCCGATGAGGACTCGGTACCAGAGACCCTTGCCGGGAATCTCGGCGGGGACGGTGAACGCCTCCAGACCCTTCTTCCTGAGGGCTTCGGCCCGAGCCATGGATACTGCCCGGTCCGACCGCGAAGCCACCTGAAGCGAGAAGGGACGCGGTGAGTCGGAGCGATCCGGGGCTTCTTGACCCTGCGGCTCAACCGGGGGCGAGGCCACGACCGGGCTCGCGCCGGGCGGGGCTTCCGTCGTCGGTTGTGGCGTGGAAGAGGTTGGCGCGGATGCCACGCGCTTCTCCCCGCTCAGGACCTGCGAGACCGTGCGTCCCGCGTCAGGTCTTGGCGCCAGGCTGCTCACCCAATCTGTTGGCAAGATGCCGAACCACACAGCCAAGGCGGCGACCAGCAGCAGGACGAGAACGATCAGCAGGACGGCCTTGATGGGGAAGCTGAAACTCGTGAAGAAGCTGGCAACCCGGCGGGGGAGGGATTCGCGCCTCTGGCTGGCCAGCCGCTCCTCCATCCGTTGACCCGGGTCCTGGCCGTACGCGTATCGATAGTATTCCAGTTCCTCGTAGTCGGGGCTGACCTCGGCCCGCACACCCGTGAGAACGACCCCCAGGACCTTTCCACGCACACTCTCCAAGAGGGCCTTGGCGCGCTTCAAGGCTGCGCGGGCGGTCCGGCCAACGCGGTACACGATCAGCGTGCCGTCTACCTTGGAGGACAGGATGGCGGCATCGGTCACTGGCAGGATCGGAGAGCAATCGAATATGGCCAGGTCGAATTCTTGGCGGAAGGCGGCGATGAGATCGGTCATGCGCTGGGAGCTCAGGAACTCGGCGGGATTGGGCGGGGGGGTGCCGCTCGTCAGGATGAAGAGCTTGTCAATGTTGGGCGCGGCCATCAAATTCTCCAGACCGAGGGGGCCCAGCATCAGGTCGGTGACAGTCCGGAGGCACTCCCGCCAGTCCTTGTTCCCCGTGATGACCTCGGCCAGGCCGGAATCACGCGGAATACCGAAGGCATGATGGACGAACGGGTGGCGGAGGTCTGCTTCTACCAGGAGGACCTTCTTGCCCATCTGCACCGCGGCAATGGCGAGGTTAATCGCCGTGGTCGTCTTGCCCTCCATCAGAGAGGCACTGGTGATGCAGAGAGTCTTGATGTGCTTCTCCAAGGACAGGAACTCCACGTTGGTCCGGAGGGAGCGGTACGCCTCGGAGATGGTGGACTTCGGGCTCAGCAGGCAGATCAGGAACGGCCGCATCTTGCCGAGGGGCGAATCCGCCTCTTCGTCCTCAGGGGGCGCCAGGGACGAATCCCTTGATGGGTCGATGTTGGGGATCAAACCCAAGACCGGAATTCCGAGATAGCCCTCCACGTCCTGGATGGTACCAATGGAGGTATCCATCGACTCCAGAATAAAGGCCAGGACGAGACCAATGGTCACGCCGATCAACAGCCCGACAACCCCCTTGCCGGCGGTCTGCGGGGGATTGGTGGGGCGGCTCGGCTCGGTGGCCGGCCGCACCAGGGCAACCTCCTCGACCTGCTCCTTCTCCTTGATCTGCACCTCCTGCAACTTCGACCGGAGCTGGGAGAGGAGATTCTCGTTGATCGTCATGTCGCGCTGCAGTTGCGCGTACTGCCGGGCCACGTCGGGCAGGATGCGCTGTTCCTGCCGGAGCTGTCGGATCTGCCGCTGCAGATCCGCCCCCCGCCCCTGAAAAGTTTGGACCTTGAGGCGAAGCTCCCGCACCAGGTTCTCTCGCGTGGTGCCGATGCGGGCATTCAGTTCCCGGATCTGAGGGTGCTGGGGCGTCAACGTGGCGAGCAAGTTCTCGCGCTCCACGCCGAGATCGAGGAGGCTGGTGTTCAGCTTCGCGATCGTGGGGTCGCCGGCGTCCGTGAAGATCCGAGGGGGCACCGATCCGGAGGCGACCTGGGGGTCCTGGAGCGCCTGAATCTGGTTCACCGTCTCCTGCTGGGTCTGGCGGACCTTTTCGTACTCATTCTCCAGGGTACTGAGTCGGGCCAGGGATGTGGTGGTCTCCTCCGCGAGGGAGACGAAGCCGCGCTGTTCCTTCAAGGTGCGGATTCCGTCCTCGGTCTGCTGCAGCCGCCCGCTGACTTCCGTCAGTTGCTCCTCGATGAAACGGCGTGCCTCTCGGATCTGCCGATTGCGCGTGAGGATGTTCTCCTCCCGGTAGGCCTGGGCCACAGCGTTCGCGATCCGGGTGGCCTGGGTGGCATCCGGGGAGGACACGGTGATATCGATGAGGTTTGTGTTTTCCTCGGGCGCGGCGGCGACTTGGCCCCGGAGATTACTGAGAAGCTGGATATATCGCGGATTTCGCTTGATCGTGTCAGAGTCCAAATCAGGCGGGATCAATCGTAACGTCTTGGCCGCGCTCTCCAGTACCGGGAAGCTTCGGACCACGGCGGCCTGCGTGGCGAGGTTGTCGCCAGAGGACACCGAGATGGTTTCCACCAATAGTCCTACCAGAGTGGTCGTTCGCTCGAACTTAACCACGGCGGCGGCCTGGTAGATCGGCTGGGGTTTCTGCACCTCGGCAAAGACGTAGGCCATTGCCCCGAAGACCAGGGCAACCACCACCACGACCCCCTTGCGCTTCCGGAGGATGCGCCAGTAATCGCGGAGGTTCAGATCGTACTGCGCCATCTGGGGCCCCTCTCGCCTCCCTGCTGCTACTTTATGGTCCGGTAGATAACGTAGGGCTGAGCTCCGAGGACAATGAATTCAAGAGTCGGCCGGAGTTGGGCCAGGAACGCATTCCAGTTCGCGATCCGGGTTCGCGGGACGAAAACGACATCGTTTGGCCGCAGGAGCTGGTCAATGCGCCGATCCCCATCAAGGACCAGACGGCCGAGGTCGACGGCGATGATCTCGGGACTCTTCGGGTCGCCTCGGATGATCCGCGCCTCCTCGAACAAGGCGCCGTCGTTCCATCCCCCAACTTGAGCCACCAACTGAGCCAGGGTCATCGAGGGGAAGTACGGGACCGGCCCGGGGGTCCTCACTTCGCCCAGCAAGTAAACCCGGCGTTCCTCCCCGGGTACCCGCTCGGGAACAAACACCACGTCTCCGGAGTCCAGGATGAACTCCTGCGAGAGGTCGCCCTCCTCGACATACCGGAACATGTTGACGGTGTACGACTTGCCAGATTCCCGAGTGACCCGCACCCGCTCGAGGCTGGCGTTCGGGGTGAGTCCTCCAGCCTTGGCGATCAGTTCCAGCAGCGTCATGCGTCCGGTCAGCGCGATCGTGCCCAGGCCACCCCGCGGAGCACCCCCGACGGCACCGAGGACGGACACCTTTTTGCTGTTGTACTCTTTCACCTGAATCTCGACCTGGGGATTTCGGAAATAGACGGAGAGCGCCTGGGTAAGCTCACTGGCGGCCTGGTCTGCAGTCAGGCCATCCACCCGGACCTCGGCGAAGCTCACGGACACGCGGCCATTGGCCCGAACCGGCACCTGGACCCTCTCTTGCGTCGGACCCTTGGTAATGAACACGTCCAGGACATCCCCAGGGCCGATCCTGTACTGAGGGACGCCCTCAATGGTTACGAAAGTCCGGTTCTCGGTAATCGGAGGCGGAAGCTCGGAAGGGACTGGCGGCAGGCTTGATGGAACGACCTGCGGGAAGGTCTCGGGGTTTACAGCGGTAGCGGGGGGCGGAGCCATTCGAACGCATGACACCAGAGCCTGAATGACCAGCGCAGCAGTCACCATACCTGCCACACCGACGCGCGGTCGCATGCCCCGCCAAGTGGCTGCACGCGGGCTATCTGGCCGATCCCAGTCCAACACCTGGATTCCTCCCAGCGTTGCCATGCCGGATCATATATGCCCCCTCCAAGCGTGTCAAGGGGTTAGGCCAGTTTCCATCAGAAATTACCTCAGGAGCCAGCTTCAGCCCAACCCATGGAATCGGTTAGGGCCCAAGCCTCCTCGGCGCTCCTCTGGTACAGACCATTGGTCGGTGAACTGAGCTGGCAGAGCCCCCACGCTGCGGGCCCTTCACAACCCCGGGAATTCCTCACGGCCGGTTTCGCAGTGACCCTGCGAGTTGCGCCACGATCTGCGCGGCCCGCGAAAGACATTGAGCCAGCGGAAACGCCAGCCTGGGGAGTTCGCTGAAAGGCCCCCCGACCTCGACGCTGGCCAAGATCGGCTTCGGCCGGCAGAGGCAGACCGCTCTCAGCACACCAGCCGGGCCCAGAGGTCGATATCCCAGTAAGAAAGCAGACCTGGCTTCGAGTAAAGCCGGGTGACGCCCCAGCCCTTGGCCAGCGGGTCCACACCAGCTCAATGAAGGAGCGTGATGGCGCGGGCAATCTGGCGCTCGTGGATGGCAGCCTGGAATGTATGGACGCGGTGTGCCTGTCGAAGCGGGAAGCCGGGGTAACAGACCTGCACCGATGGAACTCCCCGGTACCGGTGGGGTACCGACCGGGCTGCCCTCCAGGTTGGTCAGGCGATCGACAGAAGGCCGGATCACACCTTCGATGCGCCCGGAATCCCTGCTCACCCTCGCACCAGTTGTGAGTTCAGCCGCACTGCCTGTAATAGGATCCCCATGGCCTTCAAGACTGTCACAGTGTGCGCCGGACTCCATTCGCCGTTATGCACTTTCCGAAGCGTGTGCGACCGCCGAAGCGACGCCGAGCCCGGCTGCCAGGAGCGGGACAGAACAGTCGGTGAGCAGGCCTCCCCGAGCAGGCTGAAAGAATGTCGGAGGGTTCTTCACCAGGAATCTCCATGCAATCTGGAGGCACCGGTCGGATGGACCCCCCCGATTGTCGATGACCGAAAATCCCGCGGTGCGGGGGGCGAGGAATAAGGCATGAGCAAGCGCCAGACCACCGACGTCTGCGTGGCGCCTGCCTGGGAAAGTGTCAAGAGGATTTGTTGGGGTGTTTTCTCGAATCGTCTCCCAGGTCGCCAACAACCGAGTCCGTGATGTACACAAGGGAATTGTGCGCCAGGTCCACCCGGCGCGGTGATGCCAGTCGCTCTCCCGTGGGTCCTGCGATGATCTCAACCACTGGCCGCATGGGGAAGGCC
>JBIOJT010000319.1:0-5279 GCA_044451055.1 Methylomirabilales bacterium (SeqCode)
CAGTTGTCCAAGACCAGTTCGCCTGTGGCCATGCCGCGGACGCCCATGAGCTGTTCCTTGGAACCTGGAGAGAATCCCGGCGTCCCCTTTTCTACCAAGAACAGCGTGATCCCCTGGCGGCCCTTGGTTTTGTCCACGGTGGCCACCACCACGGCCAAATCACAGAGCATTGCGCAGGTGATGAATCGCTTCGTCCCGTTCAGGACGTAGCCGCCACGCTCGATTCGGGCAGTCGTCTGGATGCCGGCGACGTCGGAGCCGGCCCCCGGCTCGGTCTGGGCGATCACGCAGATTTTCTCCCCGCGGGCCATAGCCGGGAGGTACTTGTCTTTCTGCGTGTTCGTGCCGTTCCTCAGGATCACATCCTGCATGAGCTTGCTCAGAAGCTGGATGTCCGCCACGACGACCGAGGCTCGGGCCATCTCCTCTTGCGCGATGGCCCAGCTCACCGTGTCCGCGCCCGAGCCGCCGTACTCGGAAGACAGGGTCATCCCCAGGATGCCCAGCTCGGCCATGCGCTTCCAGAGATCCCAAGGAAATTCGTCTGTCCGGTCGATCTCGGCGGCGCGCGGGCGAATCTCTTTCTCCGCGAACTCCCGCACCATATCTCGAATCAATCGCTGCGCATCGGTCAGGTCGAAATTCATGCGGGCCTCCTCACCTCCGAGGTAGTAGCCTCAGGGCGTTCCCTTTCGCAGGGCCATCAGACCGTGTTCTCCTTCCTGGACGACTTCGCCCCGCTGGTTGATCATGGTGACATACTCCACCACGATCCCGCGGTCGGGCTTCCTGGTCTCGCGTTTGCTCGCGATCTTCACCCGGATCCGGATGGTGTCACCGATGAGGATCGGACCCGTGAATTTGTAGTTCCAGTACAGGGACGCCATGTACCGGACGTCGGCGAATGCGGGTATCCGCTGCTTGAGTCCCTCCACGGCTGCCAGCCCCAGGAGGCCGTGGGCGATCCGCGTCTTGTACGGGGTCCGCTTGCAGAACTCCTCGTCGGTGTGCACCGGGCTCCAGTCACCCGAGATGGCCGAGAAGTTCACGATGTCGGCCTCGGTGATGGTGCGCGCCGGCGATTCGTACTCCTCCCCCACCTCAAGATCTTCGTAGAAGCGCTCCATGCTCCACCTCTTCTCGATCCTTTAGCGTTGCTCAAGCCACTCCAATGCCACACCCATCCGATCGGCTCGAAAGAGGTGGGCATCCATGGCTCGCACGTCCGGTGCCGCTCGGAGGGGGAAGCCGAGCTTGGCCCGGATATCCCTCTCGACGTCAATCCCCGGAGCCACTTCGACGAGCAGCGGACCCTCCGTCGTCAGACGAAAAACCGCCCGCTCCGTAATGTACCACACCTCCTGCCCATGCTTGGCGGCCAGGGTCCCGTTGAACGTCACGTGCTGAGCACGCTCCACGAACTTGGGAAAGCGACCCTCCTGGACGATCCGCACCCTGCCTTCCTCGATCCGGACGTCCAGGCCGCCGGCGGTCAGCGTCCCGCAGTAGAGCAGCTTTCGCGTTCCTTGAGCGATGTTGATGAAGCCGCCGGCGCCAGCCAGCACATGGGGCTGAGCCTTCAGGCGGCTGACGTTCACGTTCCCCTGGCCGTCCACCTCCGCGAAGGCGAGGCACCCCACCGTGACCCCACCTCCGTCAATCAGGTCGAACTGCGCCGCCGAATCAATGATGGCCTCGGGGTTGTGGGAGGCGCCGAAAGCAAAGCCGGTGAGGGGGAGGCCGCCGATGGCCCCCTGCTCCACCGTAAAATTGAGGTGCTCGAACACCCCCTCTTCGAAGGCGGCCTGCGGGACCATGGAGGAGATGCCAAAGCCCAGGTTCACGATGTCGCCGGGCCGGAGCTGGCAGAGGGCCCGGCGCGCAATGACTTTCTCCGGTCCCAGCGAAAGAGGCTCCACGGGGAAACTCGCCGTCCGAATCTCGCCACTGATGGCCGGATCGTAGGTGATCCCGGTGTTCATGCGTTGCTCGGGATCCACCACCAAAGCATCCACGACGATCCCGGGAACCTTGACACTGTGGGGCAACAGCGTCCCTGGGGCGGCCACGCGTTTGACCTGGGCGATCACCTTCCCGCCGGAATTATGCGCTGCCATGGCCTGGGCCAGGACCGCCAGGACGACCCCCTCGTGCTCGAGGGTGAGATTACCGTGCGTATCGGCCGTCGTCGCGCGAATGATGGCCACCTCGATGGGGAAGGTACGGTATAACAGCCACTCCTCCCCGAGAAGCTGCACCACCTCCACGAGGTCCGGGGGCGTGACACGGTTCATCCGCCCGCCCTCGTCTCGTGGGTCAACGAAAGTCCCCAGGCCGATCTTCGTGATCGTTCCGGGCTTCTTGGCAGCGATATCGCGGTGCAGATGCATGAGCACACCCAGGGGGAGGTTGTAGGCCTCCACCTGGTCGGCGTGGATCATGGCATAGATCTTTGGCGGCGGCTTAGAGGCGGGGCCGTTCACGTACGAGCCGCCGATCAGGCGCTTGATCAAGCCGGGGTGCGCCAGGTGGTCCAATCCTACGGTCCCAAACGAATCCCCTATCGCCACCGGGAAGACGACGGTGAGGTCGCGGGGCTCACCCGAGGCGAGAAAGCGCGCCTCGATGCCGCTCAGGACTTTGTCCGGCACGAGCTGTGCCGCGGAGCTGCTGACCGTGACGGTCGCCCCACTGGGAATCAGCCGCGCCGCCTCCTCGGGGGTTAGGCTTAACTTCTCTCGATGTCCCATGATGACTTCCGTTTCGTCCCCAAGGATGTCACCCACGGAGGAGAACCGCCGCAGGCGTTTAGCCTAGCCCTTAGTGCTCCGTTTCAGAATTACGGTGACGTATTGTCCCGACGCAAACTTTCGATTCCCTCTCCCAACCAGGGAGAGGGAGATGAAATCAGTGTCACCGTATTTGCGGCATACAGTACTTAGTTGGCTCCGTTAAGCTGGGCAGACGCACCGAGAATTGCTCCATGCGGCCGTTCGCCCGGCGTGTGCCGATGCTCTGCTGCCAGTGGACGTCGTCCCGGTGAGGATAATCCTCCCGGTAGTGGCTCCCCCGCGACTCCGTGCGCAGGAGGGCGGCGCGGGCCATGATCTCCGCCACGGTGAGGAGGCTGCTCACCTCCAGGAGGCCCATGAGCTGGATCGGGCCATCCACGTTGATCTCCGCCATTCTTCCCCGCAGCCGTACCACCTCGGTGAGGCAGGCGCGGAGGCTTGCGTCGCTACGCACCACCAGAAGATGCCGCCACATGCACTCCTGGACCGACCGCTTGAGCTGCCCCGGCCCCAGGCTCCCTCGCTGGGCCTGCAGGTTCGCCAGTCGCTCTTTCTCAGCCGCGATGAGCGGAGTGGGCACGGACGGGATCCCCCGCTCCCGCGCCCGCTGGGCCGCGCTGCGCCCCGCCAGTTTGCCGAACACCTGGCATGTCAGGTTCATGTTGCCGCCCAGTCGGTCCGCCCCATGGGGGCCACCAGCCGACTCGCCTCCGGCATACAGGCATGGCACGGTGGATTCGGCGGTGGGCTCAATCCGCAGGCCGCCGTTGATGGCGTGTCCGATGCAAGCCACCTCGATGGGTTGCTCGGCCATGTCCACCCCATAGTTCTTCTTGATGTATTCCCGGGTGATGTGGTACAGCCGGCGCACGTCACGCCCGCGGGGCGTGTCGGGAAGGTCCTCCGGCCGGGAGCCACTCAGATCCAGAAACACCCCGCCGTGGGCCGTGCCCCGGCCCCCCGTGAGATCCTTCTGGATGGCGATGTCGAAGTACTGCGACCCGTCGGAGACGCTGAAGGGATAGTGGGTGCTCCGGGCGTCGAGGCACTGGTGCAGGGACGAGTTCAGGGGCAGATAGCGCTCGAGGAACTCTTCGCCCTTCGCGTTGGTCAGGCGAGGATAGAGGGCCAGCAACCAGGCGTTCAGTGTGTTGTGCACCGGGTGCACAATGCTCGGGCCCGCCTGCATGAACTCCATGTTGACCAGTTCCGCCCCGGCTCGGTATCCCAGCGCATACCCGTCCCCGGTGATGTCCGGCGGGTTGAGATTATGCAGAAAGAGCTTCCCGGCTCCCCCGGTGCCCAAGACGGTCGCTCCTGCCTGGAACACGATCATCTCACCCATGGCATTCAGGCCGGTCGCACCCACGCACGTACCATCCTCGACCAGCAGCGAGGTGATCATGGTGTGTTCGTGGACCGGGACGCCCATTCGCAGGATCTCCCGACGCTGAGCCGCCACGATGGGTTCCGCGTGGCCGGGAATCATGTGCATGCGCGGCCGCGAGGCGAAGCACCCGGTGACCTCCAGGTAGCGATTTCCGTCCATGTGAAATGGCACGCCCATCCGCTCGAGCTCCCGCAGCGTTTCGGGTGCGTCTTCAGCCACGATCCGGGCCAACCGTTCATCGCAGGTTCCGGACGCCGCGGCGATGATGTCCTTATAGTGTTCCTCTGGGTTGTCTTCGGGATCCACCAGACCATCGGCGACGTTGTAACCTGCGATCTCCGCGACCCTGGCCGCGCTGGTACCGCTCTTGCCGAATTCACCCTTCATGACCATGCTGACGCGGGCGCCCCAGCGACTGGCCTCGATGGCTGCCCGCCCCGCCATGCCTCCGCCTCCGATGACCAGGACGTCCGTGCTCACGGAGTGATATGTCATGTTCCCTTCCCGCGGGTTGAGACTTTCGGTTTACCGGATTGCGCCGCGGCCGCCAGCGCGCCACAGGTGCGCCGCACCACCAGGGTGGGTGCCAGGATCTGCTGAAACGGCTGGCGCGCGAAACGCCGCGGGTCCCGGATGATCTCCAGGATCCACGCCACGGCCAGTCGCCCCATCTCCGTCTTCTGCTGAGCCATGGTGGTCAGTTGGATGGCCCGGTGGGCGGCAATCTGAATATCGTCGAAGCCTACGACGGCAAGGTCGCGCGGTACCTCCATCCCGAGATCGGCCGCGGCCTCGATCACGCCCAGCGCGATGAGATCGCTTCCTCCCACGATGGCCGTCGGCCGGCGCGGCAGCTTCAGCAACTCGTGGGCGGCGCGCTGCGCCATCTCGGCCTTGAACGCCCCGGACCGGACGAGGCCCGGATCCACGGGCAGCCCGGCGGCACGCAGGGCCTTGCGGTACCCCCGCAGGCGATCGGCCGCGGTGGACAATCCTGGGAGGCTGGCGACAAAGCCGATGCGCCGGTGCCCGAGGTTGACGAGGTGGCGCGTGATCTCCAAGCCTGCCCGGACATTGTCCAACACGATGTAGTTGCC
>JBIOJT010000320.1:0-5263 GCA_044451055.1 Methylomirabilales bacterium (SeqCode)
GGGCGAGATGGTCCTGTCGGCGGGGAAGGTGGACTACTTCTTCCGCAAGGGGGTGGACGGCATCATCGACATCAGCCCGTTCTCCTGCATGAACGCCATCGTGTCCGAGGCCCTGTATCCCCGCCAGAGCCAGGAGCATGCGGGCATCCCCATCAAGACCTTTTACTTTGATGGGAAAGGCGGAGACCTCACCCACGGCCTCGAGATCTTCCTGGAGATGGCGCGCGCCTACCGACGCCGGAAGCCCCACCGGCGCCGCTACCCGGGTTGCCTCGCGTGATCTCGCTCCGTCTTTCCACCTTGCACGTCCTCGATTTCCGGCGATACGATGCCCCGGATAGGGTGGCAGGAGCGCTCCGCGATCGGGCAAACCTTGGCTGCCCTTGGAGAAACCTTCGAGGAGGAGCAGCGTGACCACGACATCCCGGTGGGACGACTTTTTTGTGACGACGCAATGGCTCAATGAGCGCCTCGCGGACCCGGTGATCCGCGTCGTGGATATTCGAGGCGTCATCCGGCCGGTCGAGGCGCCCAAACCCTGGTACCTGGAGAGCCGCGAGGAGTACGCCGACGACCACATTCCCGGCGCCGTCTTCGTCGGCTGGCTGACCGACATCGTGGAGCGGGAGGCACGGGTGAAGATGACCGTCGCCTCGCCCCAGCGCTTCGCCGCGCTCATGGGAGGTCTGGGGATCGGAGACGCGCACCTGGTCATCGCCTACGACGACGAGGGCAACCATATCGCGGCGCGCCCGTGGTGGATCCTGAACTACTACGGCCATCCGGCCGTGCGCCTCCTGGACGGCGGCTATCCGAAGTGGCTGGCAGAGGGGCGACCGGTGACCGCCGAGGTGCCACGGCACCCTCCCGCCACCTTCACGGCGAGGGTGCGGCCGGAGTGGCGCGTGACGAGGGAAGAAGTCCGCCAGGCCATCGGGGATCCGCGGGTGCGTCTCGTGGATTCTCGGGGGCCAGGCGATTTCCGGGGGGAGATCGGACGCGGCGAGCGGAAAGGCCGGATTCCCAGCGCGGTGAACGTTCCCATCAAGAGCTTCTGGGAAGGCCCGTACAACACCTGGAAGTCGGAGGCGAAGCTGCGCGCGCTGCACGAGGCCGCCGGGGTGACGCCGGATAAGCGGGTGATCACGTACTGCAACGCCGGGGTATCGGCCTCGGTCGGCCTGCTTGCGCTGAAGCTTCTGGGCTACCCGTCGGCGGCCAACTACGCCGGCTCCTGGTACGACTGGGAAAGGGATCCGAAGAATCCGACCGAAATGGGCTGAGCGGGGCCGGAACACTCCCTGGACGTGCGGTCAATGGTCTGCTAGCCTGTGCTGTCTGGAGTTGCCAGCCTCGTTCTGTGGGGCAGCGGAGTCCTGGCTGAGCGCCCGACCCCCCGAAACCGAGGGCACACGCGATGACTGAATCTTCCTCCTCCTTGGCGATCGAGGAACTTCCATCGGGGCTCCGCCATCCGATCCTGGTGACGGCCTTCGCCGGATGGAACGATGCCGCGGAGAGCGCCACGTCCGCGGCGCGCTTTTTCTGCCAGCGCTGGTCGGCGCGGCGGATCGCTCAGATCCTTCCCGAGGAGTTCTTTCACTTCGGGCTGACCCGACCGGAGGTCCGGATCCAGGAGGGCACCCAGACCCGGGAAATCCGCTGGCCGGCCAATGAGTTTTTCCTGAGTCAGGAGCCCTCCCTGCCCCGGGACGCCGTTGTCCTCGTCGGGATCGAGCCGCACCTGAAGTGGCAGACCTTCTGCAAGCACATCCTGGAGGTGGCGCGGCGCGCCGAGGTGACAACGGTTATCACGCTGGGCGCTCTCCTGGCCGACGTTCCCCACACCCGTCCCGTTCGAATCACCGGCGTCAGCACCGATCGCGAGTTGGCCGCGCGCCTGCGGACCACCCCGACGCGATACGAGGGGCCGACGGGGATCGTGGGCGTGCTGAACGATGCGTGTCGGCGTGGAGGGCTGGACGTCGTCAGCCTGTGGGCGAACGTCCCGCACTACGTTTCCGAGGTCAGTAATCCCCACACCATCCTGGCTTTGGTGCGCCGCGTTCTCGACTTCCTGGAGTGGCACACGGATCTCGGCGAGTTGGAAGCGGGTGCGACGGAGTTCGATCGACAACTCGCCCGCATCCTCTCCCAGAAGCCAGAGGTGGCGCGTTATATCGAAGAGCTGGAACGGCGCGACGCCAACGCCGAGGCGGCGGAGGGAGAGCCGACCGGCGATCTTCCCGGCGGTGCCCAGCTCATCCGGGAGGTGGAGCAGTTCCTCCGGGAGCACCGAAGAGAGACCGGGCAAGACTGAGCTGCCTTCGGAGAGATTCGCAGCCCCGGGCCGTGGACGGCCCGGGGATTTTTCTTCCAGCCGACGTCGTCACCGCCTGCCCGACGGATGAGAGGGGAGCCCCCATGCAGATCGTGACCGTGGCCACCAGGATCCGGTTTGCCGACGAGAAGATGCAGAAGGTCGGCCTCTTCGAGACCGACCGGTTCTTCTTCGACCTGTACTGCCTCAAGCCCGGTCAGGCGCAGAAGGTCCATACCCATGGGGCCTCGGACAAGGTGTACTACGTCCTGAGCGGTCGGGCGACCGTGCGTGTGGGCGGGGAGCAGCAGGAACTGACTCCCGGCCAGGCGGTCCTGGCTCCCGCGGCAGAGGAACACGGCGTGACGAACGCGGGCGAGGAACCGCTGACACTGCTGGTGTTCATGGCCCCGAAGCCGGCCCATTGAGGTCCTTTGGACACCGTCGGGTTTCCTCGCGCTCGTTGACACTGCCGGGGTGCTCTGCTAGCGTACGTTCTGTGGACGTACAGGATGATGTGAGGGTCCCGTGATGGCTGAGAGCATTCAAGATCGTTTGCTGCGCGTCCAGGAGCGGATCCGCGCCGTCGCAGAGCGGGCGGGGAGAGACGCCACCTCAGTCACGCTGGTGGCAGTGAGCAAGATGATACCGGTGGAGGTCATCCGGGAGGCGCTGACCGCAGGTGTGACGATCCTGGGAGAGAATCGCGTCCAGGAAGCCCGGGACAAGATCGCCGCTCTCCCCGGCCAGGCGACGTGGCATCTGGTAGGACACCTCCAGACCAACAAGGCCAAGATTGCGGTCGAGCTCTTCGAGATGATCCATTCCCTGGATTCTCTGAAGCTCGCCGAGGCCCTGGACCGATCCGGAGAGCAGGCGGGCAGGACGGTGCGGTGCCTGATGGAGGTGAATCTGGGCGGCGAGGAGAGCAAGAGCGGAACAACCGAGGAGGGCGTCCGCCCCCTGCTCGAGGCCGCGGAGCGACTGACCCACTTGCGAGTCGACGGCCTGATGACCATCCCGCCCTTCCTGCCTGACCCGGAGCAGGTGCGCCCCTTCTTCCGCCGCCTGCGAAATCTTCGTGAAAAGCTGACGGGAGAGGGATTCCGTCTGGCCGAGCTCTCCATGGGCATGACGCACGATTTCGAGGTGGCCATCGAGGAGGGTGCGACCATGGTGAGGATTGGCACCGCGATCTTTGGCCCCCGGCTCGGATGAAAAACCGACAGCGATATCCGGGTACCCACTGGGTGGTGACAGCGTAGATCGCCACTCCCTGTCGGAAATTGCTGTCGCTGTCGGACAATAGAGGTGCGATATGCAGATCTTTCTCGATACGGCCGACGTGAAGGAGATCCGCGAACTGGCGAACCTTGGTCTCGTGGACGGGATTACGACCAATCCATCGCTGGTCGCGAAGGAAGGCCGCCCGTTTCGCGAGATCGTGGATGAAATCATCCGGATCGTGGATGGTCCCATCAGCCTCGAGGTGGTGAGCACCGACGCCCAGGGCATGCTGGCGGAGGCGCGAGACCTGGCCAAGATCCACGCCAACGTGGTGGTGAAGATCCCGCTCATCGCTGAAGGCTTGAAGGCGGTCAAGCAACTTACCCTGGAGGGTATCAAGACGAATGTCACCCTCTGTTTCTCGCCCAGCCAGGCGCTCCTGGCCGCCAAGGCCGGTGCCGCCTACATCAGCCCCTTCGTCGGGCGGTTGGATGACATCAGTCACGTGGGAATGGATCTGGTGCGGCAGATTGTGGGCATCTACAAGAACTATGGGTACCCGACCAAGGTCCTGGCCGCCAGCCTGCGCGGCCCATTGCACTTTGTGGATGCGGCGATGGCCGGTGCCCATGTCTGCACGATGCCGCCAGCGGTCCTGCGGCAACTGCTAAAGCATCCCCTGACAGACATTGGCCTGGAAAGATTCCTGGCGGACTGGAAGAAAGTTCCAAAGGCGTCGTAAGCGCCTCGTGACAAGGCCGATCCATCCGGCCCAAGTTCCTCCGGCCTCCGATCAGCTTTCCGCGAGGGGGAACTTTGCGTGCGCCCACTGCACGGCGCAGGCGCGTGGCTCTGCACGCTATTCCCGCGCCGACGCCCCCCTCGTCCGGCGTGCTTCCTGGCGCCGCTCCGCGTAGCGGTGGTGTCGAGCAACATCTTGCCAGTGTATTGCCTCAGAGTCTCATAACACCTGCCGACGCGCAGGGGTCAATCCTCCTGGCGGTCCGACTGCTTCATCGCATGGATCGCGGTTCTGGTTCGCCGCGCGGACATCACCCCATTGGGATTCGGCAGCGGACCGTCTCATGGCGATCATCCTCGGTCGGCGAGTCACATTCTGGAAGACCCCATCGAGCCTCGAAAAACTGAATAGGCATTTTACTTTCGGAATTCTCGGTGTGGCAATCTCCAAGCATTGTGGCCGGCTTGCATCACTTGCCTGGGGCTCCAAAGGATTTCTAGAACGAGAACAAAACCAAAGAGGCCGGACAAAATGTTATACCTCGCAGGCTGTAAGTTGTTGATTCCGTGTATTTGAGAAGTTCAGCCTTTTCTGTGATGGCCGCGAAGGTCACTCGGTCCCATGGTTGAATCGCCTCAAGAATGGAAATGATATCGAGACGGGCATTTTTCGCTTGACAGTGATAGAACGATATTTTATAAGGCCTCACCCGTCCCTCCAGACCGGAGGGAGCCACTCTGGCCCTCTCGTCACGGTCCTCCGGCTCCACGGTCCATCCGCAGGGATTGCACCAAGATGACCGGGAGCGGCATCAAGTTCTCCCACCACGGGGCGCCTGGATGGAGCATCGCCGAAAGGAAAAATCAGAATATGTGGTCCAGTCGGTCGACCGCGCGCTGGATCTTCTCGAAGCGTTCAACTACAACGAGGAAGAACTGGGGGTCACCGAGCTCTCCCAGAAACTGAATCTGCAC
>JBIOJT010000321.1:0-5248 GCA_044451055.1 Methylomirabilales bacterium (SeqCode)
GGGTTACCCCTCACACCTCCCTCAAGCTACCTGGGCGGACTGCCAATTCCCAGGGCCGGACCTCCACCGGCAAGTCTCACAGTATCCACGGCATGCAGGCGTTGCTCGATACGTTCGATATCGACTGCGGGATGTCGCCTGCATCGTATCCTTGCTGCTTTGAACTTCCCGCCCGGGTCAGAGAGAGCGAAGCTTCCTCGGATAGGCGGTCAGCACGTCCACGCCGTCCTGCGTCACGGCCACGTTCTTCCTCCACCCGCACCTCACCCAGATTCGGGAGTAGATCCCGGGCTCCACGGTGAGGGACCCGGCGCGGCGACTGTGAAGTCCCCTGTGACTAGGCAGCATTCGCCGGCGCGCTCTCCTTCGCCTTGGTTGTCAGGGCCGATTGTTGACGATCGTCACTGCTCATCAGATCCGAATAAACCACTCGGAGCAGTCACGCGGAAGGATTATAACCGTGCGCCTCTCATTGCGCGAAGTGACGGTACAGAAAGTCAGCCTGGATGGGGGAGAGATCGAACTTGCGGCACGCCGCCTCAATCAGTGTGACAAGGCTGGCAGAAGGATTGTCCTGACGGCTCTGACTGATCCACTCGATGGCCTTCTTGAGTCCGACCTCCAACTGGATCATGGCCCTCCCCTCCCCCGTCCGCCCTGATCTCACGACTCCCTCACAAGAAGATCCGGCCGCGCAGGAGCGCCAAATGAGATAGAAGGGCGAAGGTGACCGAACCATTCTGAGCCGTGGGCCTCGGACCGGTGAGAGTGGCCGGCTTGATCGCGTTCATCACCCATCGGTTGGCTGACTCAGCCCTATGCCGAGAATTCTCAACCGCCAAGCCGCCAAGAACGCCAGGACCAATCAGCTCATTGGGGGAACACGAGCGAAACTGAGCAAGGCCCCATGAACGCGCTTTCCGGTTCTTCGCTAGAAAGATCGGAACGTCGTATCCTTGGTGGCCTTGCCCTCATGGCGGTTTAAAGTCTCTCTCGCATGAGGGTCAGCCGGGTCATTCTCCCCGGAATCCTCGACTTCATCTTCCCCTCCTGGCATCGTCCACGGCCTTTAAGATCTCCCTGTAAACCGCTCCGATCCTTCGCCCGATCTCCTCGTAGGACTTCGGGTCACCTGCAGGCAGGTCCTTACCCAGCAAAGTGGAACCATGTGGAAGCCAGGCGAGCACGATCTCACAGGCAATGTCATCCGGGGTTCGACTGACCTCGGGCATCTCTCCTTACCTCCGTTCCTGCTTATAGTAACTTATTGGCGTGCTTCCTCTATTCCCACTAAACAGCAAAGCCCAGGATGCGCGGCGGGCCGCCAAACCCAGGGCTTTGTCACCGAGGGCTCACAGGCCTTCGGACCGTATTCGACTGTATGCCCGCGATGCTACCTTAACCTCTTTGTACTCCAATCCACGGGCACTGCAAAAGGCAAACCGGAGCATTGACCCACGGGCTCGCGGCGAACGACGTTGATGTTGCCAAGGATCCGGACCAGCCAGTAGAGGAAGCCGCAGAAGGAATTGACACTCACAGTGGGGAGGCTTGTCAGTTTGTTGTGCTGGATCGGTTGGACAACATATCTGATACCAGAGATAAGGACGAGGGGTTGCAGAAATGCTAGCAGTGGAAGGTCAGCGCCGGCGCGTTACGTCGTGAGTAGTTCATTTTGGTGGGCCGCGCAGGACTCGAACCTGCGACCCGCTGATTAAGAGTCAGCTGCTCTACCAACTGAGCTAGCGGCCCATTCCCAATGCGGAATTCGGAGTGGCGAATGCGGAGTCTCTCTCCCATTCCACATTCCGCAGCCGGGCACTCTCTGGGTGTTCATTATTTTTCTGGCGCGCCTGGGGCGACTCGAACGCCCGACCCACTGCTTAGAAGGCAGTTGCTCTATCCACTGAGCTACAGGCGCCCGACTCGTCACTGTCGCACACTTACCGTCGCCGCGTCAAGAGCCTTTTGCCCGAACGTGCCCGCAAACGTGCCCGCCAGCTTCCGCGCCGCCTCCTGGAGATCCGCCGGGCTCACGATATGGTACCGGTCGAAGACCGAGCGCGTCTCGTGCCCGGTCATCTCCATGGCCACGCGCTCGGGGATGCTGGCGTTGACCATGTTCCGGACGGCGGTGCGCCGGAAATCATGCTTGAGCCTCCCGGGACAGCCGGCCTTCCGGCAGGCGGTCTTCCACGCCTTGACAAAATCCTGCCGGCGCTGCCCCTGCGCCAGGTGTGGGAACAGGTAGGGGATCACCGCGGAGCGCTCACGCATGAGGTCCATCACGCGGTCCTTCTGCGCCGCAAGCAGGGCCCGGAGCTCCGGGGTGAGGTAGACCACACGCGCCTCGTCGTTCTTCATCTGGCCGGGGTCAAGTTGGATCGTCCCGGCCTCCAGGTCCACCTGGCGGAGTTCGAGCGTCAGGACCTCGCTTCGGATCCGCCAGCCGAAGGTATGGGCGACGGCCACGGCGACCTGCAGGTCGGGTGGCAAGTACCGGCGCACGGCCTCGTACAGCTCGCGCTCGAAGAAGCCTTTCCGGGGCGCCGCGTCTTTGAGCATTTTCTTGCTGATCGGCGGGACCGGGAGCGGCGTCCCGTTCTCACTGGCCAGCCGGAACATCCGCCGGAGGAGTGCCAGCTCGATGTTGATCGTCCGATTTGCCGGCCGGTCGCCACGCGAGGTCGGCTCCCCCTGGCGCTTGGCCACGTAGTCCGCCAGCACGCCCCCGTCGATGTTCACGGCCCGCCAGCCGGTGAAAAAGGCGTCCAGGTGTGCGAGGCGATCCTCTACCTCCGTAAGCTTGCGCCTCCCGGTCGTCTGGTAGTGCTGGCGAAGGGCAGCGGCCATGTCGTCATACGTGACGCGATCCATCCGGGGCAGGATCGGTTGCCCAATGGCCGCCCGGCCTTCCTTCGCCTTCAGAAAGCGCCGGGCCTCGGTCTCCTTCTCGGTCTCGGTGCTTTCCCGGATGGCCTTCCCGTTGACGTAGTATTTCACCCACCAAGTCTTGCCGAAGCGGGCCAGGCAGCCGCGGCAGAAATCCGCTTTGCCGTGGTCGGGATGGTGGCATCGTTCGCCGTCGCTGGCCTCCTGCCCGTTGCCTCTTGCGCCTCGGCTTAGGCCTAAGTCCTGCGGCGTCGGCTCGTAACCGTCCTCCTTGCCCTTCAGCATCGGTCGGTACAGATAGCCCATGACTCATCCCTCCTTTCCCTGCCGACAGTCACCCGGCCCCGTGAACATCATGCTCTGCTCCTTTCGTGGGTTGGGGTTGTGGGCTAAGCCCCCGGTCAGGTGACGCTGACGCGGGGGCGGTGTGCTTCTACGCCTCTTGCTCGTGCACCGCCTGCTGGTCGATGTATTCTTTGGCGGCCCGAATCGCCTGCTCCTCCGAACCGTATTCCCTGGGGATGCGAGTTACCGCATCCGTCAGGGAGTTGCCGGTGGTCATTTTCCGGTTCCCAAAATTCACAATGGAAACGAGCCATAACCCGCTGGCTAATTCCTCGGTGTGGATCCGGTGCCGCTTGTAGACTGGATTCTCTTTCAATTCGCTTGAGCCTCCTTGCTCTTTCAGTCCAGTAATTCCCCCGCCGACACGCCGAGAGCTTTCGCCAGACGCCGAAGCACTGGCAGGGAGGGATTATCCCGAAGCCCAGTCTCAAGTTGCGAGATGTACAACTTCGTCACCCCGGCCTTCTTCGCCAGCTCCGCCTGCGTCAACTCCCGCTCTCGCCGCCACCTCCGCAGTCTCACCTTAAGCCTCGCCATTCATTCCAGCAGTTCCCCCACTTTCACCTTGAGAGCCTTGGCCAGTTGCTCCAGCGTGCTCAGCGGCGGGTCATGGTGCCCGGTCTCCAAGCGCGCGATATATTCCCGGGAGAGGCCAACCTTTGCGGCGAGGTCCGCCTGACTTAACTTCCGCTTTGCCCTGAGCTTCTTGAGCCGCATCGGAAATCTCCCGGTTGACATCGATAGTAACTCCATAGGTTACAGGTTGTCAAGCGAAATCGTTCCCCTACCCGCCCACGTACCTGTCCAGCTTCGCCTTCGCCTCCCAGAGACTCTCCAGCGTCGTCTTGACCAGGGCCCGGAGGTCGCGGATCTCCTCCGCCTTGACCGGGATCCGCCGCCGCCGGCTGAGGGCCGCTCGGCATCGGTCCGAGCAGGCGGAGGTCTGCCGGCCGCGCATGACAGCACGGTCACGCGAAGTCCTGGGGGCGCAGCCCCGCCTCCCGCGCCAGCACCTTGACTAGCTCCCGTATACGGCTTTCTCGGTCCTCCCGCTTGCGCTGCCAGGCGGCCTTGCGACACTTCGCCGAGCAGAACCGGCGCCGGCTGGTCTTGGGCGTGAAATCGGCCTCGCAATGCTCGCACCGCATGCCCCGCTCCCCCTTTCCCCTACCTCTTTTCCGTTCTGACGCAATCTAGGAGCCTGTCGGAGAAAAAGCGGTGATACTCACGCTACAGCATGAAACGCCGAGTCTCGGTTGGCTACCGGAGTGCGGCGAACCCTATGGAGGGGGTGGTCGCACTGCGGGGAAGCTGCCCTCGCCGGCCCCCTCACGCCACCTGGGGGCGCCACCCCGCCCGGAACAGCTTGAGCAGGTTATGCGTGAGGCAGATCAGCTGCCACTCCGCCTGGACCTTGGCGAGCCCGCGGAAGGCGAAGCGCCGGAAGCCGCGCGGGCCCTTGATCTGCCCGAACACCGGTTCCACGATCGCCTTGCGCAGGGCATAGACGGCATGGCCCGCCGCCGTCTGAAGCTTGGCGCGCATCGCGCCGATCACGGTCCCGTCGTCCGCGGGCGGCGCGGGCGCCTCCCCGTGTTTTTGCCGGTCCGGGGGGACGTACAGGGCGATCCCGTCGAGGGCGGCGTCCGTCACCGCCGCCTCGCTGAAGTACCCGGCATCCCCCGAGGCGGCCGGAGGCCGCGCGCCACAGTTGGCGCCGACCTGGGTGAGCATCGGGACCAGCTGCTGCTTGTCGTTGGCCGCTTGCGTGACATCCGCCGCCACGATGACCTGGGCCGTCCCGTCCACCGCGGCCTGGGCATTGCCGTAGGCCGTGATCACCGCTACCGGCAGGCCCGGCTTGTCACGCTGGATGTGCTGCAGGATGGCGATGCCGTCGCCGTCCGGCAGACGCATGTCGGTGAAGCACAGGTCGAACTCGTGCTCGGCCAGCATCGCCTTGGCCTCCGCCACGGTGCTGGCGCCGTGGGTGCGCAGACCCATGCGGGAC
>JBIOJT010000322.1:0-5246 GCA_044451055.1 Methylomirabilales bacterium (SeqCode)
CGAGCGCCACCTTCGCTGGCGTCACGGGGTTCTCGGCGCTCTCCATCACCTTGGGCAGGGGCTTGAAGAGGGCCTGGGCTGGCGTGAGCAGGGCCGGGTCCGCAGCCGACGCGGAGCCCCAGATGAGCGCAAGCATGGCCAACACGATGACCAGGGTCGAGACGTGGCGGCTACGCATGGGATCCTCCTTTCGGGGCCTCGCTGAGGGTGGTGACTGTGTGATGAGGATAGCCAACAGGCTCTGTGGATTAGAAAACGGTGCAGACGAGGAGTCCCTCGCTGCTATCGAATCGGCGCGCGCGCTCTCCCACCGGTCACGCGGGGCACGGGATTCTTCTTTGCCTTCTCCGCCGCCGGTGCCACCCACGGCGGCTCGCTCGCCACGACGAATATCGGCCCGAGGAATACGAGTGCACTGCATCCGGCCCCGATCCACTGCCTGGTCGTGTGAGTCATTTGCACGGTCCTTTTTCCTGCGAGGTTAGGATTCCTCAGGTTGTCAGAGTACGCTCGCTTAATAGAACGGCCCTCTGGGGGTCACCCCCCCAAAGGGCCGTGAAGTCCGGATGCCAGGCATGAGGCCGACTCACTCGGTGGTGGAATCTCGGCTACCAGTGGTGCTGTTCTTCCGTGTATCCCGCCAAAATGCAGGCGTTCGATTCGCACTAGCCGCTAAATTCCCCAGTGTCAAGATGGCGTATCGCGTAAATACACCTGATTTCCACCGTGGTCAAGCTCTCGGTGGATTCCCTGCGGCAACTCGCATCGCCCTTGCGGTCACGGGCGGCCTCGCCACGGAAAACCTTCCCCCCGAAACGACTGGCGCTTTACCGTGAGCGGGTCCTGGGTCGGTTCGAGCCCTAGTTGGTTCCCCGAAGTGTACAAAAGATAGAACTTTCCAAGTGACTTTCAGTTGGGGGGCAATGGAGGCGGGGGCGCCTTGAGAAAAGCGCCCATCACTCTGCATGACCAAGCGACGGGGGATCTACGCCCGGGCGAAGGCCGACTCGGCTGGACGAGGTGGAGTAGGCGGGGACTGGGTGCCCCCTGGCCGAAAGCACTCCCCGTCGATAGGTCCCATACCCCGCAGGGCGAAGCGAGCAGGAGAGCCCGGTGCCGGAAATCGGCTCGCCGGGTTCGGCGTGGCGGGGACTGGAGACGGGCCCACGGCGACCTCTACACGAAGCTGGAAACGGCGGACACAGCCAAGTGGAGCCTACGGGGTACCGCGCCAGTCCTACCAGGTGCGAAGCGGCCGTTCGATGTGAAGGCGAGATCATGACCGCAGACAGTTCATCGGGAAGGATGCCGGTCCCAGGGCGGGAGGGTTCAGGGTTCAAGGCGCCCTTCCAGGCCGTACTTTTTCATCTTGTAGCGCAGCACACGCTCGCTGATCCCCAGCTCGGCTGCGGCCTGGGTCTGGATTCCGCCATGCCGCTCCAGCGCCGCACGGATGGCCTGCCGTTCGATGCCGGCCAAGAGATCCGGCAGCCGACCGGACTCGGGCTCGGCCGGACCCCGCTCGCCGGGCCGTAAGGCCACGGGCAGATCCAGAAGGTCGATGACCCGGCCCCGGCAGAGCAGGACCGCCCGCTCTACGATATTCTCCAGCTCGCGCACGTTCCCCGGATACTCGTAGCGCAAGAGCGCATCGCGCGCCGCGGACGTGAGGCCGGTCACCTCGCGCCGGTTCTTTTGGGCGAACTTCCTCAGGAAGTGATCCAGGAGGAACGGGATGTCCTCTCGCCGCTCCCGCAGGGGTGGGATCCGGATGGTCACGACGTTCAGCCGGTAGTACAGGTCCTCGCGGAACGCGCCGGCCTTAATGGCGCTCTCCAGGTCGCGATGGGTCGCCGCCAGGATGCGCACGTTCACCGTCACTGTCCGGTTGCCGCCCAGCCGCTCGAACTGTCGCTCCTGGAGGACCCGGAGCAGCTTCGCCTGAAGGGTCGGGCTGAGGTCCCCGATCTCGTCGAGGAACACCGAGCCACTATCCGCCTGCTCGAACCGGCCCTTGCGCTGGGCCACGGCCCCGGTGAAGGCCCCCCGCTCGTGGCCGAAGAGCTCGCTCTCCAGCAATTGCTCGGGCAACGCGGCGCAATTCAGCGTCACCAGCGGGCCGGCAGCCCGCGGCGAATTGAAGTGGATGGCCCGCGCGATCAGCTCCTTGCCCGTGCCGCTCTCGCCCCGGATGAGCACCGTCGCCTCCGAGGGCGCGACCTGCTTCACGAGCGCCAGGACCTCCTGCATCCGCCCGCTCTCGCCGATGATCCCCTCCAGGCGGTGCCGCTCCACCAGGTGCGCCTGGAGGTCGCGCACCGCGCTCTGCAGGCGGAGCTGCTCGCTCACCCGCCCGATGCGCAGCAGGAGCTCCTCCAGGTCCAGCGGTTTGGTGATGTAGTCGGCCGCCCCCTCCTTCATGGCTTGCACCGCCGTCTCCACCGTCCCGTAGGCGGTGACCAGGATGAAGGGGATCTCGGGATTCACGGCCTTCACGCCGCGCAAGAGGTCGAGCCCCGACATGCCCGGCATCTTGAAGTCGCTGATGACTAGGTCCACCCGCGTCTCCTTCACGCGGTCGAGGGCCTCGGCCCCTCCGGCGGCCAGGAAGACCTCGTGCCCTTGCTTCTTCAGGAAGCCGCCGACCAGCTCGCGCTGGGACGGCTCGTCATCCACGATCAGAATTCGCAGGGATTCCATCGGCACGGGCACCTCCCTCACAACGCGGCCGCCATTCGCCAGCCCGTCGCGCAGAGGCCGTCTGGCCTGAGGTTCTCAGGAGTGACCGATGAGATGAGCGGGCCGAAAAGGATCGGCCCCGGCTGCCTCACACCGGCTCGACGACAGGGAGCACGACGACGAAGGTGGCGCCCGGCCCGGCACCGCCTTCGACGTCGAGGCCGCCGTCGTGTTCCTGAATGATCCTATAGGCCAAGGCCAGCCCCAGTCCCGTCCCGCCTTCCTTGGTGGTGAAGTAGGGGTCGAAAATCCGGTCCAGATTCTCCGGGGGGATGCCCGGCCCGCTGTCCGAAATGGCGATCCTCGCGACGGGTCGCGGCGAAGTCGGCACCACCGCGGCATGGAGGGTCAGCGTCCCGCCCTCCGGCATGGCCTGGATCGCGTTGAGGAGAAGATTCATGAACGCCTGGGTGAGTTGCTGGCGGTTCATGCGGGTCCGCGCCCCTTCGAGCGCGAGATCGGTCACGACCCGGATCTTCTGCGCTGATGCCTGCGGGGTCAGGAGCGCGAGCAGCTCCTCCAGTACGGGCGCCAACGGCTCCTCGGTCAGGGTCGGGCGCGAGGGCCGCGCCAGGGTGAGGAACCGATCCACGATGGCGTCGAGCCGACCCACCTCGCCCTGCATGAGCTCCGTGAATCCAACGTACTCCGCTCGGGGCTCAGCCTCCGCGGGGGGAAACTCCTTCCGCAGCCGCTGCAGGCCGATAGAGATGGCATTGAGCGGGTTCCTGATCTCGTGCGCCACCCCCGCGGCCAGGTTGCCCACGGCGGCCAGCCGTTGCTCCCGGGCCATGGCCGCCTCAAGCGCCCGGCGCTCCACTAGGTGGCGCGCTTGGATCCAGAAGATCGCCACGACCCCCCCGATGCCGACGACGAGGAGGCCAAGGCTGTAGTATAGGATGCCGCGCTGGGCCTGCCGCGCCACCCCGGCCAGGCCCTCCGTGCCGAGGTCGAGGCGCACCAGGCCGGCCTGCGTATTCTCGAGGGCGAAGGGCTTGACCACCTCGTACACCTCCCGGCCATCGGGGCGGCGCAGCTGCCGCCCCCTCAACGCGCCCGCCTGCCATGCCTCCTGCAGGAAGGGGTCTTTTTCCCGCCGGCCCACCTCGGCCGTGTCGCTGCTCGCCAGCACGGTGAGGTCCCGGTCCAGCAAGGCCACCGCCGCCACCCCGGATTGTCGCCCAAGGTCCTCGACCAGCCGCTCCACGCCGATCTCGCGCCGGAAGTTCAGCAGGTATTCGGCGTCGGCATGGACGGCGATGATCCCGGAGAAACTCTGCGCGGGGACGGCGACGCCGAAGGCGCTGCCCTCCCAGAAACGCCGGACCTTGGCCCCCTTGGGCAGTGACGGGAAAAGCTGGGCCGGATCCCCCCGAGAGCCGCCCCACCAGCGAGGCCCCCACATGAACATCATCCCGGGGGCACGCTGGCCCTCCGGCGAACGTGACTCGGACTCGCTCGGCGGCCCCATCATTCCGCCCATCATCATCCCGGGACCACGCCCCGGAGCGAGGGTCGCGGACGACTGCCCGGGCTGCGCAGGCGCGCCCGGTCCGCGCTGCTCGAAATCGCCTCGACCCCGGCCACCGCCCGGGGGACCGGATAGCCCCTCGACGCGGGAGACGGGAATAAGGCGCCCCTCGGGATCGAGCAACTCCACCTTGGCCAGCCTGTTCTCCGCGACCATGCGCTGGATCAACTCGACTGCCCGGGGGCTTCGCCCGATGAGGAAGTCAACGAATCGCGCGTTGTCCAGGAGTCGCTGGGCTACCGCCTCCTCCAGGAGCGCGTTGCTGGCGATGGCGTTCCGGCTACTGGCCTCCAGGATGCCGATCAGCGCGACGGCCCGGTCCTCCAGTTCGCGGCTCAGGTTCCGCTGGAGGCGGCGCGACTCGATGATCGTATAGACACCCAGGAGGACGATCAGCAGGACGACGGTGGCCAGGAGAGTTGGCCAGGCGAGATTCAGCCGGGCGACCGGTTGTTTCAGACTCGACATACATGCTCCGAGGAGTAGCCCCCCGCGATCTCTGAGAAGCCTATCACAACACCCGGGGGCTCACCACTCGGGGGAGAAGGAAAGAAGGAGGGACGAACCTCCTCCAGAAAACGGAGAGCCAATATTCGTGGCGTCTGTGGCCTCGGCGCCAAAAGCAAAACGGGGGAGCCGACGCGGCGCCGGCTCCCCCATCTCGACCGTCATTAGAAGCTGCGACCCTTTCCGGAGGACATTACGTACCCGAACGGATTGATGTGGAGATAGGTAACCTCATCCTTCGGCCCCTTCACCTCCACCTGGTACATGGGGCCGCGGGGCCGCTCGAACTTGACGAGCTTCTCCACCGTGTAGCCGGGAAGATTCTTCGCCACGTAGTCGTTTGCGATCTCCTTGGCCTTGGCCTCGTCAATCGCAGTCGCCGTCACGCCCTGGGCCCCCTGCTGCCAGCACGGCCCGGCCCCTGGTCCGAACCCGGCGCCCCGACCCCAGCCGCCGCGCCCGCCCATCA
>JBIOJT010000323.1:0-5236 GCA_044451055.1 Methylomirabilales bacterium (SeqCode)
CATGTGAGAGTATAGACAGGGACCTCATTCGGATGCTCGACAACAGTGAACGCGTTCTTGTGCACCAACATAGTCGCCTCCCATGCAATGGAGATCTTTCTCCGGCGACGAGTATAGCCAGTTAGTGCATTTAATATGTCGGATGCCGGTGATCTTGTCGTCGGCGGACTACGATGTCTGGCTCGATCCGGCCATCCAGGAGGCGGACCACCTCCAGCCGCTCCTGCGTCCGTATCCCGACGAGGAGATGATCGCCTACCCCGTCAGCACGCGGGTGAACAACCCGGCGAACGATACGCCTGAGTGTTTAGCACCCCTGCGGTAGCCGCGAAGTAGATTCCCATCGTAACGAAATCGAAGTAGACTGAGAATCAGTAGGCCGCCCACAGCTAGACCGGCTAGTCGAAAGCCGCCTCCCGAGCGGTTGCCGTGGGGCCACTTCGGGGCTTTTGCGGGAGGAGCGATGGCCACGGAAAGCAGGCCGAGGCGGACGCGAACAAAGTCAGAGATCCTTCAGATGGGCCGCGAAAAGGGGCTCAGGATGATGGCGAAGAGAGTCAGAGACATCCTGGCCATGGAGCCACCGAACACCCTGAAGTTCCTCAATGTGACCCGGCAATATCTGCCCCAGATCCGATCAGTCGTTGCTCACTTTCGAAAAACCGGCGAATTCGACCCCAGGCTTCCCCATGCGATCGCATCGTGCGCCGCGGTTGATTTCGCTGACACGATGGTTGAGAGCGGCCCTCGGCTCGGGAGGCATGCTGCCCACATTTGTGCTCTCGACTATTTGGCCATCCTTCATCGTATCAAGTCAGATGCAGACAACTACCCCACGCGATTAGCCTGGGCTCACTTGCCAAAAACTGGCGACTATGACATCAGGTACCCCTGGGACCCCATCCTCGACTGGGAGGTCAACGTGTCTCGCGTCTTTCTCTTCGTCCTAACCCCAAACCAATGGTGGGCAAGACTTCGGCGCTGCGGATACCCAACGTGTCCCCACCCATACTTTTTGGACCGCTCTAAAAGAGGGCATAAGAAGTACTGTAGCGAGGCTCATCGCAAGAAGGCCGAACGCCTCCTCTCCCGCTAGCAGATCCCCCCGTCCGCCTGCCTGGTGTCAAGCGAAAAAAATAAGCCAGTGTTTGCCAGAGCTTAGTAGCTGTCGTCCGCCTATCCGCCTGTAGCCGCCGTCTATACTCTCTCCCAGCGAACAGAAATTTCTTTTCGCGTGGGGGCAGAGCTATGACGGGCCGGTGGATCAGGATGCAGCGCGCACGCTTGGCGATCACGCAGGCTGCGCTGGCGGATCGCTTGGGCATGAGCCCGCCGTCGCTGTGCCGGGTTGAGCGCGCACCAACGCCAGTTCCCCGTGAGTTGGCTGTCAAGATCCACGTTGCCCTCCGGGAGCGGCAGGAGCGCCCGCCGTTCATGCGGAAGGCGTACCGCGAGTCGTTTGCTGAGAGGTTTTCGCATGTCTGAAGACGGACGCAGGTTGGGTCACTCCCGCCCCGTGGGAGAGTCTCACCTGGCCGAAGAATCAGGAAGAGGCGGCCGCCGCTCACCTCGCCGGGAGTTCCACACGGAGACCCGCAGGCGAGTCGAGCAACGGCAGCCCCCTGGTCCCCCGAGTCGCACGGCCCGGGAAGCGTGGATAGACGTGCTGGCCACCATCATCGCCGAGGAGGTGCTGGATGATCAGAAGCCGGAGAAAGCGAACCAAACCAGCGAGTGGTGACAATTCCAGTCAAGGGCATACGCAGCAGCTCCTGCCGTTCACAGGCTTCCTCCGGTCTGGGCATCGGGAGGACCCCGTACAGGGTGCCCCTATTCCCTCGGCTGATTCCCCGGTCGAGCCAGGACACCAAGAGGGAGGGCCTCCCGTCCCGGGCAGCATTGCGCCCACGAACGATGCTCCTACGGAGCATGGTGCCCACCATCCTGCTCTTGCGCCCCTGGAGGAGGAACGCAAACCGGCGAAGAGTGAGTCCGTCTGCAACTTATTAAGTCATATGATTTCGAACGAACAAGATGCAGGCGAACGCACTTCTCCACCGCAACGATTCCCGCTGGAGGCCTTGCTCCAAGCCGCTCAGGTTGCCGAGAGGTTGCGCGCCGGGGCGGCAGGGAAGGCCAGTGCGGATGAGCACCTCACGGAAAAACAGCCAGAAAGTGGCAGAAGGAAACGCGGGAAGAAACACTATCCCCGGACCGTCGCACCCAACGAGGGACGCCCAGGTGGCGCGCCTCCTCGCCCGGATGGCGATTCAATCCTTCCTCCAGCAGAAGGGGGGCACGGGGAGTGAGGGATAGCCGCCCCGCCCAAATTACGGCCCGCCATCTTCAACGGCTCGCGGTGGTCTATCTCCGGCAGTCCAGTCCGCGGCAGGTCGAGGAAAACCCCGGCAGCGCCGCCCACCAGCGGAACCAGAAAGAGTTGGCCCTCCGGTGGGGATGGCCGGAGGACTCCATCGAGATCATCGACCAAGACCTGGGGCTGAGTGGTACCTCGGGGGAATCCCGCGAGGGGTGGCAGCGGCTCCTGCAACTCGTCTCCCAGGGACAAGTCGGCCTCATCCTCGTCTCCGAGATCTCCCGGTTAAGCCGGTCCCGGGCGGACTTCTTCACCCTCGCGCAGCTCTGCCGCACGTTTGATGTGCTCCTCGCTGTCGAAGGCACCATCGTGGAGTTCGACAACCCCCACGACACCTTCATGGCGAACATTCGGGCGGATTTCGCCGAGTATGAGAATGCTATCCGGCGCAATACCTTCGCGCAGGCCAAGCTCGCCCGAGCCCGGCTAGGGTACGCCGTGAGCGTCTGCCCCACGGGGTATGTCTGCACCGAGAAGGGCATCTGGGCCAAAGACCCTGATGCCCGCGTCCAGAAGGCGATCGAGGAGGTGTTCAGGCACTACGAGAGGCTCGGCACCGTGGGCCGGGTGCTGCGGTTTTACGCTAACCATGAAGAAGATCAAAACTTTAAGCTCCCGATCCGCCGTAAGGAGCAGGTCCTCTGGGTGCGTCCCACTCGGGGCCGGATCTACCACATGCTGACCAACCCGGCCTATTGCGGGTCCTACTCCTTTCGCCCCCGCCCCCCGAAAGGGGAGACCGACCCGTCCAGGCGCTCCCGGACCGATTGGAGCGGAGGCATCCTGTTCCCGGATCACCATCGCGCCTACATCTCCCCGGCGTTATGGCGCGAGATCCTCGAAGGCCTCAAGAGTAGGCGGCGCTCCATCCGGGTGCCGGTCGGGAAGGGGCCAGCCCTTTGCCAGGGCCTCGTGCGCTGCGGGCGGTGCGGGCGACGCATGCGCGTGGGTTACAGCCATCCGTCCCGAGGAGTCCGCATCGCCTACCGCTGCAGCAAGCAGCAAGTAGAATACGGGCAAGCCGCCTGCTGGAGCGTCCCCGGGGGGCCGTTGGATGAGCTTGTGGCGCGGGAGCTTCTCCGACGGCTCGCCCCGCCGGAGGTCGAGGCCGTGCTCGCCGTCGCAGAGGACGTCAACGCCGCCTACACGGCCGCCCATCGCCAGCGGCAACTCGAACTGGACCGCGTCCGCTACGAGGCCAGCAGGGCCGAGCAGCGCTTCAAGCTCGTGGACCCCGCTGACCCCCTCGTAGCGCCGAACCTGCTAAACGACTGGAAGCTCGCGGCGCAGAAGGTTCGGGAGTTGGAGAACAAGCAGGCGGAGACACCGCTCGTCCCGCGGCTGGAGATGACGCCGGAGGCTCTGTCCACCATCCGGAGCTTGGCCAGCGATCTCCCGGAACTCTGGGCGGCTCCCTCGACCACGAATGATGACCGAAAGGACCTGCTCCGGCTCTTGATCCGAGAGGTCCGGGTGGTCGCCGTCTCCAAGGTGGATTTTGAGGTGGAGATCACCTGGGCGGGCGGGGCTGTGACCCCGCATTGCATCACCCGGCCATTCCCCGGGTCCGCCATCGCCCGCGAACTCGCGGCCCAAGGGCGGGATGCGGGGCAGATCGCCGCAGAACTGAACCGTCTCGGCGTGAAGGCACCGCCCCGAGGAGGCTCGTACACACGGGAGAAGGTCCACCACCTGCTCTATTCCGATGCCCGGAAGGCGGGGACTACCGGTCCCCCATGGCCTATCTATCGGGAAAGGCTCCGCGCGCCGCTGACCGAGTTGACCCAAGTGGGCTGGAGCCATGGGGTGATCGCCGAGGAGTTCAACCGGCGGGGTCTGCGGAGCTATTACCATCGCACTCCGTGGAATTCCAACAAGATCCGGTGGCTCCAGCGAGCCCTTGGAATCCCGTCCCCTCCCCGCGTCCGAGTGCGCAGGAACTCCCGCGCCGCAGTCGAACCGCTGCGCGGCCCGCTGACCGAACTCGCGCAGGCGGGCTGGATCAACGCCGCGATCGCCGCGGAGTTCAGCCGGCGGGGCCTCCGGGGTTTTGCCGCTCGAACCCACTGGAATAAGGACGCCGTGCGGTACCTCCGTCGTCTCTTCGGAATCCCGTCCAGCCGCGATCCCGGCATGCGGGTGCGCAAGGATCGTCCCATCGCAGCGGAAGCACTGCGCGCTCCGCTGACGGAGTTGGTCCAGGCCGCCTGGAGCGATGCAGCGATCGCTGTGGAGTTCAACCGGCGGGCCCTACGAGGCTGGTACTCTAGAACGCCCTGGAATAGAGGCAAGATCGTGCATCTCCGACACGTTCTGGGAATCCCGTCTGTCGGCATTCCCCGCGTGCGAGTGCGCAAGGATCGTCGCATCGCAGCGGAAGCACTGCGCGCTCCGCTGACTGAACTCGTGCAGGCTGGCTGGAGTGCCGGGGTGATCGCCGAGGAGTTCAACCGGCGGGACCTGCCGAAATGGGGCCACCGAGATTCTTGGAACAAGACGAAGATTTACAACCTCCGGCGCGCCCTAGGAATCCGGTCCGTTCCCGGTCCTCGTGTGCGGCTGCGTAGGAGTCCTCCCGCCGCTCAGGCGGAAGGGTGAGTTGGACGAGATGGAACGCGCTCCCGATCCCACCGGAGCCCAGGGCTCCCCGGCTTGTTGGGAGCCCAGGGGCACTCATGTCCGGCGTCGAGGGAAGGCAGTGTCTCTCTTAGCAAGGGTGGCCCCGTGAGCGGTCCTACTCGCTGCGCCATCTACGCCCGCTATAGCTCCCACGAGCAGGACGGCACCTCCACGATCGAGTCCCAGGTCCGCGAGTGCCGGGCCTACGCCCGGAAGCACGGGCTCATCGTGGTCGAGGAC